>CBIHPE010000039.1:0-20958 GCA_966212015.1 uncultured Frankiales bacterium | reverse complement strand
AGGTCCTCGTGCTTCGCCTCGTACGCCGGGTCGTGCGTCGTGGTCGTCAGCCCGTTGTACGGCGACGGCAGGTGCTGCCGGTGCGCGCTCGCGTCCCGGAAGCCCTTCGCGTCGACCTTCGACGGCTCGACGACCAGGTGGCTCGAGGTCGGCAGGTACCCGTACAGCCGGGTGCCCTCCTCGACGCCGTCCGCCTTCGACGCGACGACCTCGGCGAAGCCCCAGAGCGGGACCCGGCCGAAGCCGTCGCTCGCCGGGAAGAAGTCCCAGTAGTGCATCGCGTCGCCGAAGACCGCGTAGGTGACGTTGTTCGCGGTCATGCCGACCCGGTCGACCTTCAGCAGCGCCTGCCCGTCGGCGATCACCGGTTCGGGCACGTCGACGAGCGACGTGCGGGAGAGGTCAGCGCGGTCGACGAGCAGGTCCCAGGCCATGAGGGGGAACCTACGCCGCCGTCCCCCGCGAATGGGTACGGGCACTCGCAATTGCGGCCGGAGAGCGAGTGCCCGTATCCATTCGCGATGGGGTCAGACGGTGACGCCGACCGGGATCGAGATCCCGACGCCACCGCGGGTGTCGGCGCCGTAGCGGGCCTTCTCCTTGGCGAGGTCGAGCGGCTTCGGACGAGGGTCGCCGTCGGACTCGTCGCCGGTGAGCAGCTGGGCGGGGATGAGCCAGACGACCTCGAACTCGATGCCGTCGGGGTCCTTGGCGTAGAGCGACTTGGTCGTGCCGTGGTCGCTCATGCCCACGAGGGCGCCTGCGTCGGCGAGCCGGTGCAGGTGGTCCTCGAGGTCGTCGAGGGTCTCGACCTCCCAGGCCAGGTGGTAGAGCCCGAGGGTGCCGAGCGTGCCCGGGCCGCGCTGGAACAGGCCCAGGTCGTGGTCGTTGGTCGACGCGGGGGCCTGCAGGAAGGCGGCGCCGGGGAAGGCCGTCTTGACGTTGAAGCCGAGCACGTCGCGGTAGAACGCGACCGACCGCTCGACGTCGGAGACGTAGAGGACGGCGTGGTTGAGGCGGTGGATGGCCATGGGTGCTCCTCGGGGTGTGGGTTCACTGTCCCACAACTCGGTTGAGCGTTCAACTATTTCCTGGCGCGGAGCGGGAGCCAGACGACCAGGGCCGTGAGCGCGAACGCGATCGGCACGTGGATCGCCGTCCAGCTGTCCTTGCCGTCGTCACGGATGGCGCCGCCGATGTAGGACTCCACGAGGAACAGCACCGCCAGCAGCACCGACCCCACGAGCAGGTCCTTGCGGGCTCGCAGCCGCACGATCGCGTAGCCGGCCGTGACGATGGCGAGGACAGTGCCGATGTGAGCACCCCACGCGTGGGCGTCGATCCAGCCGGAGGAGGCGTCCCGCTTGCCGTCGTACCGGAGGAACACCCCCGCGAACACGAACTGGGCGATGACGACGAGGGCGACGAGCCCGCTCAGGGTGGCGAAGAGCCGATCGCGGGCCTGGGTGGTCGGTGCGGGCCCGGACAGCGTGGTGGGGGTGGTCTGCGTGGTCATGGCACTCCTTCGGGGGTCTGCTGACGACCCTGCCCGCCTCTTGCTGAGGAATCCCCGAGGATCTCGACGTGCGTGGAACCGGATGAGCGGTTAGGGGGTGTTACCGACGTGACCGAGGCACGCGAGGCCGTGGGCGCCCTCTACGCAGGGTGTGCCCCGCGGCTCGTCGGCGTCCTCACCCTGGCGGCCGGCAGCCGGACCGAGGCGGAGGAGTGCGTCCAGGAGGCGTTCATCCGGCTCCTCGGCCGCTGGCAGCAGGTCGAGCAGTACGACGACCCCGAGGCCTGGGTGCGTGCGGTCGCCTTCCGGCTGCTCTCCAACCGCCGGCGGAAGGCGCGCAACGGCCTCAGGGCGCTGGTGCGTCACGGGACGGCGCCCGAGGTCGACGCTCCTGGGCCCGAGCGGCTCGACGTCCTGCACGCCCTGCGGGCGCTCCCGCTGCACCAGCGCCAGGTCGTCGTCCTGCACCACCTCGTCGGCCTCCCCGTCGACGAGGTCGCCGCCGCTCTCGGCGTCGCGCCGGGCACCGTGAAGTCCCGGCTGTCCCGCGGTCGCGCCGCCCTCGAACCCCTGCTGCGCGAGGAGATCCACCGTGCTTGACCTGACCGACCTGCTCAGCGACGCGGCCGACCGCGAGGTCCCGTCGTCGCTCCGTCCCTTCGAGGACCTGGTGCGGACCCGTGACACCCGGCGCCGCCGGCGCTCCGTGGTCGCGAGCCTCGCCGTCGTCGCGATCGTGGGGGGCGCCGCCGTCGCCCTCGCCCGACCCGGGCACCCGGCGTCGAGCCGGCTCGTCGACGACCCGACGCCCAGCCCAGGCCCGGCCAGCACCTGCGATCCGACGGCCATGGACCTGTCACTGCACTGGGCCGTGTCCAGCGCGGGACTCCTCGGCACCCTCACGGCGAAGAACGCCACCGGCACGACGTGCGCGCTGCTGAGGAAGCCGTGGGTCTACCTGCTGGACGCCGACGGCAACCGGGTCAGCGTGCAGACCGCCCAGTTCTCGGACGGCCGCTACGGCGACGACCGGCTGCCCCCCGGCGACTCCGCGACCTCGATGCTCACCTGGAGCAGCTGGTGCGGCGGTGACGTGACCCACCGGTTCGAGATCACCTGGGACGAGGGCGCCACCGTGCTGCCTCCGGCGAAGGTCACGAGCGAGGGGGAGGACAAGCCGCTCTGCAACGGCTTCTCCTCGGGCATCACCAGCACCTGGTTCGAGGGGCTCTCCCCGGCGACGCCCCAGCAGCGCGACCAGCTGACGGTGAGCGGGACGTTCGAGCTCGACGGGGGGCCGTACCCGGGCCACGCCCTCGCCCAGCCCGGCTTCGTCGACCTGACCGCTGACAGCGGCCGCAGCTATCACGTGCAGACGACCCAGGACGGGCGCTTCGCCCTCGAGGTCGCCCCCGGGCACTACGCGATCACGGGTGGCAGCGGCAGCGACGCGGCCTGCTCACTTCCGGTCCAGATCACGGTCACCGACCACGACGTGGCCGGTGTCGCCCTGCACTGCGCGATCCCCTGACGACCGCGTTTGCCGAACGCGGCACCCGTCGCTGATACTTGGCACTCGACAGGTGCGAGTGCCAGGAGGAACGGAACGTGCCCACCTACCAGTACGCGTGCACCGCGTGCGGCGAGAACCTCGAGGCGGTGCAGTCCTTCAGCGACCCCTCGTTGACCGAGTGCCCTGCCTGCGGCGGCCAGCTGCGCAAGGTGTTCTCGGCCGTGGGCGTCGTCTTCAAGGGCTCCGGCTTCTACAAGACCGACAGCCGCTCCAGCTCCACCGCCGCCGAGGCACCGAAGAAGACCGAGACCAAGACCGAGAGCACCAAGGACGCCAGCTCGGCCCCGGCGAAGACCGAGTCGAGCTCGTCCACGTCCTCGAGCTCGTCCAGCTCCTCGTCCACAACCACGACGCCCGCCGCCTGACGCGGCCCGGCCGGCCGTAGGTTGCCGGCATGGGTGCGGCAGAGATCGGTGTCATCGGCGGGTCGGGCTTCTACGCGTTCCTCGAGGACGCCGAGGCCATCGAGGTCGAGACGCCCTTCGGCCCGCCGTCGGCACCGCTCGTGCTCGGCACGGTCGGCGAGCGCAAGGTCGCCTTCCTCCCTCGGCACGGTGCCGACCACCGGCTGCCTCCGCACCGCATCCCCTACCGGGCCAACCTCTGGGCGCTCAAGACGGCCGGGGTGACGCAGGTCCTCGCGCCGTGCGCTGTCGGCGGCCTGCAGGCGACCCAGGCACCCGGCGACCTGGTGGTCCCGAACCAGCTCGTCGACCGCACCAGCGGGCGGGAGCAGACCTTCCACGACGAGTTCCGGGACGGCCCGGTGCACGTCTCGTTCGCCGACCCCTACTGCCCCTCCGGCAGGGCGATCACCCATCGCGCAGCGGTCGACGCCGGCTGGCAGGTGACCGACGGCGGCACGATGGTCGTCATCGACGGTCCGCGCTTCAGCACCCGCGCCGAGTCCAGGCACTACAGCGAACAGGGCTGGTCGGTGATCAACATGACGGGGCACCCCGAGGCCGTCCTCGCCCGCGAGCTGGGCTTCTGCTACACCGCGATCGCGCTCATCACCGACCTCGACGCCGGGGTCCACGGCGGCGCCGAGGTCTCGCAAGAAGCGGTGTTCCGCATCTTCGGCGAGAAGACCGCTGCTCTGCGCGAGCTCCTCCACACCGTGGTGGCCGGCCTCCCGATCGAGCGCACCTGCCCCTGCGACCACGAGCTCGCGCTCCGGTGAGAGACCTCCAGCGCGCCCTCCGCCGGCACCGCGGGCTGCTCGCCGGCGGGCTCGTGGCGGCGGCTGTCGCCGTGGCGCTCCCCACGCTCGCGCCGGCACCCGCACCGACGGTGCGGGCCCTCGCTGCCGCCCACGACCTCCGTCCCGGGGTGCGCCTGCAGGCCTCGGACCTGGTCGCCGTCGCCGTACCGAGATCCCTTGCGCCGCAAGGCATCCTGACGTCGCAGGCCCAGGTCGTGGGACGGGCCGTCGCAGGACGGGTACGTCGTGGCGAGACCCTCACCGACGTCCGGCTGCTGGGCGCCGGGCTGGTCGGGGAGACCGGGATGGTCGCTGCCCCCGTGCGGCTCGCCGATCCCGCGACCGCCGGCCTGCTCCATGCCGGGGACCGGGTCGACGTGCTGGCCACGCCGTCGGAAGGGGCAGCCTCGGCGACGACGGTCGCCGAGGACCTGGAGGTGCTGGCCGTGCCCGCGACCGATGACACCGACGGGGCGCTCGTCGTGCTCTCGGCCCCGCCCGCCGTCGCCGCCCGGCTGGCCGGCGCTGCAGTCGCGAGCCGGCTGTCGATCACGGTGCTCGGCTCATGACCTACGCGGTCTGGGGCTGGGGCGACCCTGCCGACGCACCCCGCAGCGAGGACCTCGCCGCCGTCGGCCCGCTGGTCGCCGCGGCGACCGGGGTCGAGGTGCAGGACCCGGAGACCCCGGCCGCGCTCCCCGACCTGCGCTCCCCTCGGGTGGAGCTGCCGTCCACCCTCAGCCACCTGGCGTCTGCCGACCCGGTCGACCGCGCCCGGCACGGCATCGGCCGGGCCTACCGGGACGTGATCCGCGGACTGCGCGGTGAGATCAGCGACGTCCCCGACGCCGTCGTGCGGCCGGGCTCGGAGCAGGACGTCGTCGACGTCCTCGACTGGGCCGCCGGCCAGCGCGTCGCCGTCATCCCGTTCGGCGGTGGCAGCTCGGTCGTCGGGGGCGTCGAGCCGCGCGGCCTGGACCGGTCCGTGTCCCTCGACCTGTCGCAGCTGTCCGGGCTGGTCGAGGTCGATGCGCTGTCGCGCGCCGTGCGCCTGCGCGCCGGGACGTTCGGCCCTGCCGCGGAGGCGGCGCTGAAGCCGCACGGGCTGACGTTGCGCTTCTACCCGCAGAGCTTCGAGCGGTCCACCGTCGGCGGCTGGGTCGCGACCCGGGCTGCCGGCCACTTCTCGACCGGGCCGACCCACATCGACGACCTCGTCGAGTCCGTCCGGGCCGTCACGCCGACCGGCGCGTGGGAGTCGCGACGGCTGCCCGGCTCCGGCGCCGGCCCCTCCCCCGACCGGCTGCTGCTCGGCAGCGAGGGCACCCTCGGCGTCATCACCGAGGCGTGGCTGCGGGCACAGCCACGACCCCAGCACCGCTGGGCGGCGACGGCGGCCGGCACGTGGGACCAGGGCGTCGCGGCGGTCCGTGCGATCACCCAGGCAGGGCTGCAGCCGGCGGCGTGCCGGCTCCTCGACCCGGTGGAGGCGCGGCTGTCCGGCACCCGGCAGACGGGGGAAGCGGTGCTGGTCTTGGGCCTCGAGTCGCTGCACGCCCCGGTCGACCCGGCGCCTGTGCTCGAGCTGTGCGCGCAGGCGGGGCTGACGGTGATCGAGCAGGGGGTGCGCGGCGAGGCCGGCGAGGCCTGGCGGTCGACGTTCGTCCGGGCGCCGTACCTGCGGGAGAGCCTGGTGCTGCTCGGGGTCCTGGTCGAGACGTTCGAGACCGCGATCACCTGGGACCGGCTTCCGGGGTTCGTCGCCGACGTCACGGCCGCGACCGAGGACGCCCTGCGCAGGGTCTGCGGCGGCGGGTCGGTCGGCTGCCGCTTCACCCACGCCTACGTCGACGGGGCCGCGCCCTACTTCACCGTCGTCGCCCCGGCCCGGCGTGGCAGCGAGATCGCCCAGTGGGACGAGGTGAAGGCCGCAGCCTCCGAGGCGATCACCGCGGGGGGCGGCACGATCACGCACCACCACGCGGTCGGTCGCGACCACCGGCCCTGGTACGACCGGCAGCGGCCGGACGTCTTCGCCGCTGCGCTCCGCGGGGCCAGGGCGGCCGTCGACCCACGCGGCGTCATGAACCCCGGGGTCCTTGTCGGGTAACACCCGTCTTGCGCCACTGGCGGTCCGCCCCGGCCTTCGACATGATCGCCCCGCTCACCCCAGAACACGGAGGTCACATGGACGGGTTCAAGAAGTTCATCCTGCGGGGCAACGTCGTCGACCTCGCCGTCGGTGTCGTGATCGGTGCCGCGTTCGGCGCCATCGTGACCGCCTTCGTCAGCGGCATCATCACCCCGCTCATCGGCCTGCCCGGCTCGGCCAACTTCGACAAGCTCGGCGTCTGCATGAAGGGCGACTGCCCGCTCGACGCGAAGACCGGTCTGCACGGCGGGCACTTCCTCGCGTACGGCAGCGTGCTCACCGCGCTGATCAACTTCCTCATCATCGCGGCGTTCATCTACTTCTTCGTGGTGAAGCCGGTCCAGCGCGTCATGGACAAGTACAAGACGGAGCCGGAGCCGGACGCCCCCGTGAAGGAGTGCCCGGAGTGCCTCAGCAAGATCCCCGAGGCGGCGACCCGGTGCGCCTTCTGCACCGTGGAGCAGCTCGAACCCGCCTGACCTAGCGTGGCTCGTGGTGCGGCGGGCGGTCAGCGAGGTACCTCTCGAGGTCCCGGCGGTCGTCCGCCGCACTGGGCTCCTCCCGCGGGGCGAGCGGCTCCTCGGAGGCAGGCTTGGCCCCGGCCGGGCCCACCGCGCGCCGGCGCTTCTTCTGTTCCACACCCTCATCCTGACAGGAGCACGACATGGGATTCCTCGACGACGCCAAGAAGCTGGCCGAGAAGGCCGAGGACCTGGCCGCCGACCACAAGGACCAGGTGAAGGACGCGATCGACAAGGTCGAGGACGCGGCCGGCGGCCTCGCCGGCGGGAAGTTCAAGGACCAGATCGACCAGGCCGGCGACAAGGCCGCCGACTTCGTCGACGGGCTCAAGAGCGACTGACTGCTTGTAGGCTCGCTGGCGCTCCGCCTCCGTAGCTCAGTGGATAGAGCGCCTCCGTCCTAAGGAGGGCGTCGGGAGTTCGATTCTCTCCGGGGGCACGTGCGCACCTACAGCGGGAAGACCGCCGTCGTCACCGGCGGGGGCTCCGGCATCGGTCGGGCCCTCGCGCAGCACCTCACGCACCTCGGGGCGCGGGTCGCGGTGAGCGACATCAGCAAGCAGGCGGCGGTCGACGCCGCCACGCGCTGCGGCAAGAGCGCCGTGGCCTTCGAGCTGGACGTGGCTGACCGCGACGCCGTCTTCGCCCATGCCGACGAGGTCGCGAGCGCCTTCGGGTCGGTCGACCTCGTCGTCAACAACGCCGGCGTGGCCCTGCACGGGCCGGTGCGCGACCTCGACATCGCCGACATGCAGTGGCTCATGGACATCAACTACTGGGGCGTCGTGCACGGCACCCAGGCGTTCCTCCCCCACCTCGTCGCGTCGCACGGCCAGCTGGCCAACGTCTCCTCGCTGTTCGGGCTGATCGCGGTCCCGAAGCAGGCGGCGTACAACGCCGCGAAGTTCGCGGTCCGCGGCTTCACCGAGGCGCTCCGCCAGGAGCTCGTCGTCGAGGGCACGCCGGTGGCGGTCAGCACCATCCACCCCGGCGGCATCAAGACGGCCATCGCCCGCAGCGCCCGCGTGACGGCCGGCGAGGACCCCGCCGCCACGGCGGCCCTGTTCGACACCAAGCTCGCCCACACCAGCCCCGAGAAGGCAGCCCGGACGATCATGAAGGGCCTGGCCAAGGAGAAGCCGCGGATCCTCGTCGGCCCCGACGCCTACGCCCTCGCGGCGCTCCCCCGGCTGCTCGGCATCGGCTACGAGAAGGTCATCGCCCGCGGCTCGAAGGGCCTCGACGTCTGAGCGGCCCACGCGTCGGCAAGGATGATCGTCATGACTGACGTCGAGCTCGCCGGCCGCCTCGCCCACACCGCCCTGCGGCTGCTCGAGGCGCTCCGGCACGACGGCACCCTGACCGGGAAGCCGCTGGGTGCCGCGGGTGACGCCGTCGCCAACGCCTTCCTCGTCCGCGCCCTCGCCGAGGCCCGTCCTGACGACGGGGTGCTGTCGGAGGAGGAGAAGGACAACCCCGCCCGCCTCGAGAAGTCGCGGGTGTGGGTGGTGGACCCGCTCGACGGGACGAGGGAGTACGGCGAGGGCCGGGACGACTTCGCGGTCCACGTCGCCCTCTGCATCGACGGCTCCCCCGACATCGCCGCCGTCGCCATGACCGATGGCGTCCGCACGACCTCTGACCCCCAGCTCCTCCCGGCCCACGGTGGTCAGCCGCGGCTGGTCGTCAGCCGGTCCCGGCCGCCCGCCGTGGCCGAGGCGTGCGCTGCGGCCATCGGCGCCGAGCTCGTGCCGATGGGCTCAGCCGGCGCGAAGGTCCTCGCGGTGGTGAAGGGCGAGGTCGACGCCTACGTGCACGCCGGCGGGCAGTACGAGTGGGACTCGGCGGCCCCCGTCGGCGTCGCGCTCGCCGCCGGGCTGCACTGCACCCGCATCGACGGCTCGCCGCTCGTCTACAACCAGCCCGACGTGCTGCTCCCCGACCTGCTCATCTGCCGCCCCGAGCTCGCCGACCGGCTCCTCGAGGCCTGCGCCACCTGACCCCGCGAATGGACACTGCGCTGTGGTCTTGGGCCCGAAAAGCGCAGCGCAGTGTCCCTTCGCCCACAGGGGTCAGGAGAAGTCGGGGGTGCCGACCATGAGCTCGATGCGGATGCCGTCGGGGTCGGTGACGTAGACGAGCTGCACGGCGCCGTCGGCGATGACGGACAGGGTGTCGCGGTGGACCGTGCCGCCGTGCTGCTCGACGAGGGCGAACACCGGCTCGTGCGCGTCGACCCGGAAGGCCAGGTGGGTCAGACCGAGGTCCAGCATCGACCGCCTCGCACCGTCGCCCGTCGGTGACGGCTCGAGCCACTGCAGCAGCTCCAGCCGCATGTCACCGCGCTTCAGCATCCGCGACAGGAAGCGCCCGTCGACCTCCATCGTCGCGACCAGGTCCGGGCCGAGCTCCATGGTGAAGACCTGCTCGAACCCGAGCACCTGCTCGTAGAACGTCGTCGACCGCTCCACGTCCGTGCAGCAGACCCCGACGTGCGACCACCCCAAGACCGACATGCGGGCATCCAACACCTCCCCTAGCGTCGGGACCATGACCACCTCGATCCTGTGGTTCCGACGGGACCTCCGGCTCGCCGACCACCCGGCGCTCCTGGCGGCCCGCGACGCCGGCGACGAGGTCGTGCCGGTGTTCGTCCTCGACGACGCGCTGCGCGGTCCGAGCGGTCCGAGCCGGCTGGCGTTCCTCTACCGCAACCTGCGGGACCTGCAGGAGCGCACCGGCGGCGCGCTGCGGGTCGTGCACGGCAAGCCGGAGACCACGATCCCCCGGCTGGTGCGCGAGTCAGGGGCCGAGTCGGTGCACGTCAGCAGCGACCACGGGCCCTACGGGGCAGCGAGGGACCTGCGGGTCGCGGAGGCCCTGCACGACGTCCCGCTCGTCGCGACGGGCAGCCCCTACGGCGTGACACCGGGCGTGCTCACGAAGGCGGACGGCACGCCGTACAAGGTCTACACGCCCTACCTCAAGGCGTGGCGAGCCCGCGGCATCCACTCCCCGGCCCTCACCCCCCGCAGCGTCAGCTGGTCGGACGGGGGGCTGAAGGACAACGGCGTCCCGCAGGACCCGCACACCACCGCCGACCTGCCCGAGGCCGGAGAGGAGGCCGCCCGCAGGAGGTGGAAGCAGTTCCTGGAGCGCGCACCGGAGTACGCCGACACCCGCAACGACCCCGGCGCCGACCGCACCAGCCGGCTGTCGGCGGCGCTGAAGTACGGCCTGCTGCACCCCCGCACGCTGCACGCCGACCTCGGCGCCACCGAGGGGGAGACGGTGTACGGCCAGGAGCTGGTGTGGCGCGACTTCTACGCCGACGTCCTCCACCACAACCCCGAGTCGGCCCGCGAGGACCTCAACCCGCTCCCTCTCGAGTACGACCCGCCCGGCCAGGCCTTCGAGGACTGGAAGCAGGGCCGCACCGGCTATCCCATCGTCGACGCCGGGATGCGCCAGCTGCTCGCCGAGGGGTGGATGCACAACCGGGTGCGGATGATCGTCGCCAGCTTCCTCACCAAGGACCTGCACGTGTGGTGGCCGCACGGGGCACGGCACTTCCTGGAGCACCTGGTCGACGGCGACCTCGCGAGCAACCAGCACGGGTGGCAGTGGACGGCGGGCACGGGCACGGACGCGTCGCCGTACTTCCGGGTGTTCAACCCCGTCACGCAGGGACAGAAGTTCGACCCGACGGGCGCCTACATCAGGAGGTACGTCCCGGAGATCGCGCACCTGGAGGGCAAGGCCATCCACGAGCCCTGGACGTGCGAACACCCACCCGAGGGCTACCCCGCGCGGGTCGTGGACCACGCGACCGAGCGGCTGGAGGCTCTCGACCGCTACCAACGGGCTCGTACAGCATGATCGACAGCCCCCGTCCTGAGCCCGCAGGGATAGCCGCGTGACCGACCTCGAGACCACCGCACTCCACCCCGGCCTGGACGTGCACGAGGCCGTCGGCACGACCCGCGCCGTCGTCGTCGTGCTGCACGGTGGCAAGGCCGACAGCTACGAGCGCTCCGAGCCCCAGCACCTGTCCAGCCGCCGGGTCAACCCGTTCGTCCGCGCGCTCGCGAAGCAGGGCAACGGCGAGGGCGTCGCCGTGTGGAAGGTCCGCTACCGGGTCCGCGGGTGGAACGGACGGGACAAGTCGCCTGTGCAGGACGCGCAGTGGGCGCTCGACGAGGTGCGCCGCCAGCACGGCGACGTCCCGGTGGTGCTCGTGGGCCACTCGATGGGCGGCCGCGCCGCGGCCCACGTGCTCGGCGACCCGAGCGTCATCGGCGCGGTCCTGCTCTGCCCGTGGCTGCCGCACGAGCCGTTCGACGGTGCCTTCGGCAAGCGGGTCCTGCTCGCGCACGGCGTCGTCGACCGCTGGACCAGCCCCCGGGAGACCCGCGACTGGGCGACGGCGGCCCGGCCGCTCGCCGCCGCTCTGACCTACGTCCGGGTCCGCCGGACGGGCCACTTCATGCTCCGGCGGTCCGGCCTTTGGACCGATCTGACGGTCGGCCCCACGCTCACCTGGCTCGGGATTCACCCATCCGTGGGGCGGGTCGCGACGAACGTCTTGGCAGAGGCTGCCGCGGGCACGCCGCTGATCACCGTCTGAGAGAGAGCGCAACGTGACCACCGCCGCCCCCCGCCGTGTCGCAGTCATCGGCGCAGGTGTGTCGGGTCTCACAGCCGCCTACGTCCTGGAGCAGTCGGGCGCCCAGGTCACCGTCTTCGAGAAGGACGACCGCCTCGGCGGGCACGCCGACACCCACGACGTCGTCGACCGCCGCGGCTCGACCCAGCGGGTCGACACCGGGTTCATCGTGCACAACGAGCGCACCTACCCGGTCCTGCTGCGGCTGTTCGCCGAGCTGGGTGTGGAGACGCAGGACTCGGACATGAGCATGTCCGTGCGCTGCGACGAGTGCTGCCTCGAGTACGCCGGCGCCAAGAGCGCTCGCGGCCTGTTTCCCGTGAAGCAGACGGCCAACCCGCGCTACCTGAAGATGCTGGCCGAGGTCATGCGCTTCCACCGCAAGGCCCGCGCCTTCCTCGCCGGCCCTGACAACGACCAGACGCTGCAGTCCTTCCTCGACGAGGGCCGCTTCTCGCCCTACTTCCGCAACCACTTCATGACGCCCGTCGTGTCCTGCGTGTGGTCCGCGCCGCCGGAGACCGCGCTCGAGTTCCCGGCGCGGTACCTGTTCGCGTTCCTCTCGCACCACGGCATGCTCCGAGTCACGGGCTCTCCCCAGTGGCGGACCGTCGTCGGAGGCTCCCGCAGCTACGTCGAGAAGGTCGCGAAGGAGATCACGGCGACCCGCACGTCCTCCCCCGTGACCGGTCTCCGTCGCACCGACAGCGGCGTCGAGGTGACCGTCGACGGCGACGTCGAGGTCTTCGACGCAGCCGTGGTCGCGACCCACCCGCACCAGGCGCTCGCCCTGCTGACCGAGCCGACCGTCCGCGAGACCGCCGTCCTCGGCTCGATCACCTACACGACCAACCCGACGGTGCTGCACACCGACCGCTCGCTGCTGCCCCGCAGCGAGGGCGCTCAGGCCTCGTGGAACTACGTCATGTCCTCGTGCACCAGCGACAGCGCGTCGGTGCTCGTGTCCTACGACATGAACCGGCTGCAGCGGCTCGACGCTCCTGAGACGTTCGTCGTGACGCTCAACGGCACCGAGCACATCGACCCGTCGACGGTCATCGACCGGATGCACTACGAGCACCCGGCCTACACGCCCGAGTCCGTCGCGGCACAGCGGCAGCTGCCGTCGCTCAACGACGACCGGATCGCCTTCGCAGGGGCCTATCACGGGTGGGGCTTCCACGAGGACGGCGCACGCTCGGGCGTCGCGGCCGCAGAGGCCCTGGGCGCGCGATGGTGAGCCCCGCCCTCTACGAGACGACGATCCACCACGTCCGGCAGTCGCCCCTCAAGCACTCGTTCACCTACCAGAGCTACTGGTGGCTGGTCGACCTCGACGAGCTGCCGTCGTACGGGCCGCTCGGGCGGTTCCTCGCGAAGGACCACATCGGCTCAAGCGACTCCCTGCGCGCCAACGTCGACGCCCTCCTCGCCGAGCACGGCGTCTCCTGCGACCGGGTGCTCATGGTGTGCAACGCGCGGGTGCTCGGTCACGTGTTCAACCCGTTGTCCCTGCACTACTGCCTCGCCGACGACGGATCCGTCGTCGCCGTGGTCGCAGAGGTGCACAACACGTACGGCGGCAGGCACGCCTACGTCCTCGAGACCGACTCCGAGGGCAGCGCGCGCACCGACAAGCACTTCTACGTCTCCCCGTTCAACACCGTCGAGGGCCACTACGACATGCGGCTCCCGCTGCCGGGCGAGGAGCTGAGGGTCGACCTGACCTACGGCCGCCCGGACGGCAGGCCCTTCGTCGCGACCGTCCGTGGCACCCGGCTTCCCGCCACTCGGCGCAACGTCCTGCTCGCCGCCGTCCGCCACCCGGTGGCCTCCCGCGTCGTCTCGCTCCGCATCCGGGTCCAGGGCATCCGGCTCTGGCTGCGGAGGCTCCCCGTGATCCCCCGCAACGAGGCGGACACCCTGACCACCACGTCGTCGAACCGCAGCAAGGAGCACGTCGCATGACCGTCACCGAGTCACTGACCCCGACCCGTGTCGATGCCGCCGCCTGGCCGGCCATCGCCACCGTGCCGACGAACGGCTTCCGGGCGCGCATCGCCAAGGGCCTGTTCGAGAAGGTCGTCAGCAAGCTCCCGCTGCACGTCCTGCTCCCCGACGGTCGCGTCCTCGGCGCCGGCGGCCTCGAGGGCCCCGTCATGCGGATGCGCCGTCCTGAGGCCTTCTACCTGCGCCTCGGCGAGAGCGGCCTGGTCGGCTTCGGCGAGTCCTTCATGGCCGGCGACTGGGAGACCGACGACCTGGCCGGCGTGCTCGAGGTCTTCGCCGCCCGCGTCGGCGACCTGATCCCGCCGTCGCTGCAGCGGCTGCGTGACGTCGCGCTCCTGCGCCACCCGTCGAGCGACAGCCAGAGCAAGGCCAACCAGAAGCGCAACATCGAGCGGCACTACGACCTGTCGAACGACCTGTTCCAGCTCTTCCTCGACGAGACGCTGACCTACTCGAGCGCGCTGTTCGACGGCCCCGCGGCCGCGCGCCCCACCGCGTCGTTCGGCGACCTCGCCGACGCGTCCCGCCGCAAGGTCGACCGGCTCCTCGACGCCGCCGGCGTCACGAAGGGGAGCCGCGTCCTCGAGATCGGCACCGGCTGGGGCGAGCTCGCCCTCCGCGCCGCCGGTCGCGGAGCGCACGTCCACTCGGTGACGCTGTCCGTCGAGCAGCGGGAGCTGGCTCTCGAGCGCGTCCGGCAGTCCGGGCTCGAGGACCTCATCACCATCGAGATCTGCGACTACCGCGACGTGCAGGGCACCTACGACGCCGTCGTCTCCGTCGAGATGATCGAGGCGGTCGGCTACAAGTACTGGCCCGAGTACTTCGAGGTGCTGGACCGCCACCTCGCCCCCGGCGGCAAGGTCGGCCTGCAGGCGATCACCATGCCGCACGACCGGATGGTCGCGTCACGCGACACGTTCACGTGGATCCACAAGTACATCTTCCCCGGGGGTCTCATCCCGTCGGTGACGGCGATCGAGCAGGCCGTGTTCGCGAACACGTCGCTGCGCATCACCGACCGGTTCGCCTTCGGCCAGCACTACGCCGAGACGCTGCGGCTGTGGCGGGAGAAGTTCGAGAACGAGAGCGAGGCCGTCACGGCCCTCGGGTTCGACGACACGTTCCGCAAGATGTGGTCGCTCTACCTGGCCTACTCCGAGGCCGGCTTCGCGTCGGGCTACCTCGACGTCTACCAGTTCGTCTTCGAGAAGGGCCGCTAGTCGTGGCATCCAAGGGAGCCGCTCCCGCACTGGCAGCGCTCGTCGAGCCGCTCTTCGGCGGGGAGCTGCCGGTGCGGCTCCGCGCGTGGGACGGCAGCGAGCACGGCCCGGCCGGCGCCCCCGTCGTGGTCCTCAAGAACCGGCGGGCGCTCCGCCGGCTCGCCTACAACCCCGGTGAGCTCGGCCTCGCCCAGGCCTACGTCACCGGCGACCTCGACGTCGAGGGCGAACTGTTCGAGGGCTTCCGGCGGATCTGGGCGACCATCCGCGAGCGCGACCTGACGGCTGGCCGGCCGCCGATCCTGCCGACCGTCAAGACGGCCCTGCGCTACGGCGTCGTCGGCCTGCCCCCGAAGGCGCCCGCGAGCCAGGCGAAGATCGAGGGCAAGCTGCACTCGCTGCTGCGCGACCGCGCCGCGATCAGCCACCACTACGACCTCTCGAACGACTTCTACTCGTTGATCCTCGACCCGCACATGGCGTACTCCTGCGCCTACTACAAGGACGCGGACGACACCCTCGAGCAGGCCCAGGCCAACAAGCTCGAGCTGATCGCGCAGAAGCTCGGCGTCGTCCCCGGCGGCCGCCACCTCGACATCGGCTGCGGTTGGGGCTCGCTCTCGCTCTACCTCGCCGAGAAGCACCAGGTGAAGGTCCTCGGCGTCACGATCTCGAAGGAGCAGAAGGCGTTCATCGACAAGCGGATCGCCGACCGCGGCCTGGCCGACCTCGTCGAGATCCGCCTCCAGGACTACCGCGAGGTGCCGGAGACCGGCTTCGACAGCGTCTCCTCCATCGAGATGGGCGAGCACGTCGGCGCCGAGAACTACCCGACCTTCGTCCGCCTCATCGAGTCGCGGCTGCGCTACGGCGGCCGGGCCCTCATCCAGCAGATGTCGCGCCGCGACCGTCCAGGTGGTGGCGACTTCATCGAGGCCTACATCGCGCCCGACATGCACATGCGCCCGGTCGGCGAGACGGTCTGCCTCATCGAGGACGCCGGCCTCGAGGTCCGCGACGTGCACATGATGCGGGAGCACTACGTCACGACGATCCTGGCCTGGTACGACCAGTTCGAGTCCAACTGGGACAAGGCTGTCGCCATGGTCGGCGAGGAGGTCGCACGCGTCTGGCGCCTCTACATGGTGGGATCGGCCCTCGTCTTCGAGGAGGGCCGGATGGGCGTCGACCAGATCCTCGCCGTGAAGCGCTCCCCCGAGGGCGAGAGCGGCATGCCCCGGGTGCGCAGCTGGTGAGCAAGGCTCCCCGCGAGGACCTCAAGAACCGGGTCTACGTCTGGATCGTGCGCCTCGGCGCCTGGCTGATGCGCCGCATCGGCGTGCAGCGCTCCGTGCACGGCATCGAGCAGCTGCCCGACACCGGGGGCGTCGTCCTCGCGATCTCGCACTTCTCCTACCTCGACTTCGTCATGGCGGAGTGGGCGATCTTCGACCACAACAAGCGCTACACCCGCTTCCTCGCCACCAAGAAGTCCTTCGAGGCTCCGCTGGTCGGCAAGCTGATGAGCTCCATGGGGCACATCCCGGTGGACCGCAATGCCGGCGCCTCGGCGTACCAGTTCGCCGTCGAGGCCCTCGAGCGCGGCGAGATCGTGGGCATCTTCCCGGAGACCCGGGTCAGCCGCGCCTTCACCCTGCTGCCGTTCAAGACCGGTGCCGCCCGGATGGCGGCCCAGTCGGGCGCACCGATCGTGCCGGTCGTCATCTTCGGCAGCCACCGCATCAAGACCCGCACCCACAAGGTCAAGCTCCGGCACGCCTTCCACATCCCCGTCGACATCCGCTTCGGCGCCCCGATCAGCGTGGCGCCCGGCGATGACCCTGACGTGGTCACCGACAAGGTCCGGCAGGTGATGACCGACCTGCTCGAGGAGTCGATGGACGGCTACCCTCTCGAGCCGGGCGCCTGGTGGGTTCCTGCTCACCGCGGCGGCTCCGCCCCCACGCCTGAGAAGGCGATCGAGCTCGACCAGAGGAAGGCCAGCTAGTGACCCTCAAGGCCGGCGACAAGGCCCCCGACTTCACCCTCCCCGACGAGACCGGCACGGAGCGGACGCTCTCGTCCTACCTCGCCAGCGGGCCGGTGGTGCTGTTCTTCTACCCCGCGGCCAACACCACAGGCTGCACCGCCGAGGCCTGCCACTTCCGCGACCTGGCGTCCGAGTTCGAGGCCGTAGGCGCTCAGCGACTCGGCATCAGCGTCGACGACGTCGAGAAGCAGAAGAGCTTCTCCACGAAGAACGGCTTCGACTACCCGCTGCTCGCCGACGTCGGCGGCAAGGTCGCAGACCTGTACGGCGTGAAGCGCGGCTCCCTCATGGGCCGGCTCGCTCCCGTGAAGCGCGCCACGTTCGTCATCGCGCAGGACGGCACCGTCAGCCAGGTCATCACGTCCGAGACCAAGATGGACCTGCACGCCGACGAGGCCCTGGCCGCGCTGCGATAACCCCGCTTGTCGCGTTGCCAGGGGTCGCCATATGGCTGTTTCCCGCACAGGAATCAGCCTTCGCGCGACCCCTGGCACCTTCTGAGGGGGCGGCTCTGGGGAGCGTCAGCCGGCCCAGCGGCGGGACAGCAGGACGAGCGCGCCCCAGGCGCCGCCGACGGCGATCACCTTCTTGCGCACCTCAGGCGACGCCGGCAGCCCGAGGGTCACGCCGTCGCTGAGGTCGCACAGGCCGCGGACGGTCGTGATGGTGCGCAGCGCCGGCCCGGCCGGCGCGACGAGCATGGCGGCGCTGATGACCGCGTCGCGGGTGCTGATCGCACGGGTCGTCGCTGCCACGTCGCGCGGCACCTCGCCGAGCTCGTCGGTCAGGCCGCACGGCCCGGCGAGCACCTTCGGCTTCGCGACCACAGCCACGCTGTAGGCCAGGGTCAAGGCGCCCATCACTCGGGGAAACGTCGTCATGCCAGGTCTTTCGCGCGAGGCAGGTGGGTAGGTTCGGTCCGTGCCCAAGCCGGACTGGCCGACCGCTGCGGCGTTCCTGCCCGAGGACCGCTCGCTGGAGTCCCTACGAGCCGCAGCAGCCGACTGCAAGGGCTGTCCCCTGTGGGAGCCGGCCACGCAGACCGTCTTCAGCCGCGGCCCGGAGACCGCCCGGCTCGTGCTGGTGGGCGAGCAGCCCGGTGACCAGGAGGACCAGCAGGGCAAGCCGTTCGTCGGCCCCGCCGGCCGGGTCCTGGTCCGGGCCCTGGACGAGGCGCAGGTGGACCGTGACGACGTCTACGTCACCAACGCCGTGAAGCACTTCAAGTTCACGCCGCGAGGCAACCGCCGGATCCACGCGACTCCGGACACCTGGGAGTCCGCGGCGTGCCGCCCCTGGCTCCGGGCAGAGCTCGAGGTGCTCAGCCCCCGCCTCGTCGTGCTGCTCGGCGCCACGGCCGCGAAGACGGTGTACGGCAACGACTTCCGCGTCACGAAGCAGCGCGGCGTCGTCATGGACTGGCCCGTCGAGAACGGGCCACGAGCCCTCGCCACCACCCACCCCTCGGCCGTCCTGCGAGCCGACGACCAGGAGTCGGCGTTCGCCGGTCTCGTCGCCGACCTGAGGGTCGCCAAGGAGGTCCTCGCGTGATCCTCGAGCGCCGGTTCAACGGCCCGCCGGACTCCGGCAACGGCGGCATCACCTGCGGTCTGCTGGCGGGTACGACGGACCTGCCCGTCGCCGAGGTGATGCTGCGCCTGCCGCCGCCGCTCGAGGTCGAGATGCAGGTGGTCGACGGTCAGCTGCTCCACGGGGCCGACGTCGTCGTCGCCACCGTCACCGAGGGCGAGGTGACCGTTCAGCCGCCCGCGCCCGTGTCGTACGGGAGAGCGCGTCAGGCTCCCTCCGCCCTCGGTCCGCACCCGCACCCGTTCCCCACCTGCTTCGTCTGCGGCACCGACCGCACCGACGGCCTCGGCCTGCTCCCCGGCCGGGTCTCCGCTGACCTGGTCGCGACCGTCTGGACGCCGGCGGAGTCGTCCGAGGTGATGGTCTGGGCCGCCCTCGACTGCCCCGGCGGCTGGTCCGCCGACCTGCCCGGCCGCCCGATGGTGCTCGGCAAGATGGCGGCCGTCATCGACGCCCTGCCCGCCGTCGGGGAGGACTACCTGATCCAGGGCTGGCTCGTCGGCGGCGAGGGCCGCAAGGTCTTCACCGGCACGGCCCTCTACGACGCCGACGGCACCGTCCTGGCGGTCGCCCAGGCCACCTGGATCACCCTCGCGCGCTAGGCGACACCGAACCCGAGCGTCGTCTCGAAGCCCGAGTAGCCCTGAGCCGCCAGCACGGCCAGGTAGAGCCTCTCGTTGCCGTGCTTGCTCGTGTCGAGCCTGGTCGAGCAGCGGCCGTTCGCGTCGAGGAACATCACGGCCCCACCCACCTGCTGGTTGCGCAGAACCTGAGCCACGGTGACCCTGAGCCCCTTGATCGCCGGCAGCACGGTCACGCTCAGGGTGGCCGGTTGGCCCAGGCGGGCGATGTGCGGCGTCAGCACCGCGACGACGCGGTAGGTCACGCCGACGTACGTGTAGCCCCGGCCTGACAGCAGCTGCCCGTCACCGTTGTACTTCATCGTGTAGTACGCCGGTGCGAGCGGTCGCCGGACGAACCGGACGAGTCCGTTCGCGTCGGTGCGGGCCGTGGCGAGCAGCTTGTCGGGCTCGCTCTTGTGGTGGCCGAACAGCTGCACGAGCTGGTTCGCTGCGAAGGCGCCGGTGTCCTCGCGGATCAGCCGGGCCGACTCGGTCACCGGGCTGCCGTAGGTCACCCGCTGCGCGCTCGTGCGGGTACGGAAGGTCGTCAGCACCACGTGCGGTGTGGAGACGGTGACCGACGCGGGTGCCGACACGTTGCCCGACCAGTCGATGGCGAAGACCGAGAAGCTGTACGTCGTGTCCGCGAGCAGCCGCTTGAGGTTGAGGCCGCCAGAGAGCGACCGACCGGCTGGCATCCCGTCGGTGACGGACACCGGCGGCGTGCTGCCCTCGGCGTAGCGGACGACAACGCCAGCGATGTCGGCATCTGACGGCAGGGTCGAGTCCAGGTCGACCTGGCTCGCTGACGGTGCCACCGTCAACCCGCTGACCGGCCCAGGCGCGGTGGCGTCACGTGCTGGTGGAGCGCCACCGCCCACCGACGGGTTGTCGGCTCCCTCGACCGGCGCGAACGTGCCGTCGAGCGTCCCGTCGGCCGTGCGCCTCTCGAGCCGCCCGGCCAGCGTACGGTCGTAGAAGTGGCTGCCGTCCGGCGTCCATGCGGGGCTCGTGGCATCAGGGACCAGCACGGTGACCGCGCCGGTCGCGACTGTCATCGACTTGACGGCGTACAGGCCATCGACGTCCTGCGCACCGAACAGGATCGTCTTCCCGTCGGGCGACCAGGCGGGGTCGAGGATGAGGTCGTTCTCGTTCAGGAACCACGGTTGCGTGCCCTTGTCGGTGACCATCAGCATCCCGCCCGACCCCGGCACGGCGAGGAAGGCACCGTCGGGCGACCACGTGGGCGTCACGTACCGGCCGCTGGCGACGACGTCGTGGTAGGCACCGCCCGAGGCACTGATCGTGCGGAGCCGAGAGTCCTGGTCAGCGCCCCACGCGTAGGCGATCGTGCTGCCGTCCGGTGAGAACTGCGGTCGGCCGGCGCCGGCACCCGCGCCCGAGGTCAGGGCCGTGGCACCTGAGCCGTCGATGCCCGAGGTGAAGAGCTGCCGGGTCGACGCACCCTTGATCCAGGCCAGCCGCGTCCCGTCGGGCGACACGTCCACGTCCACCGCACCCGGGACGACGAGGGTCGCGGGAGCGCCGGCCACCGAGACCCAGGCGCCGGCGCTCGTCGTCCAGGCGAGCACCTCAGGAGGCGGGGCCGCCGAGGCTGACGGCACACCCAGGAACGGCACGAGCAGAGCGAGCACCCCAAGTCGTCGCATGCCTGCACGCTAGGTCTCCTCCGGCCCTCAGCGCGCGGGAGGTCAGGCGTGCGGGTCGCGGGAGTCGTAGGCGAGGAAGCGCGGCACCATCACCGCGACCAGCAGGGTCAGGACGATGACGAGGACGCCACCGATGACCACCGCCTCATGCAGCCCG
>CBIHPE010000038.1:0-21047 GCA_966212015.1 uncultured Frankiales bacterium | reverse complement strand
AGGAAGGCGCCGCCACCGAGGACCGGCAGGCCGGCCCAGCTGACCGCCACCGACAGCCCGAGCGCGGCGAGCAGGAGGAGCAGGAGCTGCGCGACGTCGACCGAGGTCACCGGCGTACCCCCTGCGGGCGCGCGGCGAGCAGGGCGACGAGCACCCCGAGGGGGACGACGTCCTGCAGGGCAGGCCCCCAGGCCCGCACGGCCGCCTGCTGCGCCACCCCGAGCCCCAGGCCGGCGAGCAGCGCGCCGCGCAGCGAGCCGAGACCGCCGAGGAAGGCCGCCGCCATCCCCTCGAGCCCGAGCAGCACCCCGTCGTCGACCGAGACCGAGCGACCCGGGGCGTCGAGGAGCCCGGCCAGCCCGGCGAGGACTCCGGCCGCGACGAACGCCAGGACCAGCACGCGCCCCGGGTCGACGCCGCACAGCGCCGCCGCGTCGGGGTCGTCGGCGACGGCGCGAAGCGACCGCCCGAAGCGCCCCCGCACGAGCAGCCGCTCCGCAGCGACACCGACCACCAGGCCGATGACCACGACCCCCACCGTCCGCACCGGGAGCGTCGTCCCGCCGGGCAGGTGCACGAGCCCGTCGGACGCGAGCGCGTCCAGGTGGAACGGGTCCGGAACGGCGTACCCCTGCCCGGGCAGGGCCAGCCCCAGGACCGCACGCACGAGCAGTCCTGCAGCGACCCCTGCCGCGACCCAGCCCACCGGCTGGTCGCGGAACGGCCGCACCAGCAGGTAGGCGATCAGTCCGGCCAGGACCGCACCGGCGAGCAGGACGAGAACGGCCAGCAGCGCGGACCTGGCGGGCGAGAGGTCCTGGGCGACGGGCGAGCGCCCGAGCACGACGAGAACGCCCGTGAACACCGACGCGACGACGACGTCGCCGTGGGCGAACGGCAGCACCCGCGCGGTGCCCGCGACGAGGGTGAAGCCCAGCCCGACGAGGCCGAGGACGGCGCCGGTCGCGAGACCGGCGAGCACCACCTGCGTCAGGACACCCAGGTCCACGGCTCAGCCGAAGGGGAGCGGCGAGGAGCTCGGGCCCCGCGAGGCCGTCGGCAGGATCGGGCTGGTGCCGCCGAAGCTCACCTTCGCTGCGGCGACCAGCCAGTCGGTGGAGCAGGCGTCGCGCCCGACCATCTTGTAGATCCCCCGCAGGTCGCCCTTGCCGAACGGCGCGTCGGCCTCCGCCGGCTCGGCGTCGCCGCGACCGAGGGTGTAGCCGGCCTTGTTGACCTCCTTGAGCACGAACAGGACCGACTGCTGCAGCGACAGCGTGCTGCTCAGGCGCACGATCGTGACCCGGTCGGCGCTGGTGCTGGAGGAGACGTACGACGACCCCGGGGGCTTCGGGAGGTCGGCGGGGATGCCGGCCGGCCAGCGGTAGGCCTTGCCGGGCTTCGACGGGCAGTTGATCGGGGTGGGAGACGGGATCAGCGACGGCGTCGGCTGAGGGGTCTCGGAGGCGGTGGGTGTGCTCGAGCCGCTGCAGGCCGACAGGAGCAGGAGCAGGGCGAGGGCTGGGGCGGCGCGCTTCATGTCAGTGCCGAGGATAGGCGCCTGGGAGGATGTCTGCTGTGAACTGGAAAGCGCCCCTCGCGCCGGGCCCGCTCAGCGCCGTCGTCGGGCTGCCCGGGTCGAAGTCGCTGACCAACCGCGCGCTCGTCCTGGCCGCCCTCGCGGACGGCCGCAGCGTCGTGCGACGCCCCCTCCGGAGCCGCGACACCGAGCTGATGGCCGACGCGCTCCGGGTGCTCGGCGTCGGGGTGGCGGACGACGGCGACGACTGGGTGGTCGACGGCGTGGCCGGCCCGCTGGTGCCGACGGGAACCGGCATCGACGTCGGCAACGCGGGCACCGTGACGCGCTTCCTCCCGCCGGTCGCGGCGCTGGCGACCGGGCCGGTGACCTTCGACGGGGACCCGCGGGTGCGGGAGCGGCCCCTGGCTCCGCTCTTGGAGGCCCTCGCGACGCTGGGCGCCTCGTTGTCCTCGGTGACCGGCCTCCCGACGACCGTGCACGGGACCGGGTCGGTCCGCGGCGGTGCCGTGACGCTCGACGCGTCCCAGAGCTCGCAGCTGGTGAGCGGGCTGCTGCTCGCCGGACCGCGCTTCGAGGAGGGTGTCGCGGTCACCCACCAAGGGTCCCGGCTGCCGTCCGTGCCGCACCTCGAGATGACAGTCGACGCGCTCCGGGCCGCGGGCGCCACCGTCGATGACAGCGTCCCCGGTCAGTGGCGGGTCGCCCCCGGTCCGCTGCTCCCCCGTGACGCGGTCGTCGAGCCGGACCTGTCCACCGCCGCCGCCTACCTCGCCGCGCCGCTCGTCGCCGGCGGGTCCGTGACGGTGACCGGCTGGCCCCGCGAGACACGGCAGCCCGGTTCGGTGCTGCCAGACCTGCTCGAGCAGATGGGCGGCGTCGTGTCGTGGTCGGGCGACGCGGTCACGGTCTCCGCGGGTGCGGGCCTGGTCGGCATCGACGCCGACCTCGGGGACGCCCCCGAGCTGACGATGGTGCTCACGGCCCTCGCCGCTCTTGCGTCGAGCCCCTCGCAGTTCCGGGGCGTCGGGCACATCCGGCTGCAGGAGACCGACCGCATCAAGGCGCTCGCGACCGAGCTCAACAGCGTCGGCGGCGACGTGTCCGAGACCGACGACGGGCTGGTCGTGACCCCGCGGCGCCTCGGACCAGGGGTGCTGTCGTCGTACGACGACCACCGCGTGGCCATGGCGTGGGCCGTCCTCGGGCTAGGGGTCGCGGGCATCGAGGTCGACGACATCGCCACGACCCGCAAGACGGTGCCCGACTTCGTCGGCTCCTGGTCCGCGATGCTGGGGACCTGAGTGCCCCGGGAGCTCGACGAGGACGACGTCCGCATCCGTCCGTCGCGCAGCACCCGTCCGCGCACGAAGCAGCGGCCGACCCACGAGGACTCCGTCCTCGGTGACGTCGTCACGGTCGACCGCGGCCGCTACCGCGTGCGCGTCGACGACGCCCTCGTCACCGCGGTGCGCGCCCGCGAGCTCGGCCGCCGCGCGGTCGTCGTGGGCGACCGGGTGGCCGTCGTCGGCGACGTCTCCGGCAAGCCCGACACCCTCGCCCGGGTCGTGCGGTTCGAGCCCCGCACGTCCCTGCTGCGCCGCTCCCCCGACGACAACGACCCCCTCGAGCGGGCCGTCGTCGCCAACGCCGAGCTGCTCGTCATCGTCACGGCGCTCGCCGACCCCGAGCCTCGCCCGCGACTGGTCGACCGGTGCCTCGTCGCGGCCTACGACGGCGGGCTCGAGCCGCTGCTCTGCCTGACGAAGTCCGACCTCGCGACGGCCGACGAGCTGCTCGCGCTCTACGAGCCGCTGGGCGTGGCGGCGATCGTCACAGGTCAGGGATCGGGTGTCGAGGAGCTGCGAGATCGCTTGCAGGACAGGCGATCGGTGCTCTTCGGCCAGTCGGGCGTGGGCAAGTCGACGCTCGTCAACCAACTGGTCCCCGACGCCTTCCGGGCCGTCGGCGAGGTCAGTGGCGTCGGCAAGGGCCGGCACACCTCCTCGTCCGCGATCGCCCTCCCGCTGCCCGGGGGCGGCACCGTCATCGACACCCCCGGCATCCGCTCGTTCGGCCTCGGTCACGTGACGCCTGAGGGCGTGCTCAAGGCCTTTCCGGACCTCGCGCCGTGGGCCGAGGAGTGCGAGGTCGGTTGCGACCACCTCGGCGCCTCCTGCGGCCTCGACGCCCATGTCGAGGCCGGCGAGATCACGCCCGCACGGCTCCACTCTCTGCGCCGGCTACTGCAGCTCCGGGACTCACCAGAAGAGTGAGAACGCCTCCGGAGAGCGACCCCACCGAGCACCTCGTCGCACCCGTGATCAGCCGGAGGAACTGATCCGGCGATGAGAACGGACTGATGTGTGGCCACTCATCAGTTGCCGATCGCAGCGCTGCGGCCGACAGGTCGCGCTCGGCCTCGAGGCCTGGCCGAGGTCATGGGTGGGCCTATGTGTGGCCACACATCGCGGATGAGGGCCTCTCGCTCCTCGGCCGGACACCTTTTCCCACGTTCGACATCCTGCGGCGGGTCGCCCACGACGCCTCAGGCGGGCCGGCTCATGTCCTCGTCGACTGCCGCGCTGGCCGAGCCCAACGGGCGCAGGGGACGTCGGGGTTCGCGGACGCCCGCCTCACCTCCGTCGCCCCCGTGCCGGACCTCCGCACCCAGGCGCACGGCCCGCTGCAGGTGATCGGCGAGGGCGAGGCAGCTGTTGTCGACTGACGCGGTCACCTGCGACTCGAAGCCGCACGAGCACAGCACGAACGATCCTTCGCCGTTGCCCAGCACGCGAGCTCGGTGCCCGACCACACGAGCGCCGGGGACCTGCATCCACGAGTCCACGCCTTCACGATGCGCCGGATCGCGCGCTTTGCCTAGTGCCGCAGCATCGACAACCGCCGCTACGAGCCGGCCTCGTGGTGCAGCCACCACAGCAGAGCGGTCAGGGACAGGCCGTCGACGACGGCGCCGTCGAGCACGAGCTCGCGGACCCGGCTGACAGGCACCCACTCGACCTTCGAGGACTCGGCGAAGTCGCTCGGCTCCTCGACGTACTTCGCCCAGTCGGCGGCGAAGATCTCGAAGCGCATGTCGGAGATGCCGTTGGTGGGGTGGTAGCCGAACAGGTGCCGGACGGGGCCGGGTCGCCAGCCGGTCTCCTCGAGGACCTCGCGCTCAGCAGCCGCCTCCGGCGTCTCGCCCTCCTCGACCCGGCCGGCCGGGATCTCCCAGCCCCAGGTGCCGGTGATGAACCGGTGCCGGTAGATGAGCAGCACGCCGTCGTCGCCCGTGACGACGACGCCCGCGGCAGGGAGCTTGCGCCGGATGACGTGGTGGTCGAAGCGGGGACCGCCCGGGACCTCGACGTCCGCGAGGTGCAGCGAGACCCAGGGCGAGTCGTAGATGACCTTCTCGCCGTGCTCGGTCCACTTCATGCGACCGACGCTAGACCTCTCAGTCGGCGAGGGCGATGACCTTGTCGACCTGGTCCTTGCGCATCGCCATCTCGCGCTTCTCCTCGTCCATGAGCTCGGCGGTGCGCTCGTCGTTGGCCATCAGCAGGTCGAGGTCGACGTCGGCCATGTCGAGGACACCCATGTCGTCGTACGCCTGCTGCACCTTGGGCGACCAGAGGCCGATGTCCTTGACGCAGGGGACGATCCGCTGGAACAGCAGCGACTGGTACATCTTGAAGTAGGGGGCGTTGTCGACCGCCTCGAGGCAGGCGTCGACGTCGAGGCCCATGTTCTCCCAGACCTCCTGCTGCCGGAAGCGGGAGCGCATCAGGTGGCAGCCCTCGATGACGAACTGCTCGCGCTCGGCCAGCTCGGCGCTGGAGAGCTCCTTGTAGTAGTCGCGCAGGGCGATCCGGCCGAAGGCGACGTGGCGGGCCTCGTCCTGCATGACGTAGGCGAGGATCTGCTTGGGCAGGGCCTTGGTCGTCATGTCGCGCAGCAGGCCGAACGCGGCGAGCGCGAGGCCCTCGATGAGGACCTGCATGCCGAGGTAGGGCATGTCCCAGCGGCTGTCGGAAAGGGTGTCGTCGAGCAGCGCCTTGAGGTGCTCGTTGATCGGGTAGAGCAGGCCGACCTTCTCCTGCAGGAAGCGGGCGTAGGTCTCGGCGTGCCGGGCCTCGTCCATCGTCTGCGTGGCGGCGTAGAACTTCGAGTCGAGGTCAGGGACCGACTCGACGATGCGCGCCGAGCAGATCATCGCGCCCTGCTCGCCGTGCAGGAACTGGCTGAACTGCCACGAGGCGAGGTGCAGCCCCAGCTCGTCCTTGGCCTTCTGGTCGTTGGCGAAGTGCTTGTCCCAGATGTCGGTGCCGTAGATCGAGACGGCCTCCTCCGGCATGCCCAGCAGGTCGTGGCGGTCGACCTCCTCGGACCAGTCGATGCGGTGCACCTGGTCCCACTGCTTGTCCTTGCCCTTCTGGTACAGGTTGAGCAGCTGGTCGCGCTGGTCGTCGTACTCCCAGGTGAAGCGCGCAGCTCCCTGCGCCTCGACGTCCCAGGTCTGCATCTCGACAGGGACGGTGTAGAGCTCGTGCGTGCTCATGAGTCTCCTAACAGGGAGTCGACCAGGACGGCGATGTCGGCGGCGATCTCTTCCGGGCGACCGCCCGGCAGGACGAGGTGGCTGAACTGCAGCCGGGTGACGGTGTCGGCGACGAGGCGGACACGGTCGGCGGGGATCTCGGGCCAGTGCGACGACAGGTGCTCGGCGCAGTGGTCGCGCGCGGCCTTCTGCAGGTGCTCGGCCCGCGTCGTGATGAAGGGCAGCAGACCGCCGCCCCCGTCAGCACCGTCGTCGGTGAGGACGGCCTTGAGCAGCGGGTTGCGGGCGGCCTCCTCGAGCGTCCACTGCGTCCCAGCGGCGACGGCCTCGGACGGCGAGCCCTCGTGGCCCACGACGGCGGCCTCGGCGCCCTCGATCCAGCGGGCCGCCTCGCGCAGGGCCACCGCCTCACCGAGGGCGTCCTTGGAGCCGAACTCGTAGTAGAGCGTCTGCCGGGACACTCCGGCGGCGCGCGCGACGTCGATCATCCGCACGCGGTCCCAGTCACCGGCGAGCGCGGCGTCGTACGCCGCGTCCAGCAGGGCGTCCCGGGTGGTGACCACGGTCACACGGTCTGACATCAGAGCCCTCCGTGTCAAGACACGGGTAGAACTCGTGTCAGCCGGCGGCGGGAGCGAGGAGCAGCATCTCCAGCGGGCTCAGCCCGGCCGGCAGCGACCGGCGGGCGACCGGCGTCGGCGGCGACACGAACTGGGCCAGCACGCTCTGGCAGCAGCCGCCGGGTCCCTTGCCCGGGTCCTCCGGCGGGTCGCTGTCCCGGTAGCCGTCCTGGATGTTGGCGTACAGCGGGTACGGCACCACGGGCTTGCCCTTGAGGCCGTAGCACTGGTTGTCGCGGACCTCCTTGTACTTGGGCGTGGTCGTGGCGTCGTAGCCGCCGTTGCGGTCCTTGATGGCCTCGACCGTGATGTGCAGACCGCCCTGCAGGCCGCCCTCGGTGCGCTCGGTCTCGACCTGCTGCACCACGATCGTGTGCAGGGTGCAGGCGTAGATCGGGGAGTACTTCGCGTAGACGTCGAGCACGGGACGGCTGGTGCTCGCGAGGTCGACGAACCGCTGCTCGTTCTCGGCCGTCACCTGGCGGGCGATCGCGGCGAAGTCGGTGCTGCTCTTGAGGAACGCGTCGAGGCTCTTGCGCTGGTCGACGAGCGACCGGCTCGAGAACGCCAGGTTGTCGAGCGTCTCGAGGATGTTCGGGGCCGCGTCGGCGTAGGTGTTCGCGAGGTCCGCGAGCCCCTGCATGTCCTGCTGCAGGGTCGGGAGCGAGGGGTTGAGGGTCTTGAAGTACGCGGCCTGCCGGACGAGCGTGCTGCCCAGCTTGTCGCCTCGGCCACGGACGGCCGTGGCCAGCGCGTTGAGGGCCCGCGACAGGTCCTGCGGCTTCAGCGCCTGGAGCAGCGGCAGCAGGTCGTTGAGCGCCCGCTCCGTCTCGAGAGCCGTCGTCGAGCGGTCCTGGGCGATGACGTCGCCGCTGCGCAGGTGGTCGCCGGTGACGCTCGTCGTCGGGACGATCAGCGACACCTCCTTCTCACCGAACAGCGTCTTCGGGAGCAGCTGCGCCTGGACGTTGCGCGGGATGCGCTCTGCCTGGCCCGGCTTGATGGCGAGCTGCAGGACAGCCTGGTCGCCGTTCCCGCTGATCTTGCGGACCTCCCCGACGACGAGGCCGCGGACCTTCACGTCGGCGTGCACCGAGAGCTGGTTGCCGACCCGGTCGGTCTGCAGCGAGACGTCGACCGTCTTCGTGAAGTCCTTGTTGTAGAGCGCCACCGAGAGCATCACCAGCAGGGTGATGACGACGAGGAACGCGACGCCGGACAGCCGTTGGAGCGCGAGCGCGCGACCCTTGCGCAGCGGGGCTGCCACGGACTGCTCCTCGGGGTCGTGTCGTCGGGGGTGCCCGAAACGTACCTGTGCTCCCGATCACACGCCAGGCACGTCTACCGTCGTGGCGTGCCCCGCCGTCTCGCTGCCCTCGCGGGGATCGCCGCACCCGTCTCGTTCGTCACGGCGTGGGCGGTCTCGGGCGCTCAGCTCCGGCACTACTCCCCCGTCCGTGAGCACATCAGCGAGCTGGCGCGGGTCGGTGTGGAGACCCGACCCCTGATGACGTCCGGCATGGTCGCCTTCGGCGTTTTGGCACCGCTCTGGTCCCGCAGCCTCGACGGCCCGACGCGCACCGCGGTGGCGGCGGCAGGGCTCGGCAGTCTGGGGGTGGCGGCCGCACCGCTGGGCGCCTCGTTCGGCGACACGCCGCACGTCGTGGCAGCCGCGGCCACCTACGTCGCGATGGCCGCCTCCCCGACGGTCTCGGGCAACCGGGCGGTCGGCGCCCTCAGCGGTGCCCTCCTGCTCGCGTCCCTCCCGGACAGCCCCGTGACCGGCCTGCTGCAGCGCGCCGGGTTGGGGGTCGTCGACGCCTGGTTCGTCGTGCGCGCCCTCAAGCAGCTCAGGACATGACCCTGCTGCAGGTCCTCGACCTGCTCGGCGTCTTCGTGTTCGCCGTCTCCGGTGCTGCGCTCGCGGTCGAGAAGCGGCTGGACCTGTTCGGCGTCGTCGTCCTGTCGGTCGTGACCGCCCTCGGCGGCGGCCTCGTCCGCGACGTCCTGCTGGGCGACACCCCACCCGTCGCGCTGCGCGAGTCGCGGTACCTGGTCGTCGCGCTGATGGCCGGCCTGGTCGTGTTCGTCGGGAGCACCCGGGTGCACCTGGTCACCCGGGTCGTCACCGTCTTCGACGCCGCCGGTCTCGGGCTGTTCGTCGCGACGGGTACGGCGAAAGCGCTGCACGCGGGCCTCGGGGCGGTGCCCGCCATCGCCCTGGGCTGCCTCACGGGCATCGGTGGCGGCATGGTGCGCGACGTCCTCGTCGCCGAGGTACCCGTCGTCCTGCGGCGGGAGCTCTACGCCGTACCCGCCATCCTCGGCGCCGCCGTCGTCACCGTCGGCGACGGGCTCGACGCCCGCGCGTCCCTCACCGCTGCAGCCGCGGCTCTCGTGGTGTTCGTCGTCCGGATGCTGGCCGTCTGGCGCGACTGGCACTTCCCGGTCGCGCGACACTGACGCCGTGCCGCGGATCCTCGTCGTCCACCACTCGCCGTCCCCGGCCTGCCGGGCGATGCACGAGGCAGCCCTCGACGGCCTGCAGCAGGAGGGGCTCGAGGGCATCGACGTCGTCGTGCGACCGGCCCTCACCTGCTCACCGGTGGAAGCGCTCGAGGCGGACGGCTTCCTGCTCGGGACGCCGGCGAACATGGGCTACATGAGCGGTGCCCTCAAGCACTTCTTCGACCAGCTCTACTACGTCGGGCTCGACGTCACGAAGGGCCGTCCGTACGGCCTCTGGGTGCACGGCGACAACGACGCCACGGGGTGCGTGCGGTCCGTCGACAAGGTCGCCGACGCGCTCGCCTGGCGGAAGGTCGCCGAGCCGGTGTGCGTCGTCGGATCACCCGACGCCGGCCACCGCGCAGCCCTCAGGGAGCTGGCGGCGACCGTCGCGGTCAGTCTCTAGCCGTAGACGAGGCGGGTGACCCACTCGGCGATGAGCGCCGGCTTGGTCTCCCCCTCGATCTCGACGGTGATCGAGCGGGTCACGTGGATCGTGTTGGCGTCCTTCTGCTCGACGTTCGCGATCGTCGAGAGGGCCCGGACCCGGGAGTCGACCTTCACCGGGTTGATGAAGCGGACCTTCTCGAACCCGTAGTTGACGCCCATCAGGATGCCCTCGAGCGCCGCCGGGTCCTGCGGGACCGAGGCCAGCAGGTGCGTGAGCAGCGACAGCGTCAGGAACCCGTGGGCGATCGGGACGCCCCACGGAGACATCTGCGCCGACAGCTCGGGGTCGACGTGGATGAACTGGCGGTCCTCGGTGACCTCGGCGAAGGCGTTGATGCGGGCCTGGTCGACGACGAACCACTCGCCCTCGCCCTCGGCGTTGCCGACGTTCTTGGACAGGACTGCGAAGGCGTTCTCACCGTTGCTCATGACCCGTTTCCTACCAGAACGAGGGCCTGGTCCTTTTGGGCCATCCCGGGATTTGGTCATGCAGCCAAGAGCCGCACGCGTCGAAGATCCGCGTGTGACGTCTGCTGCTGCGTACCCGCGCTGCGCGCTGGGCGCGACGCTGCGGGACGCGTGCACGGGCATGGTCGAGGACCTGCACAGCCGCTGGGACCTGCCGTCGGTCTACCTGCTCGTCGAGGGACGGCTCCGCTGCCAGGCGTCGCGCGGCTACTTCCAGGTGTCGGACGGCTTCACGCCGTCGACCGGGGTGACCGGACGGGTCGTCAGCACCGGTGTCCCGGAGGTCATCCACGACGTGACGCTCGACCCGACCTTCATCGCGGCGATCCCGGGTCTCAAGGCGGAGGTCTGCGTCCCGATCCTCGTGGACGGCACGGTCGTCGGGGCGGTGAACCTGGAGTCGACCAGCACCTTGAGCCCCGAGGCCATCGCGGACGCCCACGCGGCAGCCGCTTTCCTCGCCGGACGCGTGCGGGCGCTCGGCGGCGTCCCGCTGCCCTCGCTGGCCGAGCGGCTGGCCAGGATCGCCATCGGCATCTCCAGCTCGACCGACCCCGACGAGGTCATCCTGCGAGCCGTCACCGGCGCACGCGACCTGTCGGGGATGAGCAGCGCGGGCATCGCTCGGCTGCTGCCGACCGGGTGGGAGGTCAGCCGCGCCGTCGGGCCGCTCGCCGACGTCATCACGCACTGGGACCAGGACTCCATCGCCGTGCTCGGCGGCTGGGTGTGGGCCGGCACCTCCTCGTACTTCCCCGACGGCGAGGACGTCCCGCCCGGCTACGAGTTCCTCGCCGGGGGCATCCACGCCCTGTCGGTGCAACCGATGGTGGTGGCCGGCGACGTCACCGGACTGCTCGTCACCGCGGACACGAAGGCCGCCGCGCACGATCCCGCGCTCACCTCCGCGATGGAGCTGCTCGCGGCCCAGACCGCCGCGACCCTGGCCACCACGAGCACGCTGCAACGCCTTGCGCACCAGGCGAACCACGACTCCCTCACCGGTCTGCGCAACCGCCGTGCGCTCGTCGAGGCCCTCCAGGCGGACCTCGCCACCGGTGCGGAGTCGGCCATCGTCCTGCTCGACCTCGACGGCTTCAAGGCGGTCAACGACCAGCACGGCCACGCCGCTGGCGACGCCCTGCTCGCGGCGGTGGGTCGGCGGCTGAGCGCCTGCGCCCGCGCCGACGACCTCGTCTGCCGGCTCGGCGGTGACGAGTTCGCGATCCTCGTCCGCGACGTCGCCACCACCGGGGAGGCCCTGGCCGTCGCGCAGCGGTTCGTCGCCGCAACGACGGCAGGAAACGAGGGCGGCTGGCACGCCGGCGTCGGTGCGAGCGCGGGCGTCCGGCTCGTGACCGGCGAGTCGCCGAGCAGCGTCCTCGTCGAGGCCGACGCCGCCCTCTACGCCGCGAAGGACGCCGGACGAGGCCGCACCGTCCTCTGGGAGCCGCAGCTGCGCCAGGACGCGATCGAGCACGACGCCCTCGTCGCCGACCTCCGCGCGGCGCTGGCCAACGACGAGCTGCACATGGTCTTCCAGCCCGTGGTCGACATCGCGCGCAAGTCCGTCGTCGGCGTCGAGGCTCTCGCCCGCTGGCAGCACCCGACGCGGGGCGACGTGCCTCCCACGGTCTTCGTCGCCGCGGCGGAGCGGGCAGGCGCCGTCGCCGACCTGACCCGCTGGGCGCTCCGAACCGCCTTCCGGCACGCCCGCGCCTGGCCGACGAGCCTCGACGTCGGCCTCAACATCAGCGCGGCCCAGCTCGTCGACGACCGGATCGTCGACGACGTCCGCGACGCCCTGACCGTGGCAGGCCTCCCTGCCAACCGGATCGTCCTCGAGGTCACCGAGACCTTCGCCGTGCAGGACCTGCCGCGGGCCAAGCAGACGCTGGACCAGCTCGCGGCCCTCGGCGTCCTGCTCGCCCTGGACGACTTCGGGACCGGCTACTCGAGCCTGACCCACGCCCAGGCGCTCCCGTTCGACATCCTCAAGATCGACCGGTCGTTCGTGTCGGCCGCCGCGACCGGCGACTCGGGTGCCCTCGCGACGATCAGCGCCGTCGCAGCGCTGGCCCAGCGGCTGTCGGTGGCAGTCGTCGCGGAAGGGGTCGAGGACCTCGCGCAGCTGCCGGAGCTCCTCGCGCTGGGCTGCGCGCAGGCGCAGGGCTATGCCCTGTCCCGCCCGCTCACCGCCGAGCAGGTGACGGCCGCAGTCGCGCACACTCCCTGGCACGTTGCAGGACCTGCCGTTCCCGCGCCACGGTCGGAGGCGGCCCCCATAGGGTCTGGGGCGTGAGCCTCAGCGACGACCTGGCCCTTGCCCTGACGCTCGCGGACGCGGCCGACGCGATCACCCTCGCCCGCTTCCGCGCGCAGGACCTCCACGTCCACGCCAAGCCAGACCTGACCCCGGTGTCCGACGCCGACCTCGCCGTCGAGGACGAGGTACGCCGTCAGCTCGCCCTCGACCGTCCGGCCGACGCGGTCCTGGGCGAGGAGCACGGCACCACCGGCGAGGGGCCGCGGCAGTGGGTCATCGACCCCATCGACGGGACCAAGAGCTTCGTCCGCGGCGTCCCCGTCTGGGCCACCCTCATCGCTCTGCTCGTCGACGGCCGCGTCGACGTCGGCGTGGTCAGCGCCCCCGCCCTCGGGCGCCGCTGGTGGGCCACCCGGGGCGGCGGGGCCTTCGCCGACGGCCAGCCGATTCGGGTGTCCTCGGTCGCCTCGCTCTCCGATGCCCACCTGTCGTACTCCTCCCTCACCGGCTGGTCCGCTCTCGGCCGTCTCGAGGGGCTGCTCGACCTGTCCGAGAAGTGCTGGCGGACAAGGGCCTTCGGCGACTTCTGGTCGCACGTCCTCGTCGCCGAGGGAGCCGTCGACGCGTCGTTCGAGCCCGAGGTGTCGCTCTGGGACCTCGCGCCGCTCCAGGTCATCGTCGAGGAGGCCGGCGGCCGGTTCACCTCGCTCTCCGGCGAGGCCCGACCCGACGGCGGCTCGGTGGTCTGCAGCAACGGGCTGCTCCACGACGAGGTCCTCGCCGGACTCGCCCCCCGCTGACACCGCCTGACGAGAACCGCCGCTCTGCGCGGCGGCCTGGCTGACGTCACTGCAACAGCCTGAGGTCGGGCGCGGGGTTGGCCACGCTCACGAGCGTCGGGTGAGCCCCCAGGCTGTTGCCGTTGCGTCAGAGCACGCGCCGCTGTGACGCCAGAGCAGCACGATGAGCCTCCGCCGGTCACCGTCACGCTCAGCGGGCCCCGGGCACCGCCCACTCCGCTGCTTCTGCGTCACGCGGACCCACGAGCCCCACGCCTTCCACGACTCGCTGCCTCCAGGCCGCTCCCAGACCGAAAGCGTGAGCCCTGTTGACCCGGCCGAGAGCGGGGCTAGCGCGCGTCGGTTGCGAGGGCCGGTGCGGGCTCGGGGGCCCGGCGGCGGGCGACGATCCGTGGGGTCAGGGCGAGGGCCGCCGCGTCGAACCAGGCGTAGCCGCCGGCCACGCCCGACGGCGGGTTGCCGATGGCGATCCAGCCGGTGAGGGGGTCGTGCTGCTGCCAGGCCCAGGTGCCCAGGGACGTACCCGTGATCTCCAGGTAGCTGACGATCAGGAACGCCCCGCAGTAGACGGAGCGGCTCATCCCCCAGCGGCTGAAGCCGAGCAGGCACACCGCCCAGAACGCGCCGAGGACGTCGAGCGTCGGTGACAGGAACAGGCCCCAGACGGCCCACGCCCCCACCGCGCAGAGGGTGACCGGGACCAGCCAGCGGTTGCGGTGCAGCCAGGCGGACCGGCCGATCGCGAGCGCACCCAGGTAGACCAGCCCGTGCCCGGGCGGCACGAACCAGGGGACGTTGTGGAGGCGGTAGACGTAGACGCCGAGCCAGCCGGCGAAGACGTACTCGACGAGCGACGCGAAGGCGACGACCACCGCGACCTGGATGCGGGTCTCCGTCGACTCGCGCCGGAGCAGCACGAGCAGCAGCACCCAGGTGCCCAGGCCCAGCAGGCGCTGCTGGGTCAGCGAGGCACCGGTGTCGAGGCCGAGCACGACGCCGACCCACACCACGACGACTGCGGGCACCGGCACCCGCCCAGGCTACGAGCCCTGCGGCGGGGCGATGTCGATCTGCGCCGGGACGTTGAGCCCGATCGGGCAGGTGACGCCGTTGAAGCCGTGGTTGCAGTAGCCGTTGGGGTTCTTGTCGAGGTACTGCTGGTGGTAGCCCTCGGCGTAGTAGAACGGCCCGGCCGGGAGGATCTCGGTGCTGATGGTGCCGCGGCCCGCCTTGGTCAGCGCCTCCTGGTAGGCGTCGCGGGACAGCTTGGCCGTCGACAGCTGCTCGTCGGTCGAGGTGTAGACCGCCGAGCGGTACTGGGTGCCGACGTCGTTGCCCTGGCGCATGCCCTGCGTGGAGTCGTGGTTCTCCCAGAACGTCTTGAGCAGCTGCTCGTACGACACCTTCGCCGGGTCGTAGACGACCAGCACGGCCTCAGTGTGGCCGGTCCGGCCGGTGCAGGTCTCCTCGTACGTCGGGTTGGGCGTGTGGCCGCCCTGGTAGCCCACGGCCGTCGTGTAGACGCCGGGCAGCTTCCAGAAGAAGCGCTCGGCCCCCCAGAAGCAGCCCATGCCGAAGTACGCCGTCTCGAGGCCCTCCGGGAACGGGCCCTTCAGGGGCGTGCCGAGCACGGTGTGCTTGTCGGGGACGCGCATCTCGTCGGCGCGGCCCGCGAGGGCCTCGTCGGCGGTCACCAGGTCAGTCTTCTTGCCGAAGCTCCACATGCTCATCCCAACTGCTTTGAGGGTCAGGGCCTTCCCGGCACGGGGTAGGTGTGCATCGCCCAGAGGAGCAGGGCGATCAGGCCGAGGTAGGCGGTTCCGATGTTGACGCGCTGCTGTGCGGTCAGGGTGTAGTACTGCCGGGAGGCCTCGGTGTTACGCCCCTTGAAGCGCCGATAGGCCTCCAGGCCCCCGAAGACGAGGATCAGGGGGATGATCGGGCTCGGCCGCCAGATCTCGTACGCCAGCAGGCCGGCCAGCCCGACCACCCACAGCTTGGGGTTCACCGCCGCCGCCGTGCGACCGCCGTCGAGGGGCAGGAACGGCAGCAGGTTGAAGAGGTTGAGCAGGAAGCCGGTGTAGGCGAGGGCCCGCAGGAAGTCGCTGTCCTCGAACCCGGCCAACCCGAGCACCGCGAACGCACCCGCCGCGCCGAAGGCCGGCCCGGCGATGCCGGACAGCGCCTCGTCGTAGACGCTCCGGGGAGCGGACTTCATCGACACGAACGCGCCGAGGAACGGCAGGAAGACCGGCAGCCCTGCCGAGATGCCGCGCGCCCTCAGGACGATCACGTGGCCCATCTCGTGGACGAAGATCAGCAGCACGAAGCCGACGGCGAACTGCCAGCCGAACGCGAGCGCGTACGCCCCGACGGAGGCGAGCATGCTGAAGAAGAGCGTGAAGAACTTCAGCTTGAACAGGATCGCGCCGTACTTCAGCAGCGCCGCCCCGGCCGCGACGACCGCGCCCACGACCCGCTCGACGACGTTCTTGCGGTCCGGCGGCCGTTGCGGCGCCGGGGGCGGGGTCTCGTCGGGGGTCACGCGCTCAGGCTAGGGCTCGAACCTGTATCCCATGCCGGGCTCGGTGATCAGGTGCACCGGGTGCGAGGGGTCGGGCTCCAGCTTGCGTCGCAGGGTCGCCAGGTAGACCCGCAGGTAGTGGGACTCCCTCTCGTAGGCCGGGCCCCACACCTCGTGCAGAAGCTGCTTCTGCCCCACCATGCGGCCCTGGGAGCGGACGAGGATCTCGAGCAGGTGCCACTCGGTCGGTGTCAGGCGCACCTCGCCCGCCGGCGTCGTGACCCTGCGCGCGGCGAGGTCGACGGTGAAGTGGTCGGTGACGACCGTCGGTGCGTCGGGCGCCGGCTGCGCCCGGCGGACCGCCGCTCGCACCCGCGCCAGCAGCTCGTCCATCCCGAACGGCTTCGTCACGTAGTCGTCGGCGCCGGCGTCGAGGGCGGCGACCTTCTGCCCCTGCTCCTCGCGGGCGGACAGCACGATGACCGGCACCGTCGTCCAGCCACGCAGGCCCGCCAGCACCTCGAGGCCGTCGAGGTCCGGCAGGCCGAGGTCGAGGACGACGACGTCGGGGGGACGGGTTCCGGCGGTCGTGAGCGCGTCGTGCCCCGTCAGCGCCACGTCCACGTCGAAGCCGCGGGCCCTGAGGTTGATCCCGAGAGCACGGGCGAGCGCCTTGTCGTCGTCGACGACGAGAACGCGCGTCATGTCGGGAGCACCACGGTCATGGTCAGCCCTCCGCCGGGGGTGCGCGAGGGGGTCAGCGTGCCGCCGAGGGCGTCGACGAACCCGCGGACGACCAGCAGCCCCAGCCCGACCCCGCGGTCGGAGCCGAACGCCGGCGGCATCTCCGCGAGCCCGGGGCCGTGGTCGACGACGGCCAGAGCGCCTGGGGCTGAGGTGATCTCGACCGCTTCCGAGTGCCGGAGGGCGTTGTCGACGAGGTTGGCGACGACCCGCTCGAGGAGTCCCGCATCGGTCAGGACGGTGGGCAGGTCGTCGGGTACGTCGACGGTGACCCGCTCCCGTCCGGGCAGCCCCGTGAGGGCCCGCGCGACCACCTCGTCGAGCCCGACCGGAGCCGTCGTGACGCTGAGCGCCCCTGCCTGCAGGCGCGACGCGTCGAGGAGGTTGGAGACGAGCGACTGCAGCCGGTCCGCCGACTCGTCGATCGTCTCGAGCAGCGCGTCGGTCTCCTCGCCGCTGAACTCCACGTCGTGCGAGCGGAGGCTGCTCACGGCCGCCTTCACCCCCGCGAGCGGCGTGCGCAGGTCGTGCCCGACGGCGGCGAGCAGCGCCGTGCGGAGCCGGTCGACCTCGGCCATCCGCCGTCCGGTCAAGGCCGTCGAGGCGGCCTCGGCGAACGCCTGGAGCACCCGGCGGTCGGCGGCGAACAGCTCGGGGCCGCGGACGACGAGACGCGCGTCGGGGCCGGCCGGTACGACGGCGGTGCCGTCCTCGGGCAGGGCGGTCCCGACCGTCGCCACCGGCACGTCCGCTCCCCGGACGGTCTCGACCAGCTCGACCTGGGAGGCCCCGAACACGAGCCGCACCCGCTCCAGGACGGCAGGCAGGGTCTCCTGCTCCGCGAGCGTCGTCCCGGCCACCGAGGACAGCGCGGCGGCCTCGGCCTGCGCCCGCTTCGCTTCGGCGGTGCGGCGTGCGGCCAGGTCGACCACCGCGCTGACGGCCACCGCGACAGCCAGGTAGACGAGCAGAACCACGACGTCGCTGCCGCTCGAGATCGACAGCCGGTGCAGCGGCGGGGTGAACCAGTAGTTCAGCGCCAGCCCGCCGGCGAGGGCCGCGGGCGCGGCCGGCCGCAGCCCGCCGGCCAGGGCCACCCCGACGACGAGCAGGAGCATGAGCAGCACGGGCGTCGCGTAGCCCTGCTCGGTGTGCGTCAGCACCGCGGTGAGAGCGGGGATCCCGAGCAGGGCGAGGACCGCCGCCGCGGCCTCGCGTCGTGCCGGGATCCCTCGCTTCACGCCTGAACTGTCTCAGGCTCCCCGTCGACGAGTGGCAGCGAGGAGTCGAGCTGCCACGGCACGCTCGCCACCATGACCCGCGGCTGGAACAGCAGCCGCCCCTTGAGGCGCAGCGCGCTCTGGTTGTGCAGCAGCTGCTCCCACCAGTGGCCCACGACGTACTCGGGGATGAAGACGCACACCACGTCCCGCGGGCTCTCGAGCCGGATCCGCTTCACGTACTCGAGGAGCGGGCGGCTGATCTCGCGGTAGGGGGACTCGAGGATGACAAGAGGCACGGGGATCTCCCGGTCCGCCCAGGCGTCGACGAGCCCGGCCGTCTCCTCGTGGTCGACCTCGACCGTCACAGCGACCAGGTCGTGCGGGCGGGTCGCGCGGGCGAAGGCCAGGGCGCGCAGCGTGGGCTCGTGCAGCTTGCTGACGGGGACGACGCCGTGGATCCGGCTCGGCAGCGGAACGCCGCCCGGGGTCGGCGCGAGCTCGGCGGCGACCCGCTCGTAGTGCCGGTGGATCCGCTGCATCAGCAGGTAGAGCAGCGGCATCGCGACGACCACGATCCAGGCGCCGTGGACGAACTTCGTGAGGAGCACCACGACCAGCACGACCCCGGTCGCGGCGGCACCGGCGCCGTTCACCAGCTGCAGCCGGCGGCGGTTCGGTGGGTTCTCCGTGCGCCAGTGCTTGACCATCCCCCACTGGCTGAGCGTGAAGCTCACGAATACGCCGATGATGTAGAGCTGGATGAGCTTGGTGACGTCGGCGTCGAAGGCGACGACGAGCAGCACGGACAGCAGGGCGAGCGCGACGATGCCGTTGCTGAATACCAGCCGGTCGCCGCGCTTGCTGAGCTGGCGCGGCAGGTAGCCGTCCTTCGACAGCAGGGACGACAGCACCGGGAAGCCGTTGTAGGCGGTGTTGGCCGCGAGCACGAGGATCGCGGCGGTGAATCCCTGCAGCAGGAAGAACAGGACACCGTGCCCGAAGACCGCGATGCCGATCTGCGACAGGGCCGTCTTCTGGATGTGCCCGGCCGGCGCGCCGACGAGGTTGGCCGGGTCCTCGGCCATGTGCACGTGCGCCGTGACGGCGAGGACCGTGATGCCGACGAACATCGAGATGGCCAGGCCGCCCATGACGACCAGGGTGGCCGCCGCGTTCTTGCTCTTGGGCTTCTGGAAGGACGGGACGCCGTTGGAGATCGCCTCCACGCCGGTCAGGGCCGTGCAGCCGCTGGCGAACGCGCGGAGCACGAGGAACGCGGTCAGGAACCCACCGGTCTGGTGGACCTGGCGCACCCCCCACCCAGCGCTCTCCGCCTGGATCGGCTGGCCGAGCAGGGCCTTGGCCACCGCCCACGCGAGCATGAGCAGGATGATGGCGACGAAGCCGTAGGTCGGGACCGCGAAGGCCCGCCCCGACTCCTTGACGCCGCGCAGGTTGACCAGCGTCAGCAGCACGATGGCCGCGACGCTCAGCGACACGGCGTGCGGGGCCAGGGACGGGGCGGCACTCGTGATCGCGGCGATGCCAGCGACCACCGACACCGCCACCGTGAGCACGTAGTCGACCAGCAGGGCGCTGGCCGCCACCAGGGACGCGCGGGCTCCCAGGTTCTTGCGGCTCACCGCGTAAGCACCGCCGCCGTTGGGGTAGGCGAAGCAGGTCTGGCGGTAGGACGCGACGACGATCGCGAGCAGGGCGACGACGCCCACCGCGATCCAGGGGGTGAGGTGGAGCAGGGCGAGGCCACCGAGCCCGAGGACCAGGACGATCTGCTCGGTGGCGTAGGCGACGGAGCTCAGCGGGTCGGAGCAGAACACCGGCAGGGCGAGCTTCTTGGGCAGCAGCGTGTCGTGGAGGCGGTCGCTCCGGAGCGGGCGGCCGACGACGACTCTCTTCGGGATCTCGAGCACGAGACCACGTCAGCACCGCTTCGTCCGCGTGAGGCCGCCCTTGACGCGTTCTTGACGCGTGACGTGGATCGCTTTGGCGAGATCTTGATTACCTAGTGGATCAGTGTGGTTTAATGGTGCCATGACCGCCGCGCACCTCGAGCCCTTCTGGCCGGGCCGTCGCGCGGACGCCTTCGACGAGACCTGTCGCTGAGGACCTGTCCTCAGCCCGACCCGCTCGTCCCGAAGGAACCCGACCATGCTCGACCTGTCCCTGCCTGTTCGACAGCTCGTCGACACCGTGAACACGGTCGCCGGCGACGCCCGGCTCTGGCGCCAGCACGTGCGCTTCGACGCCGGCTCCCGCTACTGGCACCGGCTGGCGCAGCTGCCCGGCGCCGACCTCTGGCTGCTGACCTGGCTGCCCGACCAGCAGACCGATCTGCACGACCACGGCGAGGCCGCCGCCGCGTTCACCGTCGTCTCCGGCACGCTCGAGGAGGTCCGCGTCTCCGACGGGCAGCGCCTTCCTCGCAACCTCACCCGCGGCCAGGTCTCGTACGTCCCTCCCGGCGCCGTGCACGACGTGGGCAACCGCTCCAGCGGCCCCGCGATCAGCATCCACGCCTACGCCCCTGCCCTCACCGAGATGAACTTCTGGGACCTCCAGGACGGTGCGCTGACGCGCGTGTCCCAGGTCCTCACCGACCAGCCCGAGGTGGCCTGATGACTGTGACCGCGCTCCGCGCCCTCCCCGTCCCCCGATCCGTCGACGAGCTGCTGTGGGACGCCCGCACCGGCCTCGACCGCTACTCCCCCGCCCGAGCCCTCGCCGCCCAGAACCGCGGGGCGCTGCTCGTCGACATCCGCCCGCACGCGCAGCGCGCGCTCGAGGGCGAGATCCCCGGCGCGCTGGTGCTCGAGCGCAACGTGCTCGAGTGGCGGCTGGACCCGACCTCGTCGGCCAGCATCCCGGAGGCGTCGTACGACCTCGAGGTCGTCGTCGTCTGCTCCGAGGGCTACACGTCCTCGCTGGCCGCCGCGACGCTCCAGGTGCTGGGCCTCTCCCGAGCGACCGACCTCGAGGGCGGCTTCGTCGCCTGGCGCGACTCCGGCCTGCCGACCGTGGCCGGCGGCACCCCCGCCGGTGAGCGCTCCGGTGACCGGCTGCTGTCGGTCGACACCGACCGCTGGGAGGTCCGCGTCCGCGGTGAGCTGGTGCACCTGACCCGGCAGGAGTTCAAGGTGCTCGCCGCGCTGCACGAGGCCCGCGGCATCGTCGTCGCCCGCGACCGGATGGCCGACCTGCTCGACGTCTACCCCGCGACGACCCGGGCGCTCGACGTCCACGTCTGCCGGCTGCGCGCCAAGCTCGGCGAGGCCGGCGACGCGCTCGTCACCGTCCGCGGCATCGGCTGGCGCCTCCTCCC
>CBIHPE010000037.1:0-21206 GCA_966212015.1 uncultured Frankiales bacterium | reverse complement strand
TACGACTTCGTCAAGGAGACCGTCGCGCACGGCGGCACGATCATGTTCATCGGCACCAAGCGCCAGGCGCAGGAGTCGATCGCCGAGCAGGCCACCCGGGTCGGCATGCCCTACGTCACCGAGCGCTGGCTCGGCGGCATGCTCACCAACTTCTCCACGGTCTACAAGCGCCTCCAGCGCCTGAAGGAGCTCGAGCTCATCGAGCAGACCGGTGGCGCCACGGTGCTCACGAAGAAGGAGGCGCTCGTCCTCGACCGCGAGCGCAAGAAGCTCGTCCGCACCCTCGGCGGCATCCGCGAGATGACCAGGACGCCCTCCGCGGTGTGGATCGTGGACACCAACAAGGAGCACCTGGCCGTCAACGAGGCCCGCAAGCTCAACATCCCGGTCGTCGCGATCCTCGACACCAACTGCGACCCCGACGTCGTCGACTACAAGATCCCCGGCAACGACGACGCCATCCGCTCCATCGGCACGCTGACCCGCGTCATCGCGGACGCCGTCGCCGACGGCCTGCAGGCCCGCGCCGGCGCGCTCGCCAACGCGGGGGCCGACGTGAAGCCCGAGGCCGGCCAGCTCGGCGCCGACGAGCCGCTCCCCGCCTGGGAGGCCGAGGTGCTCGCAGGCTCCGCCGCTGAGCCGGTCGTCGGCTCCGCCGCTGAGCCGGTCGTCGGCTCCGCCGCTGAGCCGGTTGTCGGCTCCGCCGACACGCCGATCGAGGGCGCCGGTGCCGCTGAGGGCACCACGGCCGAGTCCGGCACCGCCACGCCCGCTACCGAGTCCTGAGGAACACGAACCATGGCGATCTCTGCCGCTGACATCAAGAAGCTCCGCGAGGCCACCGGCGCGGGCATGACGGACTGCAAGAACGCGCTCGTCGAGAACGACGGCGACTACGACAAGGCCGTCGAGTACCTCCGCGTCAAGGGCCTCAAGGGCGTCGCGAAGCGTGAGGGCCGCGCGGCCTCCAACGGCCTCGTGACGATCAAGGCCACGGCGCCCGGCAAGGCCACCCTGCTCGAGCTCAACTGCGAGACCGACTTCGTCGCGAAGTCCTCGAAGTTCATCGAGCTGGCCGAGGCTGTCGTCTCGGCTGCGGCCGACGCCGGCGCCAACGACCCGAAGGACATCACGGTCGACGGCAAGGACCTGCAGACGGTCCTCGACGACGCCAACGCGGCGCTCGGCGAGAAGATCGAGGTCCGCCGCGTGACCACGCTCGTGGCGCCGTACGTCGGCACCTACCTGCACAAGACGAACCCCGACCTGCCCCCGCAGCTCGGTGTCCTCGTCGGCCTCACGGTCGAGAACGCCGACGTGGCCAAGGACGTCGCGCAGCACATCGCCGCGTTCGCGCCGCTGTTCGCGACCCGCGACGAGGTCTCCGAGGAGGCCATCGCCAACGAGCGTCGCATCGCGCGCGAGACGGCCATTGAGGAGGGCAAGCCGGAGGCGGCGCTCGACAAGATCGTCGAGGGTCGCGTGACCGGCTTCCTCAAGGAGTCCGTGCTCAAGGACCAGGCCTTCGCCAAGGACAACAAGAAGTCCGTCGCGCAGGTCCTCACCGAGGCCGGCACCGATGTCACGGCCTTCGCCCGCTTCAAGGTCGGCCAGGCCTAGCTCAGGCTCGTCCAGGGTCCCCAGCACTCACTAGAGTGCTGGGGATTCTGCATATTCGACGGAGGTGCGCGTGCCGGGGTACGACCGAGTGCTGCTGAAGCTCTCCGGCGAGGCCTTCGCCGGGGGCGGCTCGATGGGTGTTGCGCCCGAGACCGTCCGCGGGATCGCCGAGAGCATCGCCGAGGTCGTCCGCACCGGGGCGCAGGTCGCGGTCGTCGTCGGCGGCGGCAACTACTTCCGCGGGGCGGAGCTGACCGAGCAGGGCCTGGAGCGGTCGCGCGCCGACTACATGGGCATGCTCGGCACGGTGATCAACTGCCTGGCGCTGCAGGACTTCCTCGAGAAGCAGGGCATCGACACCCGCGTGCAGACCGCCATCGCGATGGGGCAGGTCGCCGAGCCCTACGTCCCGCGGCGCGCCATCCGGCACCTCGAGAAGGGTCGGGTCGTCATCTTCGGCGCCGGCCTCGGCGTGCCGTTCTTCTCGACCGACACCTGCGCCGCCCAGCGCGCGCTGGAGATCGGCGCGCAGGTCGTGCTCATGGGCAAGAACGGCGTCGACGGCGTCTACGACGACGACCCCCGCACCAACCCGTCCGCCTCGAAGTACGAGCGCGTCTCCTACGGCGAGGTCCTCGAGCGCCGGCTGAAGGTCGCCGACGCGACGGCCATCTCGCTCTGCATGGACAACGACCTGCCGCTGGTCGTGTTCGACATCTTCGCCCCCGGCGGCATCGCCCGGGCGGTCAGCGGTGACACCATCGGCACACTCGTCTCAGCGAAGGGCATGTAGATGATCGACGAGACGCTCCTCGACGCGGAGGAGCGCATGGAGAAGGCCGTCGAGGTCGCCAAGGATGACTTCAGCGGCATCCGTGCGGGCCGCGCGACACCGCAGATGTTCCAGAAGATCGTGGTCGAGTACTACGAGACGATGACCCCGATCGTCCAGCTGGCCGGCATCACGATCCCCGAGCCGCGGATGGCCCTGGTGACCCCCTACGACAAGGGCTCCCTCGGCCTCATCGAGCGCGCGATCCGCGACTCCGACCTCGGCGTGAACCCCTCGAACGACGGCACCGTCATCCGCATCTCCATCCCGCAGCTCACGGAGGAGCGCCGCCGCGAGTTCATCAAGGTCGCGAAGACCAAGGCGGAGGACGCCAAGGTCTCCATCCGCAACATCCGGCGCAAGGCCAAGGACGAGCTCGACCGCATGAAGAAGGACGGCGAGACCGGCGAGGACGAGGTCGACCGCGCCGAGAAGGAGCTCGACAAGGTGACCAACTCCTACGTGGCCCGCGTCGACGAGCTCCTCAGGCACAAGGAAGCCGAGCTGCTCGAGGTCTGATGGAGACCGTCTCTGAAGCCCCGCCGAAGGCGCCGGGGCGCGCAGGCCGCAACCTTCCCGCCGCGATCGCCGTCGGGCTCACGCTCGGCGGCGCGATCCTCGGCTCCGTCTACTCGCCCTACAAGTGGACGTTCATCGTCATCGTCGCGGCCGCGATCACGCTGGGGACGTTCGAGGTGGTCCGTGCCCTGCGCACCCTCGGCGCCCAGCCTCCGCTGCTCCCGCTCGTCGTGGGTGGCCTCGCCATGGTGGGCGTGGCGTACCGCTCGGGAGCGGACGACCTGTTCCTCGCGTTCGTCCTGACCGTGCTCGGCGTCGTCGTCTGGCGGCTCGCCGACCCCGCCGAGGGCGTCCTCCGGGACGTGACCGCGGCGGTCTTCACGGCTGCCTACGTCCCGTTCCTCGCCGGCTTCTGCTCGCTCATGACGGCCCAGCCCGACGGCGACCGCCGGATCACCGCCTTCATCGCCACCGTCGTCTGCAGCGACCTCGGCGGCTACGTCGCGGGCGTGTTCTTCGGCAAGCACCCGATGGCCCCGACCGTCTCGCCCAAGAAGTCCTGGGAGGGCTTCGTGGGCTCCGCCCTCTCGTGCGCGACGGCCGGCGCCCTGTTCTTCCACTTCCTCTTCCACGTCGAGTGGTGGCAGGGGGTCCTGTACGGCCTGGCAGTCGTGGTCTCGGCCACGGTCGGCGACCTCGGTGAGTCGATGATCAAGCGCGACATCGGCATCAAGGACATGGGCACCCTGCTGCCCGGCCACGGCGGCATGATGGACCGCCTCGACTCGCTGCTCCCGACCGCGCCGGTCGCCTGGCTGATGCTGATCGCCTTCGTCGGCTGATCGGTCCGCGGCGATGTGTGCGCCTCGCCCGCTGAGGAATCGCGCCTGAGGGCGCACGCATCGGGCACTGTGCGGACGTCTCGCGTGCGCGCACGCGGGAAGCCCGCAGAGTGGGCCCGTAGCCTGGTGGGGTGAGCCTTCCCCTGGTCTTCGAGGCGCCCAAGCGGTCGTTCCCGCCCCGGCACATCGCGGACATGAGCGTCGACGAGCGTCGCGAGGCTGTCGTCGCGCTGGGGGAGAAGGCGTTCCGCGCGGAGCAGCTGTCCCGCGGCTACTTCGCCGGCAGGCCGCTCGAGGAGATGACGTCGCTGTCCGCGGCGTCCCGTGAGCTCCTCGCCCCGATCCTCCCGACGCTCTGGACCCGGGTCCGCGACGTCTCCTGCGACGACGGCGCGACCATCAAGTCCCTGTGGCGCGGCCACGACGGCACCCTCGTCGAGTCGGTCACCATGCGCTACAACGAGCGCACCACCGACTGCATCTCCTCCCAGGCCCGCTGCGGGCTCGCCTGCCCGTTCAGCGCCACCGGCCAGGGCGGCCTGACCCGCAACCTGTCGACCGCCGAGATCGTCGACCAGGTCGTCCGCGCCAACGCTGACGAGCTGGCCCGCGGTGAGCGCGGCGTCAGCAACGTCGTCTTCATGGGCATGGGCGAGCCGCTCGCCAACTACAACCGCGTCGTGGCCGCCGTGCGCCGCCTCGTGGACCCGAGCCCGGCCGGGCTCGGCATGTCCCAGCGCAACATCGTCGTCTCGACGGTGGGTGTCGTCCCCGCGATCCAGAAGCTCACCGAGGAGGGCCTGCAGGTCACCCTCGCCCTTTCGTTGCACTGCCCCGACGACGACCTGCGCGACACCCTGGTCCCGGTCAACACCCGCTGGCCCGTGCGCGAGGTGCTCAAGGCGGCCTTCGACTACACCCGCAAGACCGGCCGCCGGCTGTCCATCGAGTACGCCCTCATCAAGGACGTGAACGACCAGCCCTGGCGCGCCGACATGCTCGCCAAGAAGCTCAAGGGCAAGCTCGTCCACGTGAACCTCATCCCCCTCAACCCCACCCCGGGCAGCGAGTGGGACGCCTCCTCCAAGGAGGCCGAGCGCGAGTTCGTGAAGCGGCTGCGTGACGGCGGCGTCAACGCGACCGTCCGCGACACCCGCGGCCGCGAGATCGCCGGCGCCTGCGGCCAGCTCGCCGCCCTCGAGTAGCGCTTTCGGGCCATTTCCGCCCGTTCTGGTGCGCGGCCGGCCCTCCTTCGGCACCGTGGAGGCCATGCACCTGGACCTCCACCACCGGCCCACTCTGCTGAAGAGCTGGCTTGCGACGCTGCACGGGCCGCAGGTCTCCCTGCGCCCCGTCACGGCGGGCCCGCTGCCCGGTTGGGGCCCGCTCGTCCGTACGGCCCTGGCGTGGCACGTGGCCTACGCGCTCGCGGGTTACGCCGGAGCGCTCGTGATCGCCCGCTCGAGCTCGACGAGCTCCGTGGCGCTGACGCTCCGGGAGCACGGCACGGCGGCCGTCGTGATCGCTGCCCTGGCGATCTGGTGGAGCGCCGTCGCGGTGAGCACCCTGCTCTGGTGGGCAGGCGTGCGGCGGGCCCGTGGAGTCAGTGCTTGCAGATGAGGCCGCCGTCGACGACGAGCTCCATGCCCGTGACGAACGACGCCTTGTCGGAGATGAGGAAGGCGACGCACTCCGCGACCTCGCGGGGCTGACCCATCCGACCGAGGGGCGCGGCCTTCTCGAACTCCTCCTTGATCTCCGGGATGTCGAGGGCCGGCTGGATCATCGGCGTGACGATGAATCCGGGGCACACGGCGTTGCAGCGGATGCCGTCGGCGCCGAGCTGCGAGGCCATCGACTTGGTGAGGCCGATGAGGCCGGCCTTCGAGGCGACGTACGACGGGATGTACGGGTTCGCGCGGATGCCCTCGATCGAGGCGATGCCGACGACGGAGGCGTTCTTCGACTCCTTGAGCCAGGGCAGCATCGCCTGGGTCAGCAGGGCGTGCGTGCGCAGGTTGACGTCGAGGACGTCGTCCCAGCGGTCGGCGGTGAGGTCGCCGATGGGGGCGACGTCGACGCGGCCGGCGGCGTGGACGAGGCCGTCGAGGCCACCGAGGGCGGAGGCGGCATCAGCAACCGGCGACGTGTAGTCGGTGCCGGAGCAGTCGACGACCAGGCCGTGCTGCCCGAGTGTCGAGGCGACCTCGATCACGGACTCGGCGATGTCCCAGAGAGAGACCGAGACCCCCCGCGAGACAAGGACTTCGGCGCAGGCGCGCCCGATGCCGGAGGCGGCGCCGGTGATGATGACTCCGGTCATGGGTTGAGGACCACCTTGATGCAGTCGGCCGACCGCTCCGCCACGGCGGCGTAGGCGGCAGCGGCGTCGGACAGGGCGAACGAGTGGGTGAAGATGCCGTCGGTCGGGAGGGCACCGGACTGCACGAGAGGTACGAGCTGGGGCCAGGTCTGGTGGACGGGTGCCGTCTTCATGCGCAGCGTGATGGAGCGGTAGACGCCCATCAGCAGGTTCAGCGGGTAGGGCTCCATCGGGTGGATGCCGACGACGGAGACCGTCCCGCCACTGCGTACTGCTCCGAAGGCCGCGTCCATCGAGGTGTCGTTCGCGACGCAGTCGATGACCATGTCGGCCCCTCGGCCGTCGGTGAGCTCGAGGACCTGGGCGACGTCGTCGATCGACTCGGCGACCCGGGCACGGCGCCCGGCGACGGGGTCGAAGCCCAGGACGCGGGCGCCCTGCGAGGCGGCGGACCGGTAGGCGCACAGGCCGACGGCACCGAGCCCGAGAACGAGCACGGTGCCCTGTGCCGCAGCGGCGCCGGCCCACCCGGTCGAGAGGTTGTCGGTGAGCAGCAGGGCGGCCTCGTCGGAGACGCCGTCCGGGATGCGCAGCAGCTGGAAGTCCGCGGCCGGGACGGCGAGCAGGTCGGACTGCGCTCCGCCGAGCTCACCGGCGCCGAAGACGCGCGGACCGGACCGGCACGTGACCGGGTCGCCGGTCGCGCAGCCGTCGCACCCGCCGCAGCCGGCAACGGAGGCGACGAGGACCCTGTCGCCGACGGAGAACCGCGTCACGTCAGCGCCGGTCTCGACGACTGTCCCGATGCACTCGTGCCCGACGGCGACGGGGAAGAAAGGCAGGTCGCCGTCGTAGAAGTGCATGTCGGAGCCGCAGATCGCGGACTTCGTGACCTGCACGATGGCGCCGTCCGGGCCGGGCAGCACGGGGTCGGGGACGGTCTCGACGGACACCTCGCCGGTCCCCGTGATCATCACGGTGCGCATGTCGACGGACAGTACACAGATCTGCAACTGTGTCTACATGCGCAACCCGCACGCCGGTGAGCCCTTCACGACCAGCGACGAGCAGATCGCCGCGGCGCTGGAGGACGTGAGCATCCCGACCCTGCTGCTGAGCCTGATCCACATGAGCGGCGACGCGTCGATCCTCGACGGGCCGCTGCGTCCGCAGGGCCTGTTCCTCAACGAGGTGCAGGGCTACATGTCGGAGGAGGACAAGGCGGCCGTCCGGGTCAAGGCGATCGAGGTCATCAAGGACTACCGCGACCGTGGCTGTCCCGAGCCGGAACCCGTCAGCCCCGAGCTGCTCAAGAAGATGATGGCCTTCCTGGTCTGCCAGGAGGTCCCGGACGAGTACGTCCCGATGATGCTCGAGGAGATGGAGCTCGGCGGCACGGACGACCGCGCGCCGGCGAAGAGCGACACCGATGTCGACGTGGTCGTGATCGGGCTCGGCATGTCGGGGCTGCTCGCGGCGATCCGGCTGCAGGAGGCCGGGATCCCGTACACCGTGCTCGAGAAGAACGCGGGCGTCGGCGGCACCTGGTGGGAGAACAGCTACCCGGGTGCGCGGGTCGACGTAGGCAACCACTTCTACTGCTACAGCTTCGAGCCGTCCGACCACTGGACGGAGTTCTTCGCTCAGCAGCCCGAGCTGCAGGCGTACTTCCAGGGCGTGATGGACAAGCACGACGTGGCCAAGAACGTGCGGTTCTCCACGGAGGTCACATGCGCGACCTGGGCGGGGGACCACTGGGACGTCGTCCTCGACACGGGCGAGGTCCTCACGGCGAAGGCCGTCATCAGTGCCGTCGGACAGCTCAACCGCCCCCACGTCCCCGACGTGCCAGGCGACTTCGCCGGCCCGCAGTTCCACACCAGCCGGTGGGACCACGACGTCGACGTCACCGGCAAGCGGGTCGTCCTGGTCGGTGCGGGGGCCACCGGCTTCCAGCTCGCGCCCACCATCGCGCCGCAGGTCGAGCACCTGACGGTCATCCAGCGCACGGCGCAGTGGATGTTCCCCAACCCGAACTACCACGAGCAGGTCGGCCCGGGCGTCCGCTGGGCACTGAGGCACCTGCCCTTCTACGGGCGCTGGTACCGCTTCCTCATCTTCTGGCCGGGCTGCGACACCGGCCTCGAGGCGGCCCGCATCGACCCCGCCTTCGTCGACAACCCGACGGTCGTCAGCGAGGTCAACGACTTCACCCGGCAGATGTTCACCGACTGGATCGTCAGCCAGGTCGGGGACGACGAGGAGCTGAAGGCCAAGGTCGTGCCGACCTACCCGCCGACCGCGAAGCGCACCCTGCAGGACAACGGCTCGTGGCTGACCTGCCTGACCCGCGACAACGTCGACCTCGTCCGGGCCGGCATCGACCACCTCGAGGGCAACGCCGTCGTCGACACCGACGGCAACCGGCACGAGGCGGACGTGCTCGTCTGGGCCACCGGCTTCCGGGTCAACGAGCCGCTGTTCCCGCTCACCATCACAGGTCGCGACGGGCAGGACCTGCGCGAGCTGTGGGGCGACCGGCCGGCCGCCTACCTCGGCATGACGGTGCCCGGGTTCCCGAACTTCTTCATGATGTACGGCCCCGGCACCAACCTCGCCAGCGGCGGCAGCCTGATCTTCCACTCCGAGTGCGAGATCCGGTACATCGTCCAGTGCCTGCAGGCGCTCGACGGGAAGACGTCGATGGAGCCGCGGCAGGACAAGCACGACGAGTGGTACGCCCGCTGCCAGGCGGAGCTGAAGACGCTGGTCTGGTCGACGCCGCACGTCGAGCACAACTTCTACCGGAACAGCGACGGCGACGTGCACTGCCTCAGCCCCTGGCGGCTGGTCGACTTCTGGACGTGGACCCGCACCCCCGACCTGTCGGACTTCGTCATCAGATGACGACCCGCGATCGCATCCTCGACGTGACGGTGGATTCCCTTGCGCAGCAAGGGATCCGGCGTACGACGATGGCTGCAGTCGCCGACGGCGCCGGCGTCTCGCGGGCCTGGCTCTACCGGCTCTTCCCGGACAAGGCCAGCCTCATCGGCGCTGCCCTCATCCGCATGGACGAGGCCTTCTGGGACGACGCCCACAAGCGCATCGCCAAGCAGCGGGGACTGGCCGCGCAGGTCGCGGAGGCCGTGCTGCTCTCCCGGTCGATCGAGCTCCCACTGGCCCTCCAGCTCAGCCAGCAGGAGCCGGAGGACTACGCCCTCGTGGTCGGCACCGGCATCCGCGACGTCGTGCCCGGCATGGCCACGTTCTGGCACGAGCACCTCGAGGAGGCCAAGGCCTCCGGGGAGCTGCGCGGCGACCTCGACGTCGCGCGCGCCGCCGAGCACGTGCTGCGCACCGTGCTCAGCCTGGTCACCGTGCCGGGGGAGGCGGTCGACCCCGACGACGCACGGTCCCTGACGTCGTACCTCGAAGAGTTCTTGCTTCCCGCCCTCGCCTAGGAGTTCACCGATGGATGCCTCGCAGTTCCCCACGCTCGACCCCGAGCTGGCGCCGATCCTGGCCTTCCTGCCGGACATGCGTGACGCCATGAACGACCTCGAGGGCGCGCGGGCGATGCTCAAGAGCATCGTTCCCGCCGGACCGGTGGCGGGGGAGGAGACGCTCGACATCACCGAGGTCGAGTCCGAGGGCACTCGGCTGCGGGTCTACCGGCCGCGCACCGGCACCACCAGGGGCGTGCTCTACCTGCACGGCGGCGGGTTCTGCCTCGGCGACCTGGACATGGAGCACGGCGGCGCCGTCCAGATCGCGAACGAGGTCGACGCGGTCGTCGTCAGCGTCGACTACCGGCTCGCACCCGAGCACCCCTACCCGGCCGGGCTCGACGACTGCATGAACGGGCTGCGCTACCTCAGCACCCTCGTCGAGACGATCGCCGTCCACGGCCAGTCAGCGGGCGGGGGCCTGGGCGCCGCCACGGTCCTGCGGGCGCGCGACGAGGGCGGCCCGGCCATCGCCTTCCAGAGCCTCGGCATCCCCGAGCTCGACCACCGGCTCGAGACGCCGAGCATGCAGGCGTTCGACAGCACGCCGCTGTGGGCGCGGCCGCAGGCAGTCAAGAGCTGGGAGCACTACCTCGGCGGCCGGCCTGCAGACGGGTACGCCTCGCCGGCGGTCATGGAGGACCTGTCCGGCCTCCCGCCGGCGCACGTGACCGTGATGGAGCTCGACCCGCTGCGTGACGAGGGCATCACCTACGCGCTGCGAATGCTCCAGGCGGGGGTCAGCGTCGAGCTGCACGCGTACCCGGGCACCTTCCACGGCTCGTCCCTGGTCGTGGACGCTGCCGTGAGCAAGCGGCAGGCCGCCGACCTGATCGGGGCGCTGCGCCGCGGCCTGGCCTGACGATCTTCCGGACCTTGCGGCCGACACACCGCCGGAGGTCACAAGACGAGGAAGATCGTCAGGAACGCGCGGGCGATCTTCCTCACCCTGCGCCCGACACGCCGCTGGGGATCACAACACGAGGAAGATCGCGCGGGAGAGGCGGGCTAGCCGACGGGGCCGGCGGTCTCGTAGGTCTTGATGTCCGGCGGTCCGGCCAGCGCGTCGCCGATGGCGGCGAACAGCTCGCCGATGTGGGGCTGGGTGAAGTGGGCGTCGAGGGAGGCCTTGTCCTCCCAGGTCTCGACCGAGATGAACGTGTCGGGGTTCTCGAGGTCCTGGGTGAACGTGTAGGAGAGGCAGCCGGCGTCGCCGCGGCTGGCCGCGGCCGCCTTCGCGAGGGCGGTGGCGATGTCCGAGCGGCGCTCGGGCTGGCCGGCGAGGGTGGCGATGACGACGAGCACGAAGGCCTCCAGGGGTCAGATGCAGGCACAATAGGTGCATGGCACAAGACGTCGTGATCCTGGGGTCCACGGGCTCCGTGGGCACGCAGGCCATCGACCTCATCGTGCAGAACCCGGACCGCTTCCGGGTGGTCGGTCTCGGGGCCGGCGGCGGCAACGTCCAGCTGCTGGCGGAGCAGGCGCTGGAGCTGGGAGTCGAGGTCGTCGCGGTGGCTCAGGCCACGGCCGCCCAGGACCTCCAGCTCGCGTTCTACGCGGCGGCCCAGGCGAAGGGCTACAGCGCCGGCGACCACCCGATCCCGAAGATCCTGGCCGGGCCGGACGCCCTCGCCGAGCTCGCCGCCTGGCCGTGCGACGTGGTCCTCAACGGCATCACCGGCTCCGTGGGCCTGGCACCCACGCTCAGTGCGCTCCAGGCCGGTCGCACCCTGGCGCTCGCCAACAAGGAGAGCCTGATCGCGGGTGGACCGCTCGTCACGCCGTACCTCTCGCAGATCACGCCCGTCGACTCCGAGCACAGCGCGCTCGCACAGTGCCTGCGGGGCGGGACGCAGCAGGAGGTCGCCAAGCTGGTCCTGACGGCCTCCGGAGGCCCGTTCCGGGGCCGCACGGACCTGTCGGGAGTCACCTACGCCGAGGCGATGGCCCACCCGACGTGGGACATGGGCCCGGTGATCACCATCAACAGCGCCACGCTCATGAACAAGGGCCTGGAGCTCATCGAGGCGCACCTGCTGTTCGACGTGCCGTACGACCGGATCGACGTCGTCGTCCACCCGCAGTCGGTGATCCACTCGATGGTCGAGTTCGTCGACGGCTCCACGCTCGCGCAGGCCAGCCCGCCCGACATGCGGCTTCCGATCGCCCTTGCCCTGGGATGGCCCTCGAGGGTGCCGGGCGCCACGAAGCCCGTGGACTGGACGCAGGCCCACACCTGGACCTTCGAGCCGCTCGACCACGCGGTGTTCCCCGCGGTGCAGCTGTGCCGGGAGGCGGGTACGACGGGCGGGACCGCTCCAGCGGCGCTCAACGCAGCCAACGAGGTGTGCGTCGAGGCCTTCCGAGCGGGTCGGCTGCCGTTCGCGGCGATCACCGACACGGTGGCGCAGGTCGTCGCCGAGCACCCGCTCAGGGAACGTCCTGCACTGGTCGACGTTCTAGAGGTAGAGACCTGGGCGCGCACACGCGCGTCCGAGCTGACCGTAGGAGAATGACCACGTGTTCGCCCTAGGCGCCGTTGCCTTCGTCCTCGCGCTTCTCACCTCCGTGACGCTGCACGAGGCCGGCCACTTCCTCACCGCGCGCCGGTTCGGCATGAAGGCCACCCAGTTCTTCGCGGGCTTCGGCCCGACGGTCTACTCCTGGCGCCGCGGAGAGACCGAGTACGGCCTGAAGGCCATCCCGCTCGGTGGCTACGTGAAGATCATCGGGATGACGCCGCTCGAGGAGATCGAGCCGGGCGACGAGGGCCGGGCGTTCTACAAGCAGAAGCCGTGGCAGAAGTTCGTGGTGCTGGTCGCCGGCTCGACGATGCACTTCATCATCTGCGCCGTCCTCGTGTTCGCGGCGGTCGTGAGCATCGGCGTCTCCGAGCCCAACGCCCCGGTGCTCATGCAGCCCACGAGCTGCGTGTTCACGTCCCTCACCGCCGCTCAGATCGACGATCCCAAGGCCAAGCTCGACGCCACCCCGGTCAAGGGCGTCTGCCCCGCCGGCACGGTGGCCGGTGCCGCCAAGAGGGCCGGGCTGCAGAAGGGCGACTACGTCCAGTCCGTCGACGGCAAGCGGGTGTCGACCTACGAGGACCTCGTGAAGATCATCCGGGCCGACACCACGTCGAAGCCCCTGTCGGTCGTCGTGAAGCGCGGTGGCGGCACCGCGACGCTGACGATCACGCCCTTCGTCACGAGCCGACCGAGGCTCGACAACAAGAAGGAGCAGGTCAGCGTCGGCACGATCGGTGTGCAGCAGGACTCGACCTACATCCGTGACGTCAGCTTCCTGGGCGGGTTCGCGGAGACCCCCAAGCAGATGGGGAACATGGTCTCCCAGACCTACGACACGCTCGTGCACAAGCTCGGCACGATCAGCGGGCTCTACGGCGACCACCGCGACCCGAACGGCTTCATCGGCCTCTACGGCGCCGGCCGCATCAGCGGCGAGGTGTTCGCCGCCAAGATCCCCTTCGAGTACATCGCGCTCGGGTTCCTCATGCTGATCGCGTCGCTCAACCTGTTCGTCGGCGTCTTCAACCTGCTGCCGCTCCTGCCCCTCGACGGCGGCCACATCGCGGTCGTCTTCTTCGAGGCGATCCGCGACCGCGTGAAGCGGGCGCGCGGCTACGTCGGCGAGGTCGTCCGGGTCGACTACAACAAGCTCATGCCGGTGACCTTCGCCGTGGTCGCCGTCTTCGTCGGGTTCACTGTGTGGGTGCTCGGAGCCGACATCGTCAACCCCATCAAGCTGAGCCAGTGACCATCTCACTGGGCATGCCCGAGGTGCCCCGCCGGCTGGCGGAGCGCCGCAAGTCCCGACAGCTCGACGTCGGTGGCGTCCTCGTCGGTGGCGACGCGCCCATCAGCGTCCAGTCGATGACGACCACCAAGACGTACGAGGTCAACGAGACGCTCCAGCAGATCGCTGCCCTCACCGCCAGCGGCTGCCAGATCGTCCGGGTGGCCTGCCCGACGAAGAAGGACGCCGAGGCGCTGCGCGAGATCGCGCAGCACAGCCAGATCCCCGTGATCGCCGACATCCACTTCCAGCTCGAGTACGTCTTCGCCGCCATCGAGGCGGGCTGCGCCGCCGTCCGCGTCAACCCGGGCAACATCAAGGAGTTCGACGGCAACGTCGGCGACGTGGCCAAGGCCGCGAAGAACGCCGGCATCCCGATCCGCATCGGCGTCAACGCCGGCTCCCTGGACAAGCGGATCCTCGCGAAGCACGGCAAGGCCACGCCTGAGGCGCTCGTCGAGTCGGCGCTCTGGGAGTGCTCGCTGTTCGAGGAGCACGGGTTCCAGGACATCAAGATCTCGGTGAAGCACAACGACCCCGTCATCATGGTCGAGGCCTACCGCCAGCTCGCCGCCGCCTGCGACTACCCGCTGCACCTCGGCGTGACCGAGGCGGGACCGGCGTTCCAGGGGACCATCAAGTCGGCGGTCGCCTTCGGGGCCCTCCTGGCAGAGGGCATCGGCGACACCATCCGCGTCTCGCTGTCCGCGCCGCCGGTCGAGGAGGTCAAGGTCGGCCTCGCGATCCTCGAGTCGCTCAACCTCCGCCAGCGCGGCCTCGAGATCGTCAGCTGCCCGTCGTGCGGCCGTGCGCAGGTGGACGTCTACACGCTCGCCGAGCAGGTCACGGCGGGGCTCGAGGGCATCGACGTCCCGCTGCGGGTCGCGGTCATGGGCTGCGTCGTCAACGGCCCGGGGGAGGCGCGCGAGGCCGACCTGGGCGTCGCGAGCGGCAACGGGAAGGGCCAGATCTTCGTCAAGGGCGAGGTCATCAAGACCGTCCCGGAGGCGCAGATCGTCGAGACGCTCATCGAGGAGGCGCTGCGACTCGCGGAGTCGTACGACGGACCTCCTGGTGAAGCCGTCGTTTCTTCGTAGAGTTCCCCTGTGCTGAGGACCTCGTCGACCCGGGTCCTCGACGCGCGTGACCTCGACGAGGCCCGCGCCCTCGTCCGGCGCGACCCCGTGTCCGACGTGTTCGTCGCCTCCCGCCTCGACATGGGCGGCCTGGACCCGTGGCGGCTGGGTGCCGAGGTCTGGGGCTACGGCGAGCGGGGGCGGCTCGAGTCGCTCTGCTACTCCGGAGCCAACCTCGTACCCGTCCAGGCCCACTCCGACGCCGTCCGCGGCTTCGCCGACCGGGCCCGGCGGCAGGGCCGTCGCTGCTCGTCCATCGTCGGCCCCGCGGACGCGGTCGACGAGCTGTGGGGGCTGCTGCAGCCGCACTGGGGCTGGGCGCGCGACGTGCGCGGGCAGCAGCCCGTGATGAGCATGGACGAGGACCCCGCCGTCGAGCCGGACCCGCAGGTGCGGCTGGTCCGGCCGCACGAGCTCGAGCTGCTGCTGCCGGCCTGCGTCGCCATGTTCACCGAGGAGGTCGGCGTGTCGCCCCTCGCCGGCGACGGGGGAGCGCTCTACCGCGCCCGCGTCGAGGAGCTGATCGCGATGCACCGCGCCTGGGCCCGCTTCGAGAACGGCCGGGTGGTGTTCAAGGCCGAGATCGGCGCCACGACGGCCGAGGTGTGCCAGGTGCAGGGCGTGTGGGTCGACCCGGCGCTGCGGGGCCGCGGCCTGGGCACGGCCGGGACGGCTGCCGTCGTCGAGCAGGCCCGGGCGACCATCGCCCCGGTCGTGTCGCTCTACGTGAACGACTTCAACACCAGCGCCCGGCGGGCCTACGAGAAGGTGGGCTTCCGGCAGGTGGGCACCTTCGCCAGCGTCCTGTTCTGACCCCCTCGAATGGATACGGGCACTCGGTTTTCGGACCGAGTTCCGAGTGCCCGTATCCATTCGCGGTCTCAGGATGTGGGACGGGCGTCCCGAGTGCTGTTCGTCACCCTCTTCCGGACTTGATATCTGGGTACGTCGTCAGTCACCCTTCGCCATCCGGCCCATCGCCGGAACGCGCACGCAACGCCTGAGGAGTCGAACGTGACGCTGTCCCTGAAGCCCGGTACGTCCTGGGACGACGCCTACGGTCGCGCCCGTGCGATCGCGCCGGAGGCGTTCGACGCCGACCGCATCAACAACCTGATCGGCGGCGAGTGGCAGAAGGTCGGCGACCCCGGCGACCACGTCACCCCCGTCGACGGCACCCCGATCCAGGGCCCGCCGCGGATCGACCACGCGACGGCCGTCGCCGCCGTCAGCCAGGCGGCGAACGAGCACAAGGCGTGGGGCGCGGTCGACCTCGACGAGCGCAAGTCCCGCGTGAAGGCAGCCGTCGACGAGATGCGTGAGCACCGCGAGACGCTCGCCCTGCTGCTGGTCTGGGAGATCGGCAAGCCGTGGCGTCTCGCCTGCGCCGACGTCGACCGCGCGCTCGACGGCGTCGACTGGTACCTCGAGGAGATCGAGCGCCAGATCGCCGGTCGCACGCCGCTCCCCGGCCCGGTGAGCAACATCGCGTCCTGGAACTACCCGATGTCGGTGCAGGTCCACGCCGAGCTCGTGCAGGCGCTCGCCGGCAACGCGGTCGTCGCCAAGACGCCGAGCCAGGGCGGCTTCCACACGCTGACGCTCGCGCACGCGATCATGCGCCGCCAAGGCCTGCCCGTGACGCTGCTCTCCGGCGTCGGCGGCCAGCTGGGCGACGCCCTGATCAGCGCGCCCGAGATCGGTGCTCTCGCCTTCGTCGGCGGCCGCGCGAACGGTCGCAAGGCCGCGACGACCCTGGCCGACACGGGCAAGCGGCACTTCCTCGAGCAGGAGGGCCTCAACACCTGGGGCATCTGGGACTTCAGCAAGTGGGACGAGCTCGGTGCGCACCTGAAGAAGGGCTTCGAGTACGCCAAGCAGCGCTGCACCGCCTACCCGCGGTACGTCGTCCAGCGCGAGCTGTTCCCCGACTTCCTCGAGATGTACCTGCCCGTCGTGCAGTCCCTCAAGTTCGGCCACCCGCTGGCCGTCGAGACGTCGTTCGACCCGCTGCCCGACCTCGACTTCGGCCCGGTCATCCACGCCACCAAGGCCGCCGAGCTGCGCGAGCACTACGCCTCGGCCATCAAGGGCGGCGCCATCCCGCTCTACCGCGGCGAGCTGAGCGACGGCCGCTTCCTGCCCGGGCAGGACACCAGCGCCTACGTCGCGCCGGCCTCGGTGCTGGCCCCGCCGACCAACTGGGCGCTGCACCACGCGGAGCCGTTCGGCCCGCTCGACAGCGTCATCATCGTCGACACCGAGAACGAGCTGCTGGCCGCGATGAACGCGTCCAACGGCGCGCTCGTGGGCTCGGTCGCGACGGACGACGCCGACTTCGGCGCCCGCATCGGTGAGCAGCTGCAGGCGTTCAAGGTCGGCATCAACAAGCCGCGCAGCCGTGGTGACCGCGAGGAGGTCTTCGGCGGCAAGGGCGCGTCGTGGAAGGGCGCTTTCGTCGGCGGTGACCTGCTCGTGCAGGCCGTGACCGAGGGCCCGGAGGGCGAGCAGCTCTACGGCAACTTCCCCGGCTACAGCCGCTCGCCCGAGAACGTCTGAGTCAGGCCCCGCGCAGCGGCATGCCGGCCGCCGTGTAGATCTGGTCGACCAGCGTCATCGTCCTCACCGCGTCCTCGGGTGTCGTGGGGAACGGCTCGCCGCGCAGCACCGCGCCGCAGAACGCGCGCAGCTGGTGGGTGTAGGTCGTCTCGCCCTCGACCTTCTCCTTGGTCGTCTTCCCGTCGACCGTGAGGGTCAGCTTGTTGCGCATGTGCGGCGCGACGAAGTTGAACACCTTCATGGAGCCGCGCGATCCCTCGACGCGAGCCTGGATCTTCAGCAGCTTCGATGACCACATCGACGCGTCGAGGTGGCCGGTGGCGCCGCCGTCGAAGGAGAAGTCCGCGGACATCGCCCGGTCGATCTGCGGCGAGCGCTTCTTCGCGACGGCCCGCACGACCGTCGGCTCCGACGGGCCGAGCAGCCGCAGGCAGGTGAGCGGGTAGACGCCGGCGTCCATCATCGCGCCGCCGCCGAGGGCGTAGTCGTAGCGGATGTCGCTGAACTTCGGCAGCGGGAAGCAGAGCGCAGCGCTCACGGAGCGGATCTCCCCGAGCTGCTCGACAGCCTCGACCATCCGCGCCGCGAGCGGGTGGTAGCGGTAGTGGAAGGCCTCCATCACGACCAGGCCTGACGCCGCCGCGGCGTCGGCGACCGTCTGGGCCTCGGCGGCGTTGGAGGTGAACGGCTTCTCGCAGAGCACGTGCTTGCCGGCCTCGAGCGCTCTCAGGGTCCACTCTGCGTGCAAGCCGTTGGGCAGCGGGTTGTAGACCGCGTCGATGTCGGGATCGTCGAGAACGGCCTGGTACGACGGGAGCGTGCGCTCGATCCGGTGCTTGTCGGCGAACGCCTTGGCCCGCTGAGGATCTCGAGCCGCGACCGCGGTCACCGCCGCCTCGTCGACCGTTCGTGCTGGCCGCACGATGGCCGGGGGTGCGATCCTGGCAGCACCGAGCACACCGATCCGCAGCACGACTCCTCCTTCGGGTGATCTTGCTGCAGGGTAGGGGGAGCGCCATGGATGCGTGGGACGTACTGACCGACGGCTTCGGCCGCGTGCACGAGGAGCTCGCCGCCGTCGCGACCGACGAGGCCGACCTCACGAGGGCGCCCGAGGGGGCGAACCCGCCCGCCTGGATGCTCTGGCACCTGGCGCGGGTCGAGGACGACCACGTCGCCGACGCCTTCGGGCTCGAGCAGGTCTGGTTCCAGGGCTGGGCCGACCGCTTCGCCCTGCCGTTCCCGAAGGAGGCGCACGGCTACGGGATGACGCTCGGTGAGGTGCTGCAGGTCCGCCCCTCGGCAGACCTGCTACGCGGCTATCACGAGCAGGTGCACGCGCAGACCGTGAAGGCCCTGGCGGGCAAGCCGGACCTCGACCGGGTCGTCGACGAGCGCTGGGACCCACCCGTCACCCTGGGCGTGCGCCTGATCAGCGTGCTCAGCGACGAGCTGCAGCACCTCGGGCAAGCCGCCTACGTGCTCGGCCTGCCGTAGCCAGCAGCACCAGTCCCAGGGCGATGAGCGGCGTCGAGGGACCGGTGGCTGCCAGACCCACCGTCGTCCCGTCCGCGCGGCGCCGCAGCGCGGCGGGTGGCGTGCACGCCGTGACCCGCGGCGCCGCGGTCGCTGACGACAGGACCGTCAGGGTGTGCGTTCCCGAACCGAAGGACGCCGTCATCTGAGCGCCCGACTTCCCCTGCAGCACAACGGAAGCAGCGCCGTCGGACGTGACCACCAGGGTGCTGCAGCCGCTGGCCGGCAGGCCGGCGTCGAGGAGCAGCACCGTCGCCTGCCGGACGCCCGCCAGCGACAGGGCGACCTTCGGGCGGAGCGTCGGTGCGGCGCCGAGGGTCCAGGTCTGCTGGGTGACGACGCCCGGGGTCGTCCCCCCGACGACGGTGTCGGTGCTCCTGACCGGGGTGATCGCGGGTGCCCGCAGAGCCGAGGACACGGCGTCGATGTGGGCCGTCGTCACGCCGGGCCGACCGGACAGCGAGCGCAGCCAGTACGCCCCCGTCGTGCCGACGCCCAGGTCGGGCCGCTGGGTCTGCGCCAGCGTCGAGCCGGACAGCGCGTTCGACGGGCTGTAGGAGTTCGGCACCTGCTTCGGCGACCACCGGAAGGTGACGTGGGCGGGCGAGGTCGCGCGCGGCGTGCTGCCCATGAAGGCGACTGCGTCGTCGAAGGAGTCCTGCAGCTCGTAGGCGACGTGATCGGTGCCCGGGATGAGCAGCCACCGGTTCCGGTAGCCGAGCGAGATCAGCCGGTCCGACTCGGCCTTCTGCACGGGCACCGGCACGAGCTCGTCCGCAGCACCACCCGCCTGGTAGACCGGCGCCCAGCGAAGGTTCTCGAGCTCCGGGACGTCACCGATCGCCCCGGCCATCGTGACGACCCTGGCGAACAGGTCGGGGTGGGCCATCGACAGGTAGTTGCTGCCGATCCCGCCCATCGAGTAGCCGCTGATGACGGTGCGGTCCGGGTCGAGCGTCCAGTGGTCGGCGACCGCGTGCCACACCTGCCAGAAGTCGAGCTGGGCCTCGTCGACGTACCAGCCGTCACCGCCCCGCCCGCCCGTCGTGACGCACAGCGAGTGACGCGACTCGCAGGCTGCGCGGACGAAGCTCGGCGTCGTCGCGGCGTACTGGTTGTGGTTCTGCGTGAAGGAGTGCAGCAGCCAGGTGAGGGGAGCCTTGGCGGGCAGGCCCGCTGGGACGTAGACGGAGTACGGGAGCAAGCGTCCGAGGAAGTTCGGCCTGCCGTCCTCGATGGTCGCGGGGCTGGTCAGCACGCCCTCTCCGAGGTGCACGGCTGAGACGTACCAGCGGGTCAGCCAGCCTGTCGGCCGCGGCTCCGGCGTCGTCCTGCCGCTCGCGAGGTCGTTCCACGCCAACGTCTGGGAGAACGCAGTCACCGAGCCCGACGTGAGGTCGCTGGTCTGGGTCATGTCGTCCCAGAAGCTGTTGCTGACCGGCTCCTCGGCGCGGTCGCGGAAGGTCGCGTTGTAGACCGCGGTCTGACCCGGCAGCGCGCCGCCCGCCGGGGCGAGGGCAGTCCCCGCGGCGTTGGAGACGCCGGACACCAGCCGCATGCGCCAGGTCCCCGCCGGCGACAGCGGCAGGTGCGTCACGAACGAGTGCGCCGCCGTCGACACCGTGACGGGTGCCGAGGCGATGACGGCCTGCGTGGATGCGTTCACGAGCTTGGCGCCGTGCGAGCTCATGATGAGCGCGGTCTCGAGGCCGGGGGAGGAGACGCCTGCCGAGGCCGGCCAGGCCGACGTGCCCGTGCTCGCGTTGTCGTCCGTGTCGAACGCCCAGACCGCCATGGGGATCGACGGGTCGACGAGCGTGGTCCAGTCCACCCGGAAGTACGTCTGGCCGCCTCGAAGCATGACGCCTGCGCGGAAGAGGTCCGCACCGTTCGCGAAGGCCTTCGGCTGCGAGTAGGAGAACCCGCCGAAGGACGGCGACCCGGCCGTCTGGTCGATGTTCGCGATCGGGATCGTGATGGCGCCGTGGTCGTCGTACAGCCAGTCGGTCCAGAGGAACGCGCCGTGGTCGTACCGCCCCGTCCCGCTGGTGCGCGAGAACCCCTCGCTGCCGGGCCACCCCGGTGCTGCGGGGAACGCCGGCTCCGCCGCGTAGAGCGCCGCCGGACCGTCCTCCGGCAGGTCGCTGACCGACGCGTGGGCCGAGGGGACGGGCAGCGCGAGCAGCAGCGTCAGGACCAGGAGCAAGCGGCGCACACGCGGACGGTACGGCGGTGGAACACGTTTCACCAGGATCGTCCGGAGATCGGTGAAACCGCGTGCGGTGCTGCGCGCTGTCCGGCACGATCACGTCCGTGTCCGACACGGAGGAGCTCGTTCTCGACGACCGCGTCGACAGGGTCGACTGGGTCGCGGCGAAGGCGGCGCTCGCGGCAGACGACTTCGACAACGGGCGCTCGGCCGAGGCGCTCCGGCGGTCGTTCGTCAGCTCGCAGCACGTGGTCTTCGCGTGGCTCGGCGAGGAGCTCGTCGGGATGGCCCGCATGCTCTCG
>CBIHPE010000036.1:0-21231 GCA_966212015.1 uncultured Frankiales bacterium | reverse complement strand
GCCGTCTGGCACCTAGGGGTCAGATCCTCAGGTTCTCCGCTGCTGCGGCCCGGCACGCACCTAGGTTCCGGACATAGGTCATCCGGAAAGGATCTTGCTGTGGCTCATCTGCCTCGCCGCACCTCCCACTGGGTCATCGACCAGGTCGGTGAGGACGTCATCGCCTACGACCCCGACACGGACGCAGTCCACCTGCTGTCGTCAGATGCCGGCAAGGTCCTGCCGCTCTGCGACGGGGTCACCTCGGTGCCCGCCGCGTCTCTGGCGACCGGCATGTCCGAGGAGGCGGTGGAGCTCACGATCCACACGCTGGCCGACCTCGGTCTGCTGCAGGGCGTGACGCGGCGTGCGGCTCTGCAGCGCAGTGCCCTCATCGGTGGCGGGATCCTGGTCGCGACCAGCTTCGGCTCCCTCGCCAGCGCGCACGCCAGCATCGTCACGCCGCCCGATGGCGGGTCCGGGAGCAACACCTACCGAACGGCAGTCCTGGCCGCCGGTCCGCTCGCGTACTTCCGGCTCGGCGAGGCCCAGGGCGCGGGGATGGCCGTGGATGAGACAGGCAACCACAACAGCCCGTACTCGTCGGATCGCCCGGCACCTGTGCCGGGAGCCACGGGGGACGGCAGCACGGCCTTCCCGACGGGGGCTGACATCAACGTCGACCTCGGCGGGCTGCTCCAGAACGCGGCTGCCTTCACGCTCGAGTACTTCGTGCAGACCTCCGAGGCGAACACCGACCCGGGCGGAGCGCAGTGGTACAACGGCGCCGGCCTCGTCGACGCGGAGGAGGGCAACGTCGTCAACGACTTCGGAACGACCCTCTTCGGCGGCCACGTGCTCTTCGGCATCGGCAACGGCGACACCACCATCGCCAGCCCCTACCTGGGCGACGGAGCCTGGCACCACATCGCCGCGACCTGGAGCACGGCCGGCGTCATGACCCTGTACGTCGACGGCGGCGCCGTCACCTCGGCACCCACGTCCACCGAACCGCGCAGCAACGCACCGCTTCTCTTCATCGGACCCAGCTACTCGGGCGCTGGAGCCAGCGCACCGGCGAGCATCGACGAGGTCGCGATCTACAACACCGTCCTCTCGGCCGGCACCATCGCTGCCCACTACGCCGCCCGGTAGGCCGGGGAGGCTCCGTGCGTCGCGCTGCAACAGGCGTCACGGATCTGTACCTGCCGGGTCAGGATGCACCTTCGCCGTTCCTCTGACGGCGTGGCGTCGGCCGGGCACAGTGAGCGTGTGACGCTGTCGGCGGTTCCTCGGCGCTTGGTGCTGCTCCAGGGTGGGCAGGGGCAGAAGATGCAGATCGAGAGAGCCCGTCCGTGCGTGGTCCGCGACTGCGCGCGCCCCGTCGTGCACCAGCGGGTGGTGCGGCTGGGCGACAAGGACGTGGACGTCGCCGTGTGCGACGCGCACGCCGGAGTTGGCTCGGCCGACAGCGGCGACCGGTCGGCGTCGGCGCCCGCGACGACCGCCTGACCGGCTGACCTGGGTGATGTGGGCGCCCCAAGGTGCCCATGTCGAGGTGGTCCCTTTCGGTCAGATTCAGGCCGAGTTCTGCGTTGCGGCCTGCCGGGCGCCGATGAAACGGGATGCGATCGATCGAGGCACGACTCGGGCTGCTGGCGGCTGCGGCACTGGCGGCGGTGACCTCGGTCGCCGTGACGGCGGTCATCTCCGTGAGCCACCTGGCCAGCAACGGCCAGTCGATGACCAACACCAACGACGTGCTCAGCCTGCAGCAGGACGCGGACATGATGCACGACGCGCTCCGCTCCGACGTGCTGACCGCAGTGCCGTCCCGCAAGGCGGACAGGCTGTCGGCGCTGACGGCGACGGCTCGGGATGCCGACCAGCTCCGTGCGGGTCTGTCCGCCACCCCTGCCCAGCTGGCGGCGCTGCACGACGCCAAGCTGGTCGCCACCTACGAGCGCACCCGCGCTGACCTGGGCAACTACGCCGCGGCGGCGGAGCGGCTCGGGGCGCTGGCCGCCACCGACCCCGAGGCGGCGGTGCGCGCCATGCCCGAGTTCAACCGGCGCTTCGACGAGGCGCGGCAGCAGATGGCCGACCTGACCGCGCTGCTGCGGGCCGCGGCAAAGCGCGCCGAGCTGGAGAGCACCCGCACCGAGTCCGACAGCCGGAAGCACGTGCTCTGGATCGGCGGTGCTGCGCTGCTCCTGCTGCTCGTGCTGACCGCAGCGGTGTGGCGGAGCGTCCGCGCGAGCCTGGCCGACAAGGCGCTCGCCGAGGCGGCCATGCGCGACGCCAACGAGCGACTCAGGACCGACGCGACGCGAGAGGGCTTCGACGGCACCCTGAAGGACGCGTTCGACATGGCCACGACCGAGAACGAAGCGCAGTCGGTGGTCCGCCGAGCTGTGCTGGAGGTCGTACCCGGCCGCCGCGCTGAGCTGCTGCTCGCCGACAACAGCAAGGCCCACCTGGTGCAGGTCATAACCGAGCCCGGTGGGGACGCCCCGGGATGCGGCGTGCTGACGCCGACGGACTGCATAGCCGTACGGCGAGGCCGGCAGGTGCGCTTCGCCGATGCCGACGGCGTCGGCGCGTGCCCCAAGCTCGTCGGTCGCGGCAACGACATCGGCCAGGCCGCCTGCTCACCGGTGTCCTTCCTGGGTGAGGGCCTCGGCGTGCTGCACGTGGTGACCAAGCCGGGCGAGGAGCTCAGCGACGAGGCGGTGCGGAGCCTGGCGGTCACGGCCGAGCTGGCCGGGACCCGAGTGGGCACCCTGCGGGCGTTCCAGCGCAGCCAGCTGCAGGCGAGCACCGATGGGCTCACCGGCCTGCTCAACCGGCGCACCGTCGAGGAGCGGGTCGGCGAGCTCCAGCGCTCCGGCCGGACCCTCAGCCTCGCGCTGTGCGACCTCGACCACTTCAAGACCATCAACGACACGTTCGGGCACGAGGCCGGCGACCGCGCGCTGCGGGTGTTCTCCGCGACGCTGCGCTCGGTGATGCGGTCGGAGGACCTGGTCGCCCGCTACGGCGGCGAGGAGTTCCTGCTGGCGATGCCGGGGTGCGACCTGCGCGCCGCGGAGGAGGTGCTCGGCCGGATCCGCACCGAGCTCGGGCTGACCCTCGACGCCGGTGGGGCGCCGGTCTTCACGGCGAGCTTCGGCCTGACGTCGATGACACCCGAGCAGCCGCTCGACGAGGCGGTCCGGAACGCCGACGCAGCCCTGATGCGGGCGAAGGCAGAGGGCAGGGACCGGGTCGTGGTGGCGAGCCCTGTCGCGACCGCAGTCACGAGCGGGTAGCAGCGCCTCTCGGCGACGCGTGTGGGTCGGCTGCACGCGGGCAGCGCGTGGGAGAGCGGCACACCGCGTGCCCTCGTGAGAGGACCTCCTGCCCCATGGCCACCACCGGAACGAACCAGCGCACCACCAGCCGCACCCTCAACCAGACCGTCGCCCTCGTGTTCGGAGCGGTGTACCTCGTCGTCGGTGCGGCGGGCTTCCTCGTCGACGACCACGGCTTCGCCTCGACGCAGGGTGGCAAGCTCCTCGGCCTGTTCGAGTTGAACCCCCTGCACAACGTCGCCCACCTGCTGATCGGTGCGGTGCTGGTGCTCTCCAGCCGGGCGCTCAGCAGCGCTCGCGCGGCGAACACCGTGATCGGCGCGGCGTACCTGCTGCTGGGGATCGTGGGCCTGTTCATCCTCGACTCCGACGCCAACATCCTGGCGCTGAACGGCGCCGACAACGTGCTGCACCTCGGCTCCGCCGCACTGCTGCTCGGCGTCGGTGCCAGTGCGGACAAGCGGCGCACCGACGGCGCTGCTGCTCGCTAACGGGTGGCCGGCTCGGTGATGTCTGCGGCGGCACCGCACGTGGGCCACGCTGCCCACGTGCTGCCGCTGCTCCTCGTGTCCGGCCCGGCGCTCGCTGTCGCCTGGCGGGGCGTGCGGTCCACGTCCCGGAGCAGGGCGGCGCAGCTCGTCACGGCGGCCTCGTTGCTGGCTGCGGCGGCGGTCCACGTCGCTGCGGCGCAGCAGCACCTCGGGCTGCAGCGGCTGTTCTTCGTCGCCGTCGTGGTCGTGCAGGCGGGCCTGGCCCTCGCCGTCCTCCAGCGGCCCACCAGGACGACCGTCGTGCTGGTCGTGCTCAGCTCGGCGGCCTTGATCGCCCTGTGGCTCGAGTCGCGGACGCTCGGGGTTGGCTACGGCCTCGAGGCCGTCGGCCCCGTCGACGTCGCGGCGAAGGCCCTCGAGCTCACGGCACTGCTCGCCGCCCGGTGGGTGGACGGTCCGCAGAGCCGCCGCACGCCCCTCGACCGCGAGGTCGCCGCATGGGGTCTCATCGTCGTGGCGGGAGCCCTGGCCGCCACGGCCTGATCGTCCCGTTACGACTCGACCCGTAGGACCCGGCCGATCCGCACGACGGTCGCTGTCCGGAGCCGCAGCACGTTGGCGTACGCGCGGATCAGCTGGGAGTAGCCGGGTGTCTTCCCGACGTACCAGAGGAAGCCGTGCGGCCCCTCGACCATCGCGCCGGTCTCGAGGTCGTAGCGCGAGCCGTGCCAGGGGCAGACCAGGCAGCCCGCAGCGTCGAGCGAGCCGTTCGACAGGTCGGCCAGCTGGTGCCGGCAGCGCGAGGACACGGCGTGCAGGTCGCCGCCCTTGTTCGCGACGGTCCAGCGACCGGCGCGGTGCACAGTGCCCGGGGGAACGTCGTCGCGGTCGAGCTCGGGTGCGGGGGACTCAGCCATGTGCCAGGGGCTACCCACCCTGACGCGGGCCATCGCACGTGCTGACGGGTGTGAGGAGCAGCACCGCTGCCTGTGCGTGGCCGGCCGTGGTTGCGCCTGGTGATCGGGGTAGTGATCACCGCATGGACATCACTGACCTCGTGCTCGAAGACCACCACCGCCAGCGCCGCATGTTCGCGATCCTCGACGGGATCGACCGGAGCGACACCTCGTCGCTGTCGGCGGTCTGGAACGAGCTGGCCGAGTTCCTCGAGGTGCACGCCGCGGCGGAGGAGAAGGTGCTCTACCCCGTGGTGCTCGACGTGTCGGACCCGGACGCCAGCGAGACCAAGGACGCCATCGGAGACCACAACGACATCCGCGACGCCGTCGGGCGGGCCTCGCAGTGCGCCGTCGGCAGCGACGAGTGGTGGGAGGCCGTCGGTGCGGCGCGCGCGGCGAACACCGAGCACATGGGCGAGGAGGAGGACGAGGTGCTCCCGCACTTCCGCGCCAATGCCGACGTGGCGACCCGCGACGAGCTCGGTCGGGCCTTCGAGGTCGCGAAGACCCAGCAACTCGACGTCAGTGACAAGGACCCCGACGAGTACGTCGAGGAGCACACCGGCTGACACCCGCTTCGCGCTGCCTGGTTCGGGGAAGGACTGTCCCATGTTGCGAGGCGTGAGCGGCCTGGTCGTCCTGTGGTTGCTGATCGGCGTGCTGGCGGCGTGGCAGCGGCACTACTTCGAGCACGACAACACGAGCTGCGCGTCGGCGGGGACGGTCGTCGTGACGGTGCTCGCCGGGCCCGCGAACTACCTGGGCGCCAACCCGAAGGTGCACGACTGCTCCCTGCCGAAGCCCTCGTCGTAGCGAGCAGACACGCTTGCCCGGAGGCGCCAACCTGCCGCGCACACGTCGGCCGGCGGGTGACCGCGCCATCGCGCCGGCAGCAGCGGTTCGGAGCGAGAACCGGCTACTGGCCCTTCACCAGGATCTCGCTGATCGCGGTGTAGTCGAAGTTGCTGTCACCCGGCCCCGTCGTGGCATCGATGTGCAGGGTCACCGAACCGGCCTGAACCGGGTGGTCGAGCGTGATGGTCTGCATCGACCGGCTGTTCTTGAGCCGCTGAACCACACTCATGTCGTCGAACGTCCAGGTCACCTGCAGGATCCGCCGCTCCTGGTGGTAGCGGTCCACCCGGGTGCTGGCGTCGGTCTTCGCGTACCCGTTGATCAGCCCCAGCGAGGTCACGGTGCGAGTCTGATCCAGCGCGATCGTCAGGTCTTGGCCGGAACCGTCCCCGGGCTCCCGCCAGGCGGTCTCGGGGTCGGCGTCGAGCAGGTTCGTTGAGGCATACGACGTCGGATTGCCGGCCGCGTCCACACCGTCCGGGGCCTGGCCGGGCACGTCGACGCTCGCGGCGACCTGTTGCGAGGCGCTCCGATCAATGGGCGGGGCACTGTCCGATGCAGGCGTCTGCTCCACCGAGGGCGGCTCCGTCGTCGCGTCTTTCGGCCCCTCGGAGGCGGCACCGGCGCCCCCGGAGAATGGCTTGAGCACCAGCACGCCCACGATCGCGGCAGCGACGAGGAGCAGGACGACGAGCCCCGCGATGACACCGCGCCTCGGCCGCCGAGCTGGCTGAGGGACGAGGTGATCGTCGGCCGGTCGGGTCGTCGCCGGCGCAAAGGTCGGCCTCGGTGGCACGGAAGGACCAACTGGCTCCGGCGCTGCGACAAACGCGAACCCGCACTCGCTGCAGAAGGCGTCGTTTGTCCCCCGCGGCTGACCGCACTGGGTGCAGAGAGGCACGTTTGTCACAGAAGAAGCCGCCCCCCAAGGGTCAGTTCATGGCGAGTCAGGAGTTTGACGAATCGGGTGTTATTCAGCAAGGACAGCCGATGTCAGCCTATAGTTCGGACCCGAGCGACTTCCGGTCGCTGTTCCGGGGGGAACATTGGGGACCGACGCACCGCCGCACGATCGACGTACACGGGGCATCGCAGTTGCGGTCTTGTTGCTCTGCATGGTCGTCGTGGGCTCGTTGCTTCCCTGGCGGCGGACCGCCAGCGGCTCGATGAGCGGCTGGGGCACAGCACACTTGCTGCTGGGCGTGGGGCAGACCTTCCGGAACGGACCGCTCGAGCTCGTCGCTGCGCTCTGGTACGTGCTGTTGCCGGTCGCGTTCGTCGTCGCTCTGGCCATCGCCGCCGACCTGGGAAGGACGACGAGAGCCCTCGCTCGGGGGCTGTCGGGTGTCGCGCTTCTGCTCGTCGGGCTCATGTACGCGGCGCTGCGCTCCCATCCCATCGGCACGTCCGCCTTGAGCGGCCCCCTTCTCACGAGCGCAGCGCTCCTGCTGCTGTTCGCCTACAGCTGGATGCCTCGCGCCTCCGCCCGCCCCTGAGCCGATCCGGAGCCAACGTCACATGTCGCAATGCCCATCCTGCCGCGCCCACACCGACGACACCGCGAGGTTCTGCCCCGAGTGCGGTACGCCCCTCGCTCAGGCTCCCGACTCGGCCCCGGTCGTCCCGCCGAGGCCAGCCGTCCCCCCGGTCCCGGTTGCTCCGCCTGTAGCTGTGCCGCCGGCTCCGGCTGAACCGCCTGTTGTCGCTCCGCCCGCTCCGCCCGTGCCGGCTATGCCGCCTCTTGCTGTGCCGCCGGCTCCGGTCGCTCCGCCTGTTGATGTGCCACCGGCTCCGGTCGCTCCGCCTGTTGCTGCGCCGTCGGCTCCGGTTGCCCCGCCGTCGACACCGTCGGCGGACGTGCTGCCGGGCGCGCCTGCGGGCAAGGGCTCCCGCGGTGTCCTGAAGGTGCTGGCCGTCGTCGTCGCGACGGTCCTCATCCTCGGCGGCGGAGGCTTCTTCGCGCTGCACCAGTTGCACAGCAACGCCACGGGCGCCGCCTCGCCAGGGGAGGCCGTGACCAGCATGTCGTCGGCCATCGAGGCACAGGACCCGGTCAGGGCACTGACCTTCGTCGCGCCGGCGCAGGTGCGCGGGATCAGCGACGTCTACAAGACTGCCAAGTCCAAGGCGTCGGCTGCTGGGGTGATCGGTAGCAACCCCTTCGCCGGGCTGGACATCTCGATCCGTGGCGTGACGACGCGGGTGGACAAGCTGAGCGACACGGCTGCGGCCGTGACCGTCACCGGGGGAAACCTCGACTACACGGTGAACGAGAAGCAGATGAAGCCAGCACTGCGCGCGGGGAACGCGCACGGAGAGGTCGACCTCACGACGGTGGCCGAGGATGCGATCGGGTCCCCTGCGCCGATCATCACGATCAAGCAGGACGGCAAGTGGTACGTCAGCCCGGCGGACACGGCGCTGGAGTGGTTCCGTCGCGCGAACTCCCTGCCGGCCGGCGACTTCAGCGGCAAGATCACCACGTCGTCCACCGGCTCAGCCAGCCCCAGCGACGTGCTCAAGGACCTGGCATCGGCCGTGTCAGGAGTTCAGGCCAGCCGGCTTCTCGACCTCGTGTCGCCCGACGAACTGGGGGCTGCCTACCGGTACCGCCGAGCGATCATCCAGTACTTGGACGACCAGGGGGTGCTGGGCGAACTGCAGGACCAGGGTCGGCTGACCTTCGACGACGTGACCAGCGACGTCCGGGACAAGAGCGGGAGCTCGGCCCGGGTGGTGCTGCGTTCGCTCACCGGCACCTACAGCTCGAACGACTCCTCGGGCCGCTTCTCCTTCGACGGCGGTTGCCTGCGCGTGGACGATGGCTCGTCCTCCGACAGCGGCTGTGTCAACAAGGTGCTCGAGGAGTACGGCGCCCCGACGCAAGTCGCCGACTCGACCGACGTCTCGGTCGACGTGGTCAAGGTGAGCGGTCGGTGGTACCTGAGCCCGGTTCGGACCCTTGCGCGGCTGTCCAAGACCGTGGTCGCAGGTCTCGGCAACAAGGACGTGCTGTCGCTGCTCGGCGCAGAGTCGCAGGCCCCGTCCGAGGGCGCGCTGACCACCACGCCTCGCATCGGGAGCTTCACCTCGTCGCACGACTTCCACGTCTTCACGGTCCCCGCGGTGACCGGGAAGATGTTCAAGATCTGCGACAGCGACGACAACTACTACGACGTGGTCGGTCCGGATGGGAAGGAGCCCAGCTTCTTGAGCTCCGGCGTCTTCCGCGCGACGGCCACCGGGGACTACAAGGTGATCGTCCGCGGCGACGGCAAGAAGTACAGCGTCGCCGCCGCACCCCTCGTGCCGGTGCCCGCTCGCGTCGGGTCGCGACTGTCAGGAACGGTGCCTGAGAGCACCTGCGGTGCCAAGGTCTACTCCCTGACCCTGGCGGCACATCAGACCGTCCTGATCTCGAGCACCAGCTCGCCGGACATCACCGACGCCCGCGGCAACTACGTCGGGGGCTCCTCGATCACGGCGACGACTCGGGGGACGTACCTGCTGGTGCACGCCTCGTCCGGCTCCTACGCCGACCGGATCGACGCCGTTCCCGCAGGCACCCTGGTCGCCGGCGCCTCGAGGCGTGGCGTGGTGACGGGCGGCGCAAGCCTCCAGCGGTTGTTGGCCCGGGCGGGAAACAGCTACACCGTGACGGTCTCCGGCGGCGCCTTCGACGGCGTGCTGGACGTGTTCGCCCCCAACGGCACGGTGGCCGGCCACAACGACGACACGATCGGGCACGACCCGCAGGTCTCGTTCACGGCGAGCACGACCGGCCTCTACACCCTTCGCGTTACCGGCTATCAAGGCTCGACCGGCAGCTATGTCATCAGCGTCAGCTAGGACTTCGAGGAGACGATCATGACACTTATCGCGTGTGAGACCTGTGGCCGGGAGATCAGCGCCGCGGCCAAGTTCTGTGCCGGGTGTGGGACGCAGCGTGTGCCCGTGGTGGCCGCCGTACCCGCGCCCGTCCAGCCGGCGCCGGCGGAGCCAGCGCAGGCCGTGACCCAGCCGGAGGCCGTCTGGGTAGGTGATCCGGGCGAGCCCCGGGTCCACTCCGGTGGTTACGCGCACGGCGTCGACACGGGGCTTGCCGGCCGGGTCGACCCCGCGTCGCTGATGGCCTTCGCGATCCGCGCCGGCATGGTCGGCGCTGCCTGCGGTGCGCCCTTCCTGATCCTGTGGATCGTGCTGGCCGCCTTGGGCCATGGCGGCAGCGGCCTCGGCGGCCTCGCAGTCATCGTGTTCCTGTTGGCCGGTCTCGCCAGCCTGTTCATCCCCTTCCGCGAGCCGATCTCCTCGTGGTGGGCGCTCGTCGACAACCGGGCCGGCGCCGCTGACTCGGCGTACTCCGCGATCTACGCCAGCCTCAGGTCCCGGCAGTACCCGTGCGTTGCGACGCCGCGCCGCATCCGCAACGAGTTCAGCGCCGGCCAGGCGCGCAACTACCTGGTCGTCAATGAAGGCAAGTACGTCGCCTACGTGTCGGTCTTCGGTTACGGCACCGGGCTCTACATGTCCTGGACGATGTGGCGGCGGCAGTACCCGTTCCTCATGTTCTTCACGTTCTTCAAGCAGATCGTGGACACCGTCTCCGGTCGCGGCACGCTCTTCCACCTGATCCTGCGGGCCGAGGTCGTCCAGGCGTTCCGCGAGGGGCTCCACGCCGCCGTGCAGGAGGGTCTCGACGTGGCGATGGCCAACACCCCGGTGTCCATTGCCTCTACTTTCGGCCACAACGTGCCGGTCGAGTCGATCGCCGGTGCCTCCGGTGTTCCCACGCCGCCCATCCCCTCGCTGCCTCGGCAAGCGCCGACCGTGCCACCGTCGGCCGCTCGGTCCGCGCAGTGAGCAGGACGCGTGGGGACGCGCTCGCCGCAGGCGCCTGCGCCCTGCTCCTCATCACCTCGTTCCTGCCGCAGGCCCACGACTACACGCTCTCCTCGGAAGGTCACTCGTGGCTGTGGCACAAGAGTGCGCTTGTGCCGCTGCTGCTGGTCGTCCTCGTTCCTGTCGTCCTGACGGTGCTGAGCCTCGTGGGGCGCGGGTCAGAGACGCCGGTCGGAGGGCTGCGACTCGAGTCCTGGCGCAACGTCACCGGGGTGACGGCCTTCCTCATCGCCCTGCTGACGGTGCTCAGTGATGAGCACGCCCAGTGGGGGGCTTACCTGCTCGTGGTGGACGCGGCGATCCTCATGGTCGGCACCGCAGGCCGCGAGCACCTACCGGTGCTCCGTGGAACGCTCGCCGCGGTGCCGGCGGCCGCTGACGGTGGCGCCTACTGGTTCGCGGTGCCTGAGCCGCGGCCGGTCTATCGCCCCGACTCCCTGACCACGGTTGCCGGCGAGCTGCTGCCGGACACGTGGCACCTTGCTCTTCGGCCGCATGCCGGCGGAATGCTCGTACAGACCGCCGAGGGTGTGCAGGCGCTGCTGTTCGACACCCAGGGCCTGTCGCGCGCGTAGGACTGTCCATGACCGCAGACCTGGAACCGCTGCACGTCGTCGACGGCGCCGGACGGACGACGCTGTGGAACGCGCTGCGCATCGCATCCGTCGCCGATCTCAGCCTTGCTGCGGAGTACGCCTCGCTGACGGTGGAGCAGCGGCTCCAGCGAGCGTCGACGGCCGATGCGGCCTACCTGACGCACCACCTCCTGCCAGACGCGGGCGGTGCGGTCGAGCTGCGGATGATCCACGAGCCTGGGGCCCGGCAGGTGCAGGCCGTCGTCCTCGCGCGCACCACGATCGGCCCGTACCAGGACCTGCGCACCGCCGCGCGAGGTCAGCTCGAGCGGCTCGGTCGGTTGCCCGACCGGGTGACGGCGGAGCCGGTGACCGAGCAGGAGCTCGCATCGTTTCTGCGGCCGTTCGAGGTGCCACCCGGCGGGGCGATCGAAGTGCGCAAGCCTGTGCTCGTCGGAGTGCCGCAGCGTCCCGATGCCTACGTCGACTTCTACTTCGCGGTGCAGCCCTGGCAGCTGCGCCCGGTCAGCTGGGCTCCCTTGCTCGAGGCCCTTCGTCGGCACCCGAGCCGGGTCATGGTGGCGATCGGGCTTGAGCCGGTCGGGATCCCGATCTCGTTCCCGGCCTTCCTCGAGCACCTCACGACGCAGTACGCCCGGCTTGCCCAACCGACGAGGACAACGCTCGGACCGCTGACTGGGGTAGAGGTCGACATCCCTCCCGACGCGTTCGCCGTGCACGCGCTCCGGTTGTTCCAGGACGCGAGCCGGCGCTATCGCCGCGCCGCCTTCCGGGTGCGTGTCGACGTGGTCAGCGAAGACGCCTTGGACGACGGCCTCGGCCATCTGCTCGGTCAGCTCATCTGCCCTGGGCAGGAGCACCAAGACAGCTACCTGGAGCGCGATGCCGCAGGCGCCGCATATGAGCTGGTCCGGCCGGCGGATCACCAGGAGCTAGGCGTACTCCGGGACAACCTCGCCGGACTCGGCCATGCGCGGTGGGGGCAGCGCGCCTTCTGGCACGCCGACGACTCGCCGCCTTCGTCCCTGCGAGACCTGAGTGAGCTCGTCGACGTCAACGAGGCTACGGCTGCCTTCCGGCTGCCGGTCGCTCCGACGGGGGTCCTGCCAGGGCTGACGGTGCGGCATCCAGGACCGAGCAACGAGGTGCACTGGACCGTCGACGCACCGCACCTGAAGCTCGGTCGGCAGCGAGGTGGTGGCCAGGTGGGCCTTCAGCTCCAGGACCTGACCCGGCACGCCCTGCTCGTGGGAACCACAGGTTCCGGGAAGACGAACAGCTCGCTGGCCCTCCTGGAGCAGCTCTGGGTCGACCATCAGATCCCGTTCCTCGTCCTCGAGCCGGTCAACTCCAAGCTCGATGACTACCGCTGGCTAGCAACCCGTCCCGGGTTCGAGCAGATGCTCGTGCTGACGGTCGGCAACGAGAAGATCGCGCCCTTCCGGCTCAACCCCTTCCAGGTTCCGGCCGGCGTCAGCGTGGGTGCTCACGCCGCCGGGTTGCTCAGCTGCTTCGACTCCGCGTTCGGGCTCTGGGACCCACTGCCCAACATCTACCGAAGGGCCCTTCGACTGACCTACACGACCGCGGGATGGAGCTCCGACGATGTCGCCGACGGCGGACCGGACGAGCACTGGCCGACCCTAGACAGCTTCATCACCTCCATGCGCCAGGTGACGAACGAGCTCGACTACCAGGGCGAGGTCCGCAGCAACATCCTGGCCGGGTCGATGGTGCGGGCGGAGTCGCTCGCCGAGGGCGTCGCGGCGAGCACCCTCGCGTGCCGGTCGTCCTTCCCGGTGGACGTGCTGCTCTCGCGGCCGGTCGTGATCGAGCTAGCGCAGGTCTCGGAGAACGCGAAGGAGCAGGCGCTGGTGACCGCACTGCTCCTGCAGATCATGACGGAGCACTACAAGGCGACGCGGCAACCGGGAGGGCTGCAGCACGTCACCGTCATCGAGGAGGCGCATCGGCTGCTGGCGCGCCCGACGGCCGGCGGTGCGCAGGCTCATGAGGGTGATGCGCGAGCGCGGGCCGCCGAGGCGTTCGCCAACAGCCTCGCGGAGAACCGCAAGTACGGCGAGGCCCTCGTGATCATCGACCAGGACCCGACGAAGCTGATCACCGATGCTGTGAAGAACACCGGCACGAAGATCATGCATCGGCTCCCCGGTACGGAGGACCGCGATGTGCTCGCCGGTGCGATGGGACTGAGTGAGGACCAGCGCAGCTTCGCCATGCAGCTCGGACCCATGCAGGCGCTGGTGCATCACGACGGGCTTCCGCAGGCCGCCGTTGTCGAGGTGCCGGACGTCCGACGCCAGGACGCGCAGGCGAGAGGTGTCGAGCGAGCGCCGCTGGCGACGGACGAGGACCTGCGTCGCGTCTTCGAGGCGTTCGTCGCGACGACGCCCGGTGTCGAGGATGCCCTTCGCCCGTACGATGCCTGCGCCGGTTGCACGTCACCGTGCTGGTTCCGTGGGCAGTCGGAAATGCTGGCCCACACCGCATCCGCGCCACTCAAGGTCCTGCTCGACCGGTACTCGACCGTCGAGTCCGACCCGGCGCGCGCCCTGTGGTGGGGCGAGGTCCACGCCACGGTCGAGGCCGCGGCGAAGCGGGCATCGCACTCGCTGGCGCCGAATCACGTGGTCGACCTGCACGGTTGTGTCTTCCTGCATGGACTGAGGAATCACTTCGACGAGGGCACCGAGGGCTGGGTCGCCCGGTTCCGCGACACCCATCCCGCAGTGACATGAGCGCCGAGGAGTTCGAGCGCTCTACCCCTGAGACCGTGACACAGGAGAAGCCGGAGCCCCGGCCGTCACGATCCGCGCCCCCGCTCGACGTCGATCGCGCCGAGAAGGAGCCGGCGTCGCCTACTCCGAGGCCGGGGGAGACCGTGCGCCCGGACATCGAGCAGCGGCCGGGTGACTCGGCGGAGGTGGCCCCGCGTCGCGGTGCCCCCGAGCTGGCCCGGTCCGCGCCCCCGCTCGACGTCGATCGCGCCGAGAAGGAGCCGGCGTCGCCGACTCCTAAGCCGGGGGAGACTGTGCGCCCGGACATCGAGCAGCCTCCGGGTGACTCGGCGGAGGTGGCCCCGCGTCGCGGTGCCCCCGAGCTGGCCGGATCGGACCGCCCGCCGCCGGCTGAGCGACCGCCGTCGGACGATCCTCGTGCAGACCGGCAGCGGCTCGAGCTGTCTCAACCTGAGCTCGACAAGCTTGCGAACGAACGGTTCGAGCAGGCTGGGCGGGCCGGGGATCCGGACGAGCAGCGCCACCAGCGGGATGTGGCAAGGCACCTCCCCGAGCAGGATCGGAAGGTCGGCGAGATCAGCGTCGACCCGCACGGGCTGCACGACAGGGCCGCAGCGGCCTCGCCGGACTGGGCGCCGTTGCACCGGAACACCTCCGACGATCTGGTGAAGCAGGGCCTTCCGCAGGCGGACATCCTTGGGGGCGAACACGGGAGCGAGGTCCGACTGCACCCGGACTCGAAGTCGGTGCAGCACGAGCCGGGGGTCAAGCCGACGACGGACCCCCTCGTTGCCGTGGCCCGCGACGGCCAAGGCAAGGAGCTGGATCGCAGTCCGGTCCTACGCAGCTCCGACGAGCACGGCGGGCGGCCCGATGTGCGTCGGCAGCCTCTTCCGGACTGGGCCTTCGACAAGGTGGCCGGCGGGACGGTGACGGGCGCGGGCAAGGTAGCGGGGATGCACGGCCTGCCGAGTCAAGTCGGGAGCATGCCCGTCTCGAAGGCGCTCGACCTCGCCAAACCGGCACTTGAGAAGCCTGACCAGCCCCGAGTAGCCAGACTCGGTGTGACCCCCGAGGAACTGAAGGGCGGTCGCGTCGACATCATGCGCAGCGCCTACCCCGCCGACGTGGCCGCAGACGTGAACGCCGCGAAGCTCGACGCCCTCGCGGCTCGAGGCGACCTCAGCCCTGAGGAGCACGCTCCGCTCCGGCAGCAGCTCATGGCCCTACCCTTCGACGGGCGTGGAGCCGCTGCCAGCCCCCAGCAGCTCCAAGATGCGCAGCTGCTCTGCAGTGCCGACGGGTTGCCTCAGTGGCTGGAACCCAGGCTTGCACGGATGCGAGGAACCCGATGACCTACCTCGACGCCGGGCTGGTCGCGCTCCTGGATGCCGACAGCCCTCCGGAAGAGGGCCTGGCCCGCCTCGCAACGCAGGTCGCTGCGGCGGTGGCCCACTCCCAGGAACTCGACGACAGCGATCGCTCGTTGCTCGAGGCTGTCCAGCAACGGCTGGACGGGCGCGACGCGCTGCTGCGCTGGCTGTGGGAGGTTCCGGGGCTTGCGCATGAGGTCGCCGTTCTTGGGGTCTGTAGCGACTTCCTCGCAAACGTCGCGGCCGACCGGACCCTCATGTCTGCCGTTGTCCCGGGTGCTGGTGGTGGCTTGTCTGTCCACGAGCTGTCCGCGCTGGCCGCTGACGTGTGGTGGGCGGTCCAGACGAACGACCTCCGGGGCGCTCGAGCCCTGTGCATGTCCGCTCTGCCCAGCCTCGCTGCGTGGCTGGGCAGCTCCGATCAGAAGGGGAGCCGAACCGCCGCGGCTTCCGAAGGGCTTGTGCACGAGCTCCGGCTGCTCGACGAGCTTGGAGCGTGACCCCGCCGGGGCGATCGCGGACCACGGCGCCCAGGTCAACCGGGGTGTGCAGCTCCCTGCCGAAGCCCTCGTCGTAGCGGGCGGGCACGCTTGCTGATCCCCGGCTGTATCGTCCGCGCGGTGACGACCGAGGGAGCGGCCGAGGCGGTCGTCGGCAAGGAACGGCTGCTGGCGAAGCACTCCGCCGTCGACAGCTCGGGCGCTTTGCGGCAGGACCTGATCGACGGCGTGCGGTTCCGGCCGACGCGTCCGGTCGCCCACGAGGACGGGACGCTCGCCGAGATCGCCCGCACCGACTGGCCGGAGGTCGACGAGCCGATCGTCCACGTGCACGTCACGACGACCGAGCCCGGCCGCACCCGCGCCTGGGGACTGCACCAGCGCTCGACCGACCGGCTGTTCGTCGTCAGCGGGCTGGTGTCGATCGTCGTGTACGACGGCCGGACGGCGTCGCCCACGCGCGGCGTCGTCAACGAGTTCAAGGTGAGCGAGCGGTGCCCAGGGCTGCTCGTCATCCCGCCCGACCTGTATCACGGGTGGAAGGTCATCGGCACCACCGAGGCGTACATCATCAACATGCCCACGTCGGCGTACCACCACGACGAGCCGGACGCGCTCGACCTGCCCTACGACGCGGACGGTGCCGAGGCGATCGTCCCCTGGCGGTGGTGACGCCGGCCTTCTCGGTCGTCGTCGCGACCTACGGGCGCGGGGAGCTGATCGCGGCGACGCTGTCGTCCGTCGCCCGGCAGACGCTGCCGGACTTCGAGGTCCTCGTCGCCAGTGACGGCCCCGCGGCCGCCGGTCTCGCCTCGACGGTCGCCGGGTTCGACGCGCGGTTCCGGCTGGTGGAGACGGCCGCGCGACGCGGGTCGCAGTGCGGGCCGAACAACCTCGCGTGGTCGCTCGCCCGCGGCAGCTTCGTCGCCTACCTCGGCCATGACGACATCTGGCTCCCCGACCACCTGGCTGCGTTGCTCGAGGCGTTCGAGCTGCGCCCGGACGCGGACTTCGCCGCCTCGGGCTGCCTCTACTTCGGTCCGCCCGGCTCGGGCAGTGGGACCACGTGGGCCACCGGGCTGTTCGATCCCGACGACCGCTCGGCGCCGCTCACGCACTTCTTCCCGCCGTCGTCGGTCGCCCACCGGCGCTCCGTCGAGGTCCGGTGGCCCGATGCCGCCGTCACGCGACGGCCGGTGGACTCGCAGTTCATGCTGACGTCGGCCGAGAGCGGCCACCGCTTCACCTCGACCGGCACGGTCACGGTGCTCAAGTTCAACTCGGCGCTGCGCTACCTGTCCTACCTGTCGCCGGACGACGTCGAGCAGCAGGGCGCCTTGGCGCTGGGGCCCGCGCAGCTCGCGGTGCTCGTGGAGGAAGGACTCGCGGACGCAACGTCCTCGGGGCAGCTCATGACCACCTTCCACCCCTCCGGGGACGACCGGGAGCCCGGTGAAGCCGTACGGCTGCATGCGCGGGTGCGCGGCATCGACACCCCTCCGGTCGTGCCCCTCGACGGCCCGACGTGGGTGCCCGTCGACGACGGCCCGCGGGCACTCGACTGGCACGGGCTCGAGAGCAACGGCATCGAGACCTGGCGCTGGTCCGGGCCGAACCCGCGACCCCGGCTGCTCCTGCCGTTCAGCGCGCCTGGGCCGGTCCGCGTTTCCCTGCACGTCACGGCCTTCGCGAGCGACGACGTCCGGGACTCGCTGTCAGTGCTGGTCGACCGGCGACCGGTCGCCTTCGACCTGGTGCCCCGCGTCCCAGGATCCGTCGTCTCCTTCTCGGCCCCGTTGCGGTCGGGGCTGCCCACGGTCGTCGAGCTGCGGACCGCCCGGTCAGTGCCGGTCGCCGAGTTCAGCCCCGGCTCCGCCGACCCGCGCCGGGTGGGCCTGTGCCTGGCGGGCGTCGAGCTCTCCCCGACCTGACCCGGAGTGCCGAACCCCCCACACCGCGCCGGTGGGGTTGGCACACTCGCGCCATGAGGACACGCCGCCGCCTGCCGCACGTGGTGCTCCTGCCGGTGCTGGCGCTGCTGCTCGGCGTCGTCGGCGCGCCGACGCCGGCGCGCGCCGCCACCTCCGGCGGTCCTGACTGGCTGGTCGAGGTCAACAGGTACCGCGCCGCCGCCGGGCTCGACCCGGTGGTGTCGGAGCCGGCCTGGGTGACCGGGCTGCAGCACCACTTCACCTACCTCGACCGGACCCCGGCGTCGTACCGGACCGGGCAGTACGCGAGCGCGCACACCGAGAACCCGGCGAGCCCCTGGTACACCTCCGACGGGGCGGCGGCCGGCGAGTCGTCCGACCTGGCCTACGGGACCCGCGAGTCGTCGGTCGACTTCATCGACGGCTGGTACGAGGCGCCGTTCCACGCGATCGGGATGCTGCGGCCGGGACTGAAGAAGGTGGCGTTCGCCTCCACCACGGCCGGCTTCGGGTACGCCGGGATCGACGTCATCCGCGGCATCGACAGCTCGGTGTCGCAGACGGCGCCGGTGCTGTTCCCCGGCCCGGGGGTCACGACCGACATGGCCGCCTTCGGCGGGGAGAGCCCCGACCCGACCGAGACGTGCAGCTTCCCCTCGGGGACCTACCCGGGGCTGCCGCTCATCGCGATGCTGACGGCCGACCCGGCCGTGGGCCTGACGGCCTCGCTGACCCGTGCCGGCGGCGTCACGCTGACCTCCGGATCCGGTCACCTCTGCATCGTCGACGAGCACCACTACACGAGCTCGGACGCGGTCTACGGCCCGACGGGGCAGGCGATCCTTGACGGCGACAACGCCGTCCTGCTGATCCCGGACCGACCGCTGACCTCCGGCTCGTGGACCGCGACGATCACCCAGCCGTCGCAGCCGAGCATCTCCTGGACCTTCGGCGTCGACGTCGAGCCGCCGGCCGTCGGGGCCAAGGCCCTCCCGGCCGTCACGACGGCTGCGTCCGCGACGTTCTCGTGGGCAGCCAGCGACACCGGCTCCGGCGTGTCCTCCTTCGACGTCCGCTACCGCCGGGCAGGTCTCAGCTACGGGTTCGGCGGCTACGGCTACCCGGCTGCGTGGCAGGGCACGACCGGGAGGTCGGTCGGTCTGGCGCTGAGCCGCGGCTCGACGTACTGCTTCTCCGTCCGCGCGCACGACGTCGCCGGCAACCGGTCGAACTGGAGCGGCGAGCGGTGCACGGCGTCGCCGCTCGACGACCGGTCGCTGCACGCCTCGTCCGGCTGGCTCGACGGCGTCGGGTCGACCTACTACGCCGGCACGGTCCGCCGGTCGACCGCGACCGCGGCGACCCTGTCGCTGTCCGGGCTCGTGACCAGGCACCTGCTGCTCGTCGCCGAGTCCTGCGCCGACTGCGGCGTGGCCGGCGTCTACTGGAACGGTCGGCTGGTGCGGCAGGTCTCGCTCGTCTCGAGCGGTACGTACTACCGGCGCGTGTTCGACGTCGGCGCGTTCTCGGCCGTCAGCTCCGGGACCCTCGTCGTGAAGGCGATGAGCAGCCGCCGGGTCTACCTCGACGGCGTGGGCGTCAGCCGCGTGTAGCCGCGGCCGCCGACGACCGGGTGGCGATCAGCCGGCGAGCGCCGGCGAGCCGAAGGTCAGGGCGCCCAGGTCGGCCAGGGTGTGCAGCGTCAGCTCGACGAAGATCGGCGAGCTGTCGAGCCGGACCGCGGCCTCGTTGACGGAGGTGTGGCCGTCGCAGAGGTCGATGAGCCGGGCGGCGTCCGCCGTGCCGGGGTGCGTCGTGCCGGTGCTGACGTCGAACAGGACGGCGCGGCTGCCCTCGCCGCGCACGATCCACGCTGGTGAGCGCCTGGGAAGCACTGCCATCGATCCCCCTGATGCGTTGGGTCTTGACCCTGACCACTTCGGACCGTAGGCCGGTCCGGTAACCGGCGGATGTCCTTCACTGCTCATCTGTGCGTCTGGCAGCAAACAGTGACTGAACGGTCAGCGCCCCCTGGTCCCAACTGACCAGGGTCAACCGCCTGCTGTCGTCCCTTCGCCGCGCCGGAGCCCGCAGGACCCCAGACCTGGGGCGGTGCCCCGACAAACTTGGGCACTTCTCCCGATGTCCCGCAGGCGGGATCGGACGAGTGTCCGGGGCGATCCACCGCGGGGGCGGTGGACAGCACCGAAGGAGAAGCACATGACCAGCAGCACGCATCGGCGCCGGCGGGTCCTCGCGGGGGCGGTGGCCGTCGCCGCCGCAGCCGCGGGCGTCGTCGCCCTCGCCTCGCCGGGATCGGCCTCGAACGACCCGCTCACCGACCTGCGGAAGGCGACGGCCCGCTACCACTCCGTCGAGCAGGCCACCAAGGACGGCTTCGGGGAGCTGAAGGACAAGGACGGCATCGCCTGCATCGACAAGGCAGGTGCAGGCGGCATGGGCATCCACTACGTGCTCGGGTCCCGGGTGGGGGACCCGACGGAGAACGCGGACGCTCCTGAGGTCGTCATCTACGCGCCCGACAAGCACGGCACGCTCAAGCTGGTCGCGGTCGAGTACGTCGTCCTCGCCTCCGACTGGTTCGGTGCCGGGCACGACGCGCCACCGGTCCTGTTCGGCCACTCGTTCACGCTCATCCGGCAGCCGAACCGCTACGGCCTGCCGCCGTTCTTCGAGCTGCACGCCTGGGCCTGGCAGGACAACGCGAGCGGGACGTTCGCCGACTACAACCCGGCGGTGGTCTGCCCCACCGCCTGACGTCGCCCGCGAGCCCGCCGTGCCCCCGCTCCGGGGCTCGCTGCCGCCGGCGGTCGCTGTCGCTCGCGCGACGGCGGCCGTCGGTCCGTGCTCGGTCTCAGACCAGGACGGGGGCGTCGTCGAGGGCTGGGCGCGGCTGCGGGAGCGGCGGCAGGTCGGCGTACCCCCTCGCCTCGTCCTCGAGGCGCCCGGCGCAGCCCATCGCGCACAGCAGCAGGGTCGCCGCGGCGGACACCGTGACCCAGACGACGGCGATGAAGAGGAGGGTCATGCGGGACTCCTGACAGAGCGGGGGCGGGGGAACAGCGATGCGGTGGCCTCGAGGTCGGAGCTGTAGGCGGTGACGCCGGCCTTGCCGCCGCGCTTCACGGCGTACATCGCGACGTCGGCCATCGTGAGCAGCTCGTCGAGGGAGGGCGTGCTGCCGCCGGGAACGGTCCCGGCGACGCCGATGCTGACGGTGACGGAGGCCGGCTGGCCGTCGAGCAGGAACTCGTGGTCGAGGGCGGAGGCGAGCCGCTCTGCGGACCCGATCGGGTCCAGCGGGTCCTCGAGGAGGACGGCGAACTCGTCGCCGCCGAAGCGGGCGAGGGTGTCGGCGGTGGCCAGCGCCCCGCGGAAGCGGGCGGCGACCTGGCGCAGCAGCTCGTCGCCGGCGGCGTGACCGAGGGTGTCGTTCCCGTGCTTGAAGCCGTCGAGGTCGAGGAAGCAGACCGACAGCGGTCGACCGTCGCGGGCGTGCAGGGTCAGGGCGTGCC
>CBIHPE010000035.1:0-21433 GCA_966212015.1 uncultured Frankiales bacterium | reverse complement strand
ATGAGCGTCAGGTCCGTCCCGAAGCTCCAGCCCACGAGCCAGATCTGCGGCAGGTCGAGCGACTCGACGAGGTCGAGAGCGGCCGCGACGTCGTACTGCTCCCCCACCGCGTTGTCGAAGCTGCCCCCGCTGGTGCCCTGCTCGCTGCTCGTGCCGCGGGTGTTGAAGCGCAGCACCGCGATGTCCGCCAGCGCCGGCAGCCGGAACGCCATCTTCTTCAGGACGTGGCTGTCCATCATCCCGCCGTGCGTCGGCAACGGGTGCAGGCACACGATCGTCGCGACGGGGGCCCGATCGACCGGCAGGGCCAGCTCACCGACCAGCTCCAGGCCGTCCGCTGTCTCCAGCGTGACGGGTCTGCGCTCCGCAGGGAGCACCGTGTTCGCGAGGATCTGGCCCACGATCCCAGGTTAGGCGGCGGCCAGGCGCCGTGGCAGGGGTCGCCTGCACCACCAGGCGCCGGGCAGCGGCCGGCGCGCTCGGCCCGGACCTCGCGCGCCTCACGCAGGGCGGCGCCCGTCGCCGAGCGCCTCGTCGAGGCGCTGGGGCCAGTCGGAGCTCGCGAGGCCACCGGCCACGAGGGCGTCGCGCCAGTCGACCCGGGCGACCGCGAGTGCCCGCTCGAACCCGTCCCACGTTCCCTGGGCGGCCAGCACGAGCGCCGCCCGGATGCGCTCGCGGTCCTGCCCGCCGTACTGCTCCTCCGGAAGGTCCTTGAGCGCCGCCAGCACCCGCTGCGGCTCGGCGAACTCCCGGTAGACGAAAGCGGTGACACGGTCGAAGCGGGGGCTGTCGGGGAACGGCACGGTCGGCGGCGCACCTGGCAGGACGAGCCGCCTGATGAGCCTTGGGAGCTTCACGGTCTCACTCTCACACAGACGGCCGCATGAACCACGCGCCCACCTGACACTCGAATGAGCGCGTCGGCCCTCCGGGGACACCGCGCAGGACCGGCACGTTTCACGGGTGTGACTGCGATGCGCTCCGCAGCCCTCCTGACGTGCCTGGGACTCGTGCCCGTCCTGACTGCGCCCGCTCCGGCGGCACCGCTGCCCGGCCAGATCCGCCACGTGGTCGTCATCGTGCAGGAGAACCGCTCCTTCGACAGCTACTTCGGTACCTACCCGGGAGCGGACGGCCTCCCGCCGGACACCTGCGTGCCCGATCCCGCGCGCGGGGGCTGCCAGCGGCCTCGGCACTCGCGGGACGACGTCGACGGGGGAGGACCGCACGACGCCACCGCGTTCGCCGCCGACGTCGACGGCGGCCGGATGGACGGGTTCGTACGGACGGCGGAGCGGGCGTCCAAGGAGCACTGCCCTGTCTCGCAGAACCCCGTCTGCGGGTCGCCGCGCAAGGTCGACGTCATGAGCTACGAGGACCGGCGGGAGATCCCGAGCTACTGGAGCTACGCCCGGGGCGGCGTCCTGCAGGACCACATGTTCGAGCCGGTGTCGTCGTGGAGCCTGCCCGCCCACCTGTACCTGGTCTCGGAGTGGGCGGCGTCCTGCGCAGTCCCACGGATCGCGGCGAGCTGCTCGGGCGACGAGGAGCAGGCACCGAACCTGCTCGCCGACCCGGGCACCTGGCCGGTCACCCACGAGGACTGGACGGACCTGAGCTACCTGCTGCACGAGCACCACGTGTCCTGGAAGTACTACGTCGACGAGGGCACCCAGCCGGACTGCGACAGCGGCGCCCTGGCGTGTGCGCAGACCGTGCAGTCGGCGAAGGTCCCGAGCATCTGGAACCCGCTCCCGGACTTCGCGACCGTCCGCGACGACCATCAGACGGGAAACGTGCAGCCGTTGCACCGCCTCCTCGAGGACGCCCGCCACGGGACGCTGCCTGCGGTGTCGTGGGTGGTGCCCAACGGGAAGGACAGCGAGCACCCGCCCGCCCGGATCAGCGTCGGGCAGTCCTACGTGACGGGTCTCGTCAACGCGCTCGCCGAGAGCAAGGACTGGTCGAGCACGGCGGTCTTCCTGACCTGGGACGACTGGGGCGGCTTCTACGACCACGTGCGGCCACCTGCGGTGGACGGCGCCGGTTATGGGCTGCGGGTGCCAGGGCTGGTGATCAGCCCCTGGGCCCGGCGCGGGTACGTCGATCACCAGGTGCTGAGCTTCGACGCGTACAACCGCTTCATCGAGGACCTGTTCCTCGGCGGTCAGCGGCTCGACCCGGCGACCGACGGGCGGCCCGACCCTCGGCCTGATGTACGGGAGGACGCGAGGCAGCTGGGGTCTCTCTGGAAGGACTTCGACTTCACGCAGACGCCGAGCGCGCCGCCCGTGCTGCCCGTGCACCCGAAGACGGACCTCGAGGGCTAGCGCGGCTTGCGGCGCGAGCGGGCGTTCCAGCACGGCGTGTGCCAGTGCCGCCGGCTGTCGGGGTCGCCCTCGGGCCAGGCGACGACGTGCGGCACGCCGGCGAACCCGTGGTCGCAGCCGGGGCAGCGATACGCCGTCGACGAGGTGCCGACGCTGCGCACGACGAAGCCGTCCTCCACGCGGTCGACACCGGCCGGTCGGCGTACCTCCTCGTCGCCCTTGCGGAGGGCAGCGAGCGCCTCAGCTGCGCGCTGCCCCCGCCGGCTCACCTACTTGCGCGCGTAGTCGCGGAAGCCGCGACCGGTCTTGCGGCCGAGGTAGCCCGCCTTGACGAGGTGCTCGAGCATCGGCGCGGGGCTGTCGCCCGGCTCGCGGAACTCGTTGAAGAGGGTCTGCTGGATGGCCAGGGTGACATCGAGCCCGACGACGTCCATCAGGGCGAAGGGGCCCATCGGGTGGCCGCAGCCGGCCGTCATCGCGAAGTCGATGTCGTCGATGTCGGCGTAGTGCGCCTCGAGCATCTTCACGCCGTCGTTGAGGTAGGGGAACAGCAGCGCGTTGACGATGAAGCCGGCCCGGTCGCCGCAGAGGACCGCGTGCTTCTTGGTCTTCTTGCAGACGTCGAGGACCGTCGCGACGACGTCAGGGGCGGTCGTGACGGTCGGGACGACCTCGACCAGCTTCATGACGGTGGCCGGGTTGAACCAGTGCATGCCGACGATGTCCTGCGGGCGGTTCGTCGCCGTGGCGCACTCGATCACGGGCAGCGAGGAGGTCGTCGTCGCGAGGACCGCGCCCGGCTTCATGATGTCGTCGAGGGCGCTGAAGATGGCCTTCTTGATCGAGAGGTCCTCGGCGACGGCCTCGATGATGAGGTCGCAGTCCGCGAGGCCCTCGAGGTCGGTCGTGCCGGTGATCTTCGCGAGGGTCTCGGCCTTGGCCTCCTCGGTCAGCTTGCCCTTCTGCAGGGCCTTGTCGAGGGAGCCCTCGATCTTCTTGCCGACCGCCGCGACCTTGTCCTCGCCCCGGGCGCGGTAGACGACGTCGTAGCCGCTCTTGGCGCAGACCTCGATGATGCCGGTGGCCATGGTGCCGGTGCCGATGACGCCGATCTTGGTGACCGTGCGAGGCGCGACATCGCCTGCAGCAGACGGGGTGTCGGCGTCAGCGACGACCTCGGAGGAGTCGGGGGCGGCGTACGTGTAGAGGCCGCGGCCGCTCTTGCGACCCAGCAGGCCGGCCGTGACGTACTGCTTCAGCAGCGGGGCCGGCGCGTGCCTGTGGTCGCGCGACTGCGCGTACATCGTCTCGAGGATCTCGTACGCCGAGTCCAGGCCGATCAGGTCGAGCAGCGCCAGCGGGCCCATCGGGTGGCCGCAGCCGAAGCGCATCGCGGCGTCGATGTCCTCGCGGCTGGCGTACTTCGACTCGTACATCTTCACGGCGTTGTTGAGGTAGCCGAACAGCAGCGCGTTGCAGATGAAGCCGGCGCGGTCACCGGCGGTCGCCTTCTGCTTGCCCACCTGGCCGACGAGCTCCTCGACGGCGGTGACGACGCCGGGGTCGGTGACGACGGTCTTGACGACCTCGACCAGACCCATGACCGGCGCCGGGTTGAACCAGTGCAGGCCGACGACCTGGCTCGGGCGTCCGGTGCCGGTGGCGAGCTCGGTGACGGAAAGCGCCGAGGTGTTGGTGGCGATGATCGCCTCGGGGGCGAGCAGCCCGTCGAGGGTGGCGAAGAGCTCCTTCTTGAGCTCCATCCGCTCCGGGATCGCCTCGATGACGAGCTCGCAGTCCTTGACGGCCGTGACGTCGGTGCCGAAGGAGATCCGGCCCACGAGCTCCTTCTGCTCGTCCTCGGTCAGCTTGCCCCGGGACACCGCTCGGCCCGTCGAGTGCTCGATGTGGCCCCGGCCGCGGTCGAGGGCGGCGTCGTCGATCTCCACACCGACGACCTCGACTCCGGAGCGCGCGAGCACCTCCGCGATGCCGGCACCCATCGTCCCGAGTCCGACCACACCGATCCTGCTGAACGCCACGACTGCTCCCTGAGGGGTTTTGGTTGCTCAGATGTTACCGGCGGGTAGAGCCGTCCCCGCTGGCCAGGGCCCACTTCCCTGATCCTGCGTGCATCTGCACCGTCGACCGCGAGCGTCTCACGCGGGGATCGGGCCCTGGCAGCCGCCTTCCGCGCACACAGCTTCAGGGAAGTGCGTCAGAACAGGGTGGGGACGTTGGACTCCATGCCCTTCAGCACCTCGTAGTCGACCTGCACGCAGGTGATGCCGCGGTCGGCGGCCAGCGTCCTGGCCTGCGGCTTGAAGGTCTGCGCCGCGAGGATCCCCTGCACGTCGCCCAGGACCGTCGAGACCCGCTGCAGGTAGCGGGTCAGCTGCTCCACGGAGTCGATCTCGGCGACCCGCTTGATCTCCACGAGCACGTGCGCACCGAGCGCGTCCTTGCACAGCAGGTCGACCGGGCCGATGTCGGTGAAGTACTCGCGCTGCACGAGCGTGAAGCCGTCGCCCAGGACGTGGCACTGGTCGGCGAGCAGCGCCTGCAGCTGCTTCTCGACGCCGTCCTTCATCAGGCCCGGATCGGACCCGAGCTCGAAGGCGGTGTCGCTGAGCACCTCGAGCACAGAGATGACGAGCTGCTCACCGCCCTTGTTGGTGACCGTCCAGGTCTCGTCACCCTCCAGGAGGGTGCACGGCGGGGTCATCCACATCAGCGGCTTGTAGCCACCGGTGTCGGAGTGCACGAGGACCGACCCGTCGGCCTTGATCATCAGCAGCCGGTTCGCTTCGGGCAGATGGGCCGTGAGCCGTCCGACGTAGTCGACGGAGCAGCGGGCGATGACGAAGCGCACCGCTCGAGGGTACGTCGTCAGCGCTCGTCGTCAGCGCTGCTGAGGCCCCGGCACCAGGCGCTCGAGGTTCTCGAGGGCGGGGCCGATCTCGGTGATGACGGTCGTCAGCGCCGCGCCGATCGCCGGATCGGAACCAGCTTTGGCCAGCGCCCCGGCTGCAGGGTTCAGCCGGCAGGTCTCGTTCCACGCCCCGATCACCGGGTGAGCCGCCCGTGCGGCCAGCCCGCTCATGCCTGCGCGCAGCATCGTCAGCGCGTCCGAGGTCCGGCCCGTCCAGCTCATGGCGGGTGTCAACCGGTTCTTCTCCTCCTCCGGCTCGTGGCTCGCCTCGACCGCGGCGACGGTGGCGGCGGACCAGGGGACGATGCCGAGGGTCACATAACCGAGACTGATGCGGTCCGGGGTGAAGGTCGGCCGGGCCTCGGCGAAGGGCACGCCGTGCGCGGTGCAGTCGACGTGGACCTCGCCCGGGCGGACAGGCAGGTCGCCGTCGTCGAGCATCAGGCGATCGGTCGCGATGCGGCGGACCTTGCGGCCTCGCACGACGTGTTCGAGGGCGCGGAGTCGATCGAGCTCGTAGCGGCTGGTGATGGCGCCCCGGAACGCCTCCCCCTCGGCCTTCTCGTCCACGCGAACGAGGACTCCCGCCTCCCCCAGCCGGCGTGCGAAGTCGTCGCCGGAGGTCGAGCGGGCCGCGGCCGACACCCAGTGCGCCTGCATCGTCATGTAGGCGGCGACCTGGTCGAGCGGCTGGACGAAGGACCGCTCGAAGAGCCACGCCTCGCGTGGCTTGAGCCAGCGGATCCGGTCGGGGTCGACGCCCTGCTCGAGCAACCAGACGCAGCTGTCCATCGCCGTCTTCCCTGCCCCGAGGATCGTGAAGGCCGGCGCCTCGACGTGCTCGGGGAGCGCGTTCGGCGGGACGAAGCGCACGCCCGCGTCGACGGCGAACGACGGCGTGTGGCGCGAGGGGATGTCGGACGCCATGAACGTCGCGTCGACCAGCCTCCGGGCCCGGATCGTCGTGGCCTCGCCGGTCTCCAGCGATTGGACGACGTGGCCGTCCGCGTCCTGCCCCCGGTAGTCGTGCGAGCCCAAGAAGGTCACCCGGCCGGAGCTCACGAGGTGATCGAGCGCCGCACCGAAGTGCTCCACGATCTCCGGCGCGGAGGCCCGCTCGTAGAAGCCGGCGTTGGGTCCCTCCGTGTCGACCCGGTCCTGGCCAAGAGGCCGGGAAGCCACCCCGTAGTTGGCGGACGGCTGGTGCAGGCGGACGTACGGGTAGGCGTGCAGCCAGTGACCCCCAGGCCGGGGCTCTCGGTCGACGATGACCACCCGGGCGTCGGTGAGGGACACGAGCGTGTCCACGAAGGGGACCCCGGCAGCGCCGGCACCCACGACGAGGTAGTCGGTCTCGATGATGGGCATGGCGTCCCCCGTGCTGTCGACGTACCGGATTGTGCCGCGACCGCCGGCGGCTGTCGGCGGACGCTGGTACGAGTCTTTGCGGCGCGCCTTGCAGCCGCTTTGCAGCGGTCGACCGCCGAGCCACCTCGACAGGCTGCGACGGTCGCCGTCAGGCGGACGCGCGTGAGCGCGTGGTCAGGCGCAGGACGCCGAAGCCGACGCCGGCGATGAGCGGCATGACCAGAGACAGCGCGAGGTGGAAGCCGACGTCCTCGCGGTTCACGACCCAGTCGGACCACGTCATGCCGAGGCCCGCGCTGCACCAGAGGACGGCGACCCAGGCGTACCTGACGCCGCGGACGGCAGCCACCGCGCCGGACACCAGCGGCCCGAGCAGCACGAGCGGGATGAACAGCGGGTCGATCCAGCCGAGCTGGGCGACGAGCTGGCCGAGCAGCGCAGCGGCGACGAGGTTGGACGTGACGCGGGACATGACAGCTCCTCACCTTGTGCTGGGCGACTCCCAGCGTGGCTCAGGCTGCGCCGCGCGGTAGCCCGGCCGCATCGCTCTGCGGAGCGGTTCCGCGACATCGCTCTGCAGAGCGACCCGCGTGCAGGGCCTGATGACTACATTCCGACCCGTGAGGGGTGCTCCCACGCCGACCGCTGTCGATGCGCTCGTCGCTGCGGCCCTCGGTGCCGCCGCGGTGCTCGAGATCTGGGCTCCCAGCCTCGTCCCCGGGGTCGGCGACGTGGCGGGGAACCGGCCGGTCCTGACCGTCACCGCCCTTGCGGCGACCTCAGCACTGGCCGCCCGGCGACGGTGGCCGGTCGCGGTGCTGGCCGTCGTCCTGACCGCACTCGCTCTGCAGCGGCTCCTCACCACGCCGACCGAGGGCCTCGTGCTCCTCCTCACTGCCTTGCTGGCGGCCTACTCCGGCAGCGCGCACTCGACCGTGAGACGTGGCGGGCTCGCAGGCTGCCTGATCGTGCCCGGGGCAGGGCTGATGGGGCATGACGCGGGTGACTGGGCCTTCCTCGCGGTGGTCCTCGGCGGGGCCTGGCTGGTCGGCTTCATCGTCATGCAGCGGTCCTCCGACCTGGTCCGGGCCCAGCGGGACAACACCGAGCTCTCCGCCCGGCTGGCGGAGGCCGTCGCCCAGCTGGTGGCCGCGCAGCGCGAGGTCCCGCCGATCGGCTCCAGCCCATCGGTCGTCGGGCTCACCGCCCGCGAGGTCGACGTGGCGCGGGCGATCGCGCGCGGCATGTCGAACGCGGAGATCGCGGCGGAGCTGTTCATCAGCGAGTGGACCGTCAAGACCCACGTGGCGAGCATCCTGCGCAAGCTCGCGCTGCGAGACCGGGCGCAGGTCGTCGTTGCCGCCTACGAGTCGGGGCTCGTCTCACCGGGGCAGCCCTGAGCGCTCCCGCTGCCTGCCCTGGACGCCACATGTCGGGCCGCCGTCGTAGGTTCCGGCCATGACCTGGGACCACATCGACGTGCCCGCCCGAGGCGACGACCGCACGCAGCTCGTCGGCTTCCTGGACCGGCAGCGCGACCTGCTCGCCTGGAAGACCCGCGACCTGAGCCAGGAGCAGCTCAACCGCACCACGGCGGCCAGCACGATGACGCTCGGTGGCCTGCTCAAGCACCTCGCGCTCGTCGAGGCCTACTGGTTCCGCAACTGGTGGTCCGACGAGCCCAAGGGCGAGCCGTGGGACGACGTCGACTGGGACGCCGACGCCGACTGGGACTGGCACTCCGCGGCCGACGACACTCCCGAGCAGCTGCACGCGCTGTGGGAGGCCGAGGTCGCGCACTCGCGCGCTCTGGTCGCCGCGGCGACGGACCTCGACGAGCTCGCGGCCCACGTGCCCGACAACCCCGAGCACCGCCCTTCGCGCCGCTGGATCCTGCACCACATGATCGAGGAGTACGCACGGCACGTCGGCCACGCCGACCTCCTGCGCGAGGTCGTCGACGGTCAGGTCGGCGAGGACCCGCCCCCGCCCTGACCGCGCGCAGAGCAGCGCTCCCGCGGCTAGTTCCCGGGCTGGACGTAGGTCTTCGCGAACGGGATGCAGGCCTTGCCGACGAGGTGCACGGCGTAGAGGCCCTTGTTGCCGTCGGAGTACCAGACGTCGTGGGACGCGGGGTCGTACGCCGGCGCGGACATCGCGAAGGCGCCGGTGTTGATGTCGCCGGAGATCGTGGGCTCGTTGACGTAAGCGATCTCCTTGGGGTGCGCGACGTCCCGGATGTCGAAGACCCGCAGGCCGCTCATGATGAAGCTGCAGGCCACGACGTTGGGGTCGACCCGGCTCGGCAGCGTGCAGTAGTGCGCCTGGTAGCCGCGGCTGGTCCCGGCGTTCCCCGGGTCGTTCTGGAGCTCGTCGTAGACCTCGGGCTGGTTGACCTGCAACCGCAGGTTCGAGACGACGAACGGGTGCGTCTCGTCCTCGACGTCGATGATCCGAGCGGCGCCGGTGACGCGCTCGCCGAACTCATCGACCTCCATCACGTAGTGGTGCCCGCCCTGGGTGAAGGGCGTCGCGTTCTGCGGGATGGAGACCTCGGGCCAGGTCAGGCGCGCGACGACCGGGACCGTCGGGAGCGGCGTCCGGTTCTGCACCTGCGTGACATCGAGGATGGTGAGCCCGTTGAAGCCGCCGGACTCCGCGACGTAGAGGCGGTTGCCGTCGAGGCTCACCGACATGCCGTGGGCTCCGTAGCTGAAGACGAACCACTGGATCTTCGGCGAGGTCGGGTCGGACAGGTCGACGGCGGCCAGCGAGTTCAGGTTGAGGGAGGAGACGTAGTAGGTGTTGCCGTCGGGGGCGAACGCGCTCTCGTGGCCGAGGACTCCCACCGGGCTGGTGGCCAGGAGCGTCGGGTGCAGGCAGTCGGTCCTCACGTCGTACACGTCGATCTCGCCGGGCCCCGTGGAGACGCTGCTCAGGGCGGCGACGAGCAGCCCTCGGCGCGGGTTGAGCCGGAGCGACTCGTGGGGCGACTGCATGGCCGCAGTGCGCAGGGTGTCGGTCTGCACCGGGTGCTGCGGGTCGTGCATGTCGACGACGTAGACGCCCGTGCCGAGCGGACCGGTCTTGGCCACCTGCTCCCCGACGAACGTGTCGGAGTCGAAGAAGGCGCACTCGTGACCCTCGCTGTCGACGTACCTCTCGACCCGGTAGCCGCCGCTCTGCCCGACGTGCCCGAGGACCGTGGCGTTGCACTGGTAGCCCTGCGCCGCCAGGCCCGACGCGACGTCTGCCGCCGAGGCCCGCCCCTGCATCGACTCGGCGCGCGCACCCGCCGCGCAGGGGATCCCTGGCGTCGGGCCGGCGTACGGCTCGGCGCTGCGCGCCGAGGGCGCGGACAGGAGCAGCAGGACGCACGCTGCCGCGGCACGACGACGGTGCACTGGGTGTGACCTCCCGACCAACTGAACAGTTGTTCAGTACGTTTCGTCACAGTCTCCCGAACGTCTCACGAGCCCGTCAACGCCAGGTCAGAGGGACGTGACGCTCGGCGTGCGGGAGCCGGACACGACGCGGTCGCGCAGCGAGGCTCCGACGAGCGTCGTCCACGCACCGGAGCAGGCGTCGTAGCAGCCCAGGTCCGGCGCGAGCCCCACATGGGTGAAGACGAGCTGGGCGCCGTCGCCCGCCGGCGTGATCTCGAAGACGACGTCCGTCCCGACCCACTCGCGGGGGTCGCCGGCGAAGGGCAGGTCGGCGTCGGTGGTGTGCCACACGACCCGTTCCCCCGGCACCAGCTCGCTGACCTGGTGGACGCTGCGGTGCTGGTCCTCGTAGCGGTAGGTGAAGGACTCGCCCACGACGTCCGTGACGCCGGTGACGCTCCCCGTCCACCAGGACGCCACGTCGAGGACGGCGGCATAGACCTCGTCCGGTGTGCGGTCGACGGTGAAGGTGGTGCGAAAGCTCATGACTCCTCCTGAAGGAAGGTGGCGAGCCGGTCGAGCGAGTCGTCCCAGTCGGCGGCGAGCGCCGCGAGGTAGGTCTGGGCGACCCGCATCGGCTCGGTGCGGTGGCGGAACAGGACGCGCCGGCCGGCGCCGGCGTCGGACGAGACGAGACCCGCGAGCTCGAGCAGGCCCAGGTGCTTGGCGATGCCCTGGCGGGTGATGCCGAGCCGGGCCGCCAGGTCGGTGGCGGTCGAGGGCCCGTGCTCGGCGAGCGACGCGAGGATGCCGCGCCGGTTGGGGTCGGCGAGCGCGGAGAAGACGGCCTGCGCGACCTCCTCGGAGCTAGGCGGCGGCAAGGTAGTCGGCCAGCTCGTCGAGCTCGGCCTTCCAGCCGCCGGTGTTGCCCTCGTAGCTGGACAGCCACTCGTCGGCGAGCTGGGCGAACCCGCTCTCGGTGACGATCAGGGTCGTGCCGGTCGGGGCCGGCTCGAGCCGGAACTCGACGTAGGTGCGGCGCGGGTCGTCCTCCGGCACCCCGTAGACGGACCAGCAGTACGAGAAGACGGACTGCGGGTCCACCACCTTCACGTCCAGGGTGGCGGTGTGGCCGTTGTCCCAGCTCATCGTCAGCGGCTCGCCTGGCGCCACGTCGCCCGTGACGGTCTGGCCGAACCAGCCGGCGAGACCGGCCGTGGTGCTGACGGCGGCCCAGACCTTGTCCTGCGGGTGGGGCAGCTCCAGCGTCCGGGTGATGGCGTTCGGGATGGGCATGATGTGCTCCTCAATGTCGCAACCGATTGGTTGCGTCATTCTTAGTGCAACCGATCGGTTGCGTCAATACCCGACGTCCTTGGTGACCGCTTCCCACTCGTCGATGCTTGCGAGCAGCGCCGTGTACTTCTCCCGAGCTGCCCTGAGGACGTCGTGGCCGAGCAGCAGCCGCAGCGGCGGGTGCTCCAGCGTCGTCACCATCACGACGGCGTCCGCGACCTTGCGAGGGTCACCCGGCAGGTCGTTGGCGAAGGCCTTGATGAGCTCCTTGCGCGCACCCACGTCGGCGGCGTAGTCCTCGATCGGCGCGTCCGACTCCTTCATCGACCGGGCCGCCCAGTCGGTGCGGAAGGCGCCTGGCTCGATGGCGGTCACCTTGATGCCGAGCGAGGCCACCTCCTTCGAGAGCGCCTCGGTCAGCGACTCCATCGCGAACTTGGTCGCGGAGTAGTAGGCGTTCGGCGGGTTGGCGACCAGGCCGGCCATCGAGGAGATGTTGACGATGTGGCCGCTCCCCCGCTGCCGCATCTGGGGCAGGACGGCCTTGATGCAGTCGACGGCACCGAAGTAGTTGGTGTCGAAGAGCGCACGGACCTCGGCGTCGTCGCCCTCCTCGATCGCGGACATGTAGCCGTAGCCGGCGTTGTTGACGAGCACGTCGATGCCGCCGAAGGCGTCCTGGCCGGCCTGCACCGCGGCCGCGATCTGGCCCTTGTCGGTGACGTCGAGGGCGACGGCGATCGAGCGGTCGGTGACGAGGTCCTCGACGGCCTCGACCTTGCGGGCGGTGGCGACGACCTGATGGCCCGCCTCGAGGGCCGCCTCGACGACGTGCCGGCCGATGCCGGTGGAGCAGCCGGTGACGAGCCAGCGCGCCATCTAGAGCGCCTCGGGGAGCCGGCGCAGGTACGCCGACCGCCGGTCGGCCAGCTGCTGGGCCCGGTCGACCGTGGGCAGGTCCGGGAGGTCTGACAGCTTCACGACGCGGCCCTGGGCCGACAGGTCCTCGGTCGCTCCGCCAGGTGGGAACTCCGCCATCCGCAGGGTCAGCAGCCCCTCGGGCAGGCCGCCCGTGTCGATCCAGTTGTGCACGCCCAGATCGGTCGCGCTGATGACGTACGTGTAGCTGCCGTCGGCGTTCGGCGCGGACTGCGCCTTGTTGAGACTGCCTGTCCTGTCGAGGATCTCGAGCGTCGTGCCCCACTTGTTGCCGAGGGGGACCGTGAAGTACTTCGCTCCTCCGTCGCTCACGTCGACGACGAAGGCCTCGTCGTCGGCGAGCTCGTAGCGACCCATCACGTAGACCTGGTTGCGCAGGCCGCCGGAGTGGTCGGCGGTCCAGCTCATCGAGAAGTCGTTGGGCGGCAGCTTGTACGCCCCGTGCGCGAGCTTGCCGGTGAAGTCGGCGAAGTAGGCCATCATGTCGGCCGTCTTCTGAGCCTGGTCGTCGAGGCTGAACGCAGCGCCGTTGCCACCGATCCGCTCGACGTCGAAGGCGTTCGGGTCGTCCTTGGCCCAGTCGAGCAGCACGTCTCGGATGTAGAGCTCTTTGGCGGCCCGTGTCGTCCTGATGTGGTTGGCCGACGCCCTGTCGGGGCCGACGGTGATCTCGAAGGACCCGTCGGACTGCACCTCCATCGTCGTGCCGTTGAGCACGTCGAGGGACAGCATGTTCGCGTCCCAGAGCGTGAAGTAGTTCTCCGTCATGCGCTGCGCACCGACGCGGCCCCTGATGACGTACTGGTCCTCGCCGTTCACCGGGATGACCCGGTAGACCGTGTCGGGGTTGTCGATCCCCCAGCGGGACCCGGGGATCCGGCGACCGTCGACGGTGTGCTCGAGCCGCGTGATGCACGTGACCTTCGGCCGCAGCGGGTTCTGGTTCGACGACCAGATCGCGGCCGAGAACATCACCTCCTCGAAGGCAGCCGGAAACGCCTCGCGCATCGCCGGCGACGGGTTGGCCCGCTCGAGCCACTGGTCGTGCACCGTCTTGTACGCGGCCTGCACCGTCGGGTGCTCGATCAGCTCAAGAGCGGCGAGCTCGTGCTCGTGCTGCTCGGCCGTGGCGACGGGATGCGTCATGAGCTGCGGAACCTCTCGTTGTACGCGGCGAACCGCTCGTCCACCTGCTCGGGCGTGAGCCCGTAGTCCTCGAGGGAGTACGGCGGTCGCGCCGTCTCCCTCGGCCTGACCTCGAGCCAGTGCCGCATCGCCTTCTCGGCGTCCGCCGTCAGCGGCAGCCCGATCGCGTCGTAGACCCGGCTCACCTGGCTGATCGGGTCGGCGACCGCGTCGTCGAACTCGATGTCGGTCGCGTCGATCGTGGAGCGGGCGGCGAGCGCGCGGTCGTTGGTCCAGCCCATCCGCTCGACCCACTGCGCGCCCACGAGCTTCGGGTCGAACGACGCCATGTGCATCGCGTGCAGCGTCGCGTTGAGCGACGCGCCCGACGCGATGGTGTCGCGCGGGTCGCGGTGCAGGTGGACGAGATGCAAGTCGGGAAAGGTCGCGAGCAGGTCGGGCAGGTAGCCGAGGTGCGCAGGGGTCTTGAGCACCCAGCGGCCGACGGCCTCGCCGCGCTGCTTCTTGGCCCACTGCAGCAGCTGCAGCTGGGTCTTCAGCCAGCCGTACGCCGGCGCAAACGACTGGTCGTCGATCCAGGAGCGGTACGACGGGACCTGGGCGTACGCCTCCGGCACGTGCGACAGGAAGGCGTCCGACAGGAAGACGATCTCCTCCTCCGCCTCCTCGGCGTACATGGGGTGGATCGCGAACAGGTCCGGGGTCCAGGTGCGCATCTGCTCCTGGCGCTCCAGCGCCCTCGACAACCGGTCGTCCGCTCCGGAGAGCGGAGGTGCCGGCTCCTGGACCTCCCAGCCGAGAGCGCAGGTGAAGCGGTCGTCCGCCGCGAGCAGCCGCTGCAGCAGCGTCGTGCCGCTGCGCATCATCCCGACGACGACCACGGGAGCGTCGATCACCTCCTCCGCGATCTCCGGGTGCCGGCGCAGGTGCTCCTGGGTGCGAAGCCGCATCCGCAGGCTCTGCACGACGTTGCCGCGAAGGATGCGCGAGCCGATCTCTGACAGGTCCGCCGCGCCGTAGGCCTCGAGCAGCACGCCGAGCGGCTCCTCGAACCCGGGGTCCCCCAGGTCGTCGAGCCCCTCGCGCTTGCGTGCCGAGGTCACGACCGATGCCAGGGTGAACACGCAGGAAAACGTAGAACACGTTCTAGTTCACGTCTATGCTCCCGCCATGGATGCCGCTCGCGAGATCGAGAACCTGCTCTACGCCTACGCCGAGCGCATCGACAGGGGCGATTTGGACGGCGTCGCCGACCTGTTCGCCCACGGCCGCATCTGCGGCGTCGAGAACGGCCCGCCGTCGACCGTCTTCGAGGGCCGCGAGCGGGTCCGGGAGATGTACGAGCTGTCGACCCGGCTCTACGAGGACGGGACGCCCAAGACCAAGCACGTGACCACCAACGCCCAGATCACGGTGGAGGGCGAGACCGGGTCCGCCAGGTCGTACTACACGGTCTTCCAGGCCACGCCCGACCTGCCGCTGCAGCCCATCATCACCGGGCACTACCACGACACCTTCCAGGTCGTGGACGGCCGCTGGGCCTTCGACACCCGGATCATGTTCGTCGACCAGCTGGGCGATCTCAGCCACCACCTGAAGTACTCGCTGCGCTCCTGACCCACAGCCCTGCGCGGCCGTGCCGCCGATCGGCGAGAATGGACGGGTGAGCACGCCCGAGCTGCACCGACCACCGGTCTACGCCTGCCATGCAGGCGCCGTGCTGCACGCACACTCGGCCGACACCCTCGAGCCCGCGGTCGTCCTCTGGACGTTCCTGCCGAGCTCCTCGAGCGAGCTCGTCGACTCCGGCGACGCCCGCGTCGACGTGCACAGCGACGGGCCGGGGGCGACGACGCTGACGGTGCGGGTGCTGGTCGAGGGCCAGTCGCTGTCGTGGCAGCTGCCGATCGCCCCGTTCGTGGCGGCGCTACCCGGCCAGCCGGGTGACGACGGCCGGATGGTGCTGCTCGCGCTGATGGACGCCGAGCCCGAGGAGCAGTTCTGGGCTGCTCCTGTCGACTGCGAGCGGCTCTCGGCCGAGCTGCAGATCCCCCTGTCCGACCTCACCGACGCGCTGCGCGGCAGGCTCACCCCGTGGCTCGCCGACGACGTCGACCTGCTGCTCCACGACGACGCGCACGAGCACGCCGCCGACCGCTCCCCCGCCCAGACGCTCGCCACCGCGGTCCTCGCGCACTACCGCGGCGACCTGGCTGCGGAGGAGTCGTCGGAGCGGCTGCTCCGGGCGTTCAACTACGCGCACAAGGACTACGCCGGCGAGCTCGGGGCGCGGCTCTGCGTCGCCCTCGCGACCGCCTGCGTCCTCGCCGGTCAGGACGGCGTACGTCAGGTCCTGGAGCAGACCGGGCCCTTCGAGCCCGAGGTGAGCCGGTTGCTGACCGGCGTGCCTGCGGTCCTGCGACCCGACGACCCCACGGCCGACGACGCCGACGCGACCGCCAACGTGCTGCTGGCCGGCTCCGACAGCGGCGAGGCGGTGAAGGCCGCCGTGATGTGCGTGGCCCGGCTGGCTCGTGTGGCGCTCGGTGAGGGAGTGCCCGACGAGGAGCTGCTGCGCCGGCTGTCGATGGTCAGCGACGCCGGCCAGGCGCGCCTCGCGGGCCTCTGGGTCGACCTCGCCGTCGCCGCGGCAGGCCAGTCCGACACGGACGTCCTGCTCGCGTCCGACCTGGCCTCGCGCATCGAGGCGGAGGGCCCGCCCGGCGGCGCCTGGCTGCGCAGCACGGCCGCCAGCCTCGGCGCGTTCGCCCTCGAGGTGAGCGGCCGCGGCGTCTCGCGCGTCTCCGAGCCGGTCCGCGAGCTCGACGCCTTCCTGTCGACCCGGCTCCGGGCCGGGGAGTCCGTTCCCGCCGAGACCGCGGTGGCCGCCGTGCGGCACTGCCTCTCACTGGCCCGCTTCGTCCGCTCCCGGGCGGGCATCGGTCCCGGTGCCTGGCGCCAGGTGCCCGTCGACTCCGCCGCCCAGGCCGTCGGCACGGCCCTCGCCCGTGGGCTGTCGGCTGACGTCGCGGTCGACCTGCTCGACGAGCTGCTCGAGAGCGACGTCGACGGTGCCGACGTCCTCGAGGCCTGCGTGTGCGCCACCGCTCAGCTGCTGGTGGAGCTCGACCCGCACGACCCGACCGAGACCGTCGGCGAGCGGGTCCGCACCCTCGTCGGCGAGACCCCCAAGGCGTCGCGCTGGCTGCTGCTCGCCTGCCTGTCCGAGGCACCGGAGCACGACCCCGCCGCCACCGACCTGCGCTCCTACCTGCCGTCGGTGTCGACCGCTGCGGACTCCACGAGGCAGGCCGCCAAGAGCTCACGACGTGCCGTGCTGACGAGCGGCCTCACTGTGCTGGGCGACCTGGCCGGCATCGTCGGTGAGTCCCTCGGCATCCCCCGCGAGGAGCTGCTGGCGCTCGTGCTGCCGGCCGCCCTCATGGAGCACGACCTGCTGTCGCTCCCGGAAGCGCTCACCTAGCCGGCGTGAATGGATACGGGCACTCGCTTTCCGGCCCCGAAAACGAGTGCCCGTAGACACTCGCGGGTCAGGACTCGCGGCGGCGGAGGTAGCCGGCCGTGACGAGCAGCAGCAGGGCGGCCGTGGGCCACGCGAACCCGAGGCCGGTGGCCGCGAGGTCCTTGCCGCCGACGTTGCCGCCCTTGGTCGGGGTCGGCTCGCCGTGCTTGCCGGGACCGCTGGAGCTGACCCGCGCCTTCGCGCCGAAGTCGAGCGTCCAGGCGCCGCGACCGTAGACCGCGACGGTGAGGTAGCGGCCGCTGCGGTCGAGGTCGAGGTCGTAGACCCGGGCTGCCGGCAGCCCGTTGCCGAGGCGGTGCCAGGACGGCGCGCCCTTCGTCGACGTCGTGAAGACGCCGTTGTCGCCACCGACGATCAGCTGGCCGTTGCGGATCACGGCGTCCCGCATGTTGCTGCGGGGCAGGTTGCCGGTGATGTCGCTGAAGTGCTCGCCGGCGTCGTGGCTGACCATGACCCGAGCGGCGCCGACCACCTTGCGGTCGTAGCCGATGTTGGAGTTCTCGTTCAGCGTGACGTAGATGGTCCTGACGTCCTGCGGGTCGATCACCATGCCCTGGATCGCGACGTGCGGCAGGCCGAGGCCCTTGGCGATGTGCCAGCAGTCGCTCGACTGCTTCTTCGGGGTGCAGCCGGCCTTCCCGACGTTGGTCGCGACCGTCGTGTGGATGGCCGTCGGGTCGCCGAGGGCGTTGCGGCACAGGCCGCAGATGCCGTCGTAGATCGCCGCGCCCCGCACGGCCAGCGCCTGCGCGGTCCACTTGATGGCCGCCTTGGTCGCGGGGTTGGTGAAGGTGCTCGTGCCCGCGTCGAACGACGAGGTCCAGTCGGTCTTGACGACCGTGTAGAGCAGCGGGTCGAGCAGGGTCGTCGTGTTCGGGCCCTTGGTGGTCTCCTGCACGTCCTGCGCCGCCGCGACCAGGTGGTTCTCGTCCGTCGGGTCGAGGGCGATCGGGCTCGTGAAGTTGGCCGCCGTGAGGTTCGGCTGGATCTCCTTGATGGTCTTGCCGCCGTCGCGCGTGACGTAGAGGACTGCGCCCTGGGCCGACGTGTAGAACGTCTTCGGGTCCGAGGTGGCGATCGCCCAGACGCCGTCACCGCTGGAGATCAGCTTGTTCGGCTGACCGGCGGTGAACACGCCACCACCGTTGTCCTGCAGGGCCGTCACGTAGTGGCCGTCCGGAGTGCGGGCCACGTGGTAGGGCTCCACAGACGCGAGGTGGTTCATGTCCGCCCAGTGGTCCTGGTCGAACGCGCCACCCGTCGAGGGCGTCGAGCTGTCCTGGCGGAAGTAGCCGCCGTCGTTGCCGGTGTAGAGCCGGATCTTGCCGCCGGGCAGAGCGGCGATGACGCCGACGTGCTGGTCGGGGTGCGTCGCCGGACCGCCGTAGAAGGGCGTCCCGTCCGGGCAGGTGGTGCCGGTGTAGATGTTCTCGAGGTACGTCGTGGAGCCGCAGACGTCCCAGTACTTCTGGATGACGTTGAAGACGCCCAGACCCGGACCGGCCTGGGTGCCGCCGACCGACTGGAACACCTCCTCGAGCCCGAAGAACACCTGGTCGGAGCTGCGCGGGTCGACGGCCAGCCAGAGGTTGTAGAACGCCTGGACGCCGATGCCGTAGCCGAGCGCCGGGTAGATGCCGAGGCCGTCGTTCGGGGACGCCGTCAGGCTCTGCGGCGTCGCCTTGACGGTCCAGGTCAGACCGTCGTCGTCGGAGCGGTAGAGACCGTTGAGCAGCGTGTTGGTCGCGTTGGTGCTCTTGCCGGTCGTCGTGCTGACGATGTCGGCGCCCGCGGGCTGCTGGCCGTTGAGCAGACCCGCGTCCTGCACGAGCGCCCAGAGCACGGGGGTCTCCTGCGCCGTCGACGTGCCGTACTGCAGCACGATGCGGCCGAGCGGGTCCGTGGTGGAGGCCGTGTGCCGCAGCAGCGTCGAGGACGGGAGGTAGCTGAACGACCCCGTCGCGCCGGTCGTCGACCGATAGAGGCCGTTGCCCGGGGACAGCGGGTTGCCGTTCGGGTCCTTGCGCTTGCCGTAGGGCAGGCCCACCGCGACCGTGATCTCGGACTTCTTGCGCGGGTTCGCCGTGATGGCGGTGATCCAGTTGGCGTAGGCCCCGGGGGCCGGCGCCGTGTGCGCGGCGTTGTCCTTCAGCGCGATCCGCGTGAAGCTCGCGCCGCGGTCCTTCGTGAGGTAGAGGCCGTTGCTGGTGCCCACGAGCACGCCGCTGGGCGTGGGCGTGATGACGTTGACTCCGTAGCCCTTGGTGTTCTTCGCCGCCCGGGACCAGTGAGCGCCGTTGTCGTGGCTGACGTAGACGCCGGCGCCGGGGGTGTCGCCGGAGAGCGTGGCCAGGGCGATGCCGGTGCCGGCGTAGAGGTCGCCGGGGTGGTTGGGGTCGAGCGCCACGGCACCGACGCCGGAGCGGGCGAACGTGCCGTCACCCAGCGCCTTCCAGGTCTGGCCGCCGTCGGTGGACTTCCAGAGCCCGCCCATGGTGCCGGTGTAGATCGTGTTGCCGGAGGCGTCGCGCGGGTCGACGGCAGCCGCGGCGCCCATCCCGGCACCGCGCGCGAAGCGCAGGCCCCCTGAGGGGTACGTCGAGGGGTCGTCCTGGCCGAACGGGCCGACGTTCTTCCAGGCGCGGCCGCCCGGCGCAGCGGGCAGCGCCGCGGCCTGCTTCGCGTAGGCCAGCTGGTTGGCGACCGTGTCGACGTCGGCGATCGAGGCGTCCGGCAGCGCGGGCACCGGGTCCTCGTGCTCGCTCACCGGGTTGTGGCCGGCCGGGAAGGTCATCGACACCGCGCGCTGGCCGCTCGGGCCGAGGACCGGCGCGCCGGCCAGGCTGGCTCCGGGTCCGGTGCTGAGGACGAGCGACGTGACGGCGCCGGCCGTCACGGCCAGCGGAAGGGACCTGCGCAGGGCTCGCACGGGACCAGGACCTCCAGACGCGCCGGACTCCTTCCGGCGTTGACTGGTCCCTTCGACGGATTAGGGCCAAATCCTCCCGAACTAGGACAGGCTGTTTGCCTTCCTGACCACGTCGACGATCTGGTTCATCACGGTGGTGAGGTCGTAGTCCTTCGGCGTGAACACCGCGGCGACTCCCAGCTCGCGCAGCCGGGCCTCGTCCGCCTCCGGGATGATGCCGCCGACGATGACGGGAACGTCGCCCGCTCCCGCGGCGCCCAGGCCCTCGAGGACCGCCGGGACGGCCTCCATGTGGGAGCCGGACAGGATCGACAGGCCGATGACGTGCACGTCCTCCTCGACGGCCGCCGCGACGATCTGCGACGGGGTCAGTCGGATGCCCTGGTAGATCACCTCGAAGCCGACGTCCCGACCGCGGACGGCGATCTGCTCGGCGCCGTTGGAGTGACCGTCGAGGCCGGGCTTGCCGACCAGGAAGCGCAGCCGGCTCCCGAGCTCCTCGCCCGTGGCCTTCACGCGGTCCCGCACGTTGGCGATCGCCTCGCCGGCTTCGCCCCCGACGGTCGCACCGGCCACCCCGGTGGGCGCGCGGTACTCGCCGAAGACCTCCCGCAGCGCACCGGCCCACTCGCCGGTCGTCACGCCGGCGCGGGCGCAGGTCAGCGTGGCCTGCATGAGGTTGCCCTCGGTCTTGGCGGCATCGCGCAAGGCGATCAGCGCCTCGTCGACAGCGGCGTTGTCGCGCGCCGCGCGCCACTCGCGGATGGCCTCGATCGCGTGCTGCTCGACCGCGGGGTCGACCGTCAGGATGGAGCCCTCGCCGAGGAGCGGGTTGGGCTCGGTCGTCGTGAACTTGTTGACGCCGACGACGATGTCCTCGCCGGCCTCGATCCGGCGGCGACGCTCGGCGTGGGACGCGACGAGCGCCGTCTTCATGTAGTCGACGGCCTCGATGGCACCGCCCATGCCCTGCACCTTGTCGACCTCGGTCTGCACCGCAGCGCAGAGCTCAGCCACCTTGGCCTCGATGACGACCGACCCGGTGAAGATGTCGTCGTACTCCAGCAGGTCGGTCTCGTAGGCGAGGACCTGCTGCAGCCGGAGCGACCACTGCTGGTCCCACGGGCGTGGGAGGCCCAGCGCCTCGTTCCAGGCCGGCAGCTGCACGGCGCGGGCGCGCGCGTCCTTGGACAGCGTGACCGCGAGCATCTCCAGCACGATCCGCTGCACGTTGTTCTCGGGCTGGGCCTCCGTCAGACCCAGGCTGTTGACCTGCACCCCGTAGCGGAAGCGCCGGTGCTTGGGGTCCGTCACGCCGTACCGCTCCTGCAGGAGCGTGTCCCACAGCTGCGTGAAGGCACGCATCTTGCACATCTCCTCGACGAACCGCACGCCGGCGTTCACGAAGAAGGAGATGCGGGCGCAGACCTCGCCGAAGCGGTCGTCCGGGACCTGCCCCGAGGCCTTGACGGAGTCGAGCACCGCGATCGCGGTGCTCAGAGCGAAGGCGATCTCCTGCACCGGCGTCGCGCCGGCCTCCTGCAGGTGGTAGCTGCAGAT
>CBIHPE010000034.1:0-21785 GCA_966212015.1 uncultured Frankiales bacterium | reverse complement strand
TGCCGAGGGTGCGAGCACTCGAGCTGGCACTGGACTGGGGGACGGTCATCGTGGGCTCCTCGTGAGTCGGTGATCCCCCGGCTACCCGCGCCGCATCGCCCTCAACCCCAGCAGGGAGGAGCCGACGGTCAGCAGCCCCGTCACCACGGTGGCCACGAAGGCGCCCTCGGCCCCGGAGCCGTCGACGACGACGCCGGCGACGGCAGTTCCCATGGCGACCCCTGCGAAGATCATGCTGCCGTTCCAGGCGAACGCCTCTGTCACGGTTCCCGGTGGCGCGGACCCGCCGATGAGCAGGGCGTTGCACGCGCTGAACGGGGCGATCGTCGTCCCGGCTGCGAGCAGCAGCAGCGCGAGCACGACCACGTCGGGTGCCAGCACGGGGAGCACGGCCGCCAGTCCGTTGACCGTGACGAGGAGCGGCAGCTGGCGCGATGCGGCGGAGGTGAGGTGCAGGCCGCCGTAGACCAGCCCGCCCAGGACGGAGCCGATGCTCCAGACGGCCAGGACGACACCGGCCACGGACCGGGAGTGGTGCTGCTCGTCGACGAAGGCCAGCACCCCGACCTCGATCGTGCCGAACCCGGTGCCGATCCAGAGCACGTTGAGCAGGCAGGCCCGGACGACGGGGCTGACGAGCGGGCCGAGCAGGTCGGTCGAGCGCTCCGCGTGCGGCACCACCTCGCGCACCCGCGGGTTCGCCGCGAGTCCGAGGGCGCCCACTCCGGCGATCAGTCCCGAGACGATCACGCCCACGGCCGGGTGGATCAGGGCGAGGCCACCGACGACCACGGGCCCGAGGACGAAGCAGAGCTCGATGACCACCGACTCGAGCGAGTACGCCGTGGCGAGCTGCTCCGGGGCGACCAGGCTGCCCCAGAGCGCACGCATGACGGAGCCGAGCGGCGGGACCGTCGACCCGATGGTGACCGCCGCCGCAGCCATGGCGACCGTCGGCGCGCCGAGCCCGGCGAGGACCGCGAGCAGGCCGAACGCGATCGGCTGCAGCAGGCCGGTCGAGCGCAGCACCCTGGTCGGGCCCTGCCGGTCCGCCATCCGGGCGCGGTAGGGCGCCGCGACCGCGAAGCTCACGGCGTACGACGCACTGACGAAGCCCGCGTCGGCGTAGCTGCCCGTCGCCTTCCGGACGAGCAGCAGGATCGCGAGACCCGTCATGCCGAGCGCGAGTCGCCCGAAGACGCTCGCGGTCAGCGCCGCCGCGGCACCCGGCGGGGCGAGCACCTCGCGGTACCTGCGGAAGACCAGCACGGCCGCCACACTAGGTTGGCGCTGTGACGCGAGCTCTTGTCCTTGCCGGCGGTGGCGTGACCGGGATCGCCTGGGAGACCGGCGTGCTGCTCGGGCTCGAGGAGTCCGGACGGCTGCCGTCGTTCGACCTGGTCATCGGCACCTCCGCCGGGGCCGCCGTGGGTGCCCAGCTCACCTCCGGTGCGGGGCTGCCCGAGCTCTACGCCCGGCAGGTCGCGGAGGAGCACGGCGAGATCAGCCCCGAGCTCGACCTCGAGCCGCTCATCGCCTTCTTCACCGAGATGGGCGACATCAGTGGCGGCGTGCCACCTGAGCAGCTCGTGAAGGTCGGCACCTTCGCCAAGGAGGCGAAGACGGTCCCCCTCGCCGACCGGCGCGCGGTCATCGAGTGGCGGCTGCCGTCGCACGAGTGGCCGACCACGCCACTGCAGATCACCACCGTCGACGCCGACACCGGCGAGCTCGTCCTGCTCGACGCGTCGTCCGGCGTCTCCCTCGTCGACGCGGTCATGGCCTCGTGCGCGGTGCCCGGCGTCTGGCCACCGGTGCCCCTGCTCGGCCGCCTGCTCATCGACGGCGGCGTGCGCTCAGGGACGAACCTCGACCTCGCGGCCTCTTGCGACGAGGTGCTGCTCCTCGCGCCGCTCACCCAGGGGCCGATGAAGGCCGTCGTCGAGCGCGAGGCGGCCTCGCGTCCCGGCGTCACCGTGGTGATGGCCGACGACGGCGCCGAGGAGGCGTTCGGCCCCAACCCCCTCGACCCGTCCCGCCGCCCCCTGGCGGCCGAAGCCGGCTACCGCCAGGGCCTCGCTCTGACCTGAGCCCGCGGTCCCAGGGACTTCCCGGACCCGACACGCCGGCGAGTCCCGCCCTCATGTCCCAGGGACTCGCAGGGGGTCAGCCGCGCGGGACCCAGCTCGCGGGGCGCTTCTCGCGGAAGGCGGCGATGCCCTCGGCGGCCTCGGGGCTCTGGAACAGCCGGGCCGACAGGGCTTGAGTGTGCGCGAACGCGTCCTCGCGGGACATCGCCGGGACGTCGCGCAGCAGCTCCTTGGACGTAGCCAGCCCGCCGGGGCTGCCCGCGACGAGCTCGTGCAGCAGCTCGGTGACGGCGTCGTCGAGGTCGGCCGGCGGGACGGCGCGGTTGATGAGCCCGACCTCCGCGGCCCGGGCAGCCGGGATCTTGCGACCGGTCAGGAACAGCTCGGCCGCGTCGGCCTTCGAAAGCTTCGGCAGGCAGACGACGGAGATCATGGCCGGGGCCAGGCCGATGCGCACCTCGGTGAAGCCGAAGGTCACGTCGGTCGAGGCGAGCGACAGGTCGGCAGCCGCGGCGAGGCCGACGCCACCGCCCATGGCCGGGCCGCGCAGGACCGCGACGACCGGCTTCGGTGAGTCCTGCATGAGCGACAGCACCTCGGGGAAGCCGAACCGCGCCTCCTCCTGGCCGCCGCCCTTGAGGTCGGCACCCGCGCAGAACACCGGCCCGTCGTGCGTCAGCAGCACGACCCGCACCGTGTCGTCCGCCAGCGCAGCGGTCAGGCCGTCGCCGATGCCGTTGATGAGCCTGGCGTTGAGGGCGTTGCGGTTGTCGACCTCGTCGAGCGTGAGGACGGCGACGCCCTTGGTGACCTCGTAGCGGACACTCACAGGAAGGCCTCCGGGATCTCGACGTGCTTCGCGCGGAGGTACTCCCCCAACGACTTCGCCTGGGGGTCGAGGCGTGTGGAGGACGCGACGCCCTCGCCGAGCAGCCCGTGCAGGACGAAGTTGAGGGAGCGGATGCTCGGCAGCTCGAACCGCTCCACGCGCCCCGCCTCCGGCATCAGCTGCTTCAGCTTGTCGACGGTCAGCAGGCTCTCCAGCCAGGCGTACTCCTCGTCGGTGCGCACCCAGACGCCGAGGTTGGCGTTGCCGCCCTTGTCCCCGGAGCGGGCCCCCGCGACCAGGCCCAGAGGAGCGCGACGGGTGGGACCGCCTGGCACGGTAGCCCGGGAGACGGCGGGTACGTCAGCGGTGGTCGGGTCCGCCAGCGTCGGCGCGACCGACACCACCTCGTCCCCGACCGTGACCTCGTGGGTCAGCAGGGTGCTGTCCATGAGCGCCGGCCAGTAGACGCCGTAGGCCTGCGAGGACGAGGGGCCGCCGAAGAAGCCCGGGTACGACGCCAGGGCCAGCTCGGTGATGGCTCCGCTCAGGGCCCGGCCGAACTTGTCGGCGTCCTTGTCCTTCAGGGAGATCCGGAGCTGCGAGATCGCCGTCTCGTTGCGGACCGGGTCGTCCTGGTCGGAGCGCACCAGGTCGATCTCGACGGACTCGAAGTAGTCACGCCCGCCAGGCAGTGCCGCGAACAGGCCGTCGACGAGCAGGTCCGCCTTCTTCTCCGGGTCGAGGCCCACGAGCAGGAACGAGTAGGTCGCCTTGGTCGCGCCCGCGAGGTTGAGGCACACCTTCGACGTCCTCGGCGGCGCCTCGCCCTTCACGCCGCTGATCCGCACCCGGTCCTTGCCCTCCTCCGACAGCACGATGCTGTCGAAGCGCGCGGTGACGTCGGGGTTGAGGTAGGCCGGGGGGCCGATCTCGTAGAGCAGCTGCGCCGTGACCGTTCCGACCGTCACCGCGCCGGCGTGCGCGTCGTGCTTGGTGATGACGGAGGAGCCGTCGGAGGCGATCTCGGCGATGGGGAAGCCCGGGTGGATGAGGTTCGGGATCTCGCTGAAGAAGGCGTAGTTGCCGCCGGTCGCCTGCGTTCCGCACTCGATGACGTGCCCGGCGACGAGGGCGCCGGCGAGGGCGTCCCAGTCGTCGCGCTTCCAGCCGTGGCGGTGCGCGGCCGGGGCCATGACGATCGCCGCGTCGGTCGTGCGGCCGGTGATGACGATGTCGGCGCCGCGGTCGAGGGCGTCGACGATGCCCCAGCCGCCGAGGTAGGCGTTGGCGGTGAGAACGGTCCGGTCGCCGAGCGGCTCACCGGTGTCGAGGTTGGTCAGGTCGCCGAGCTCCGACAGGCGCGGCAGCACGTCATCGCCTGTCACGTAGGCGATCCGCGGCGACATCCCGAGCCCGGCAGCGACGGTCTCCACGGCACGGGCGCAGCCGGCCGGGTTGAGACCGCCGGCGTTGGCGACGACCTTGATGCCGCGCTCGAGGCAGGTGCCCATGACCTGCTCCATCTGCCGCACGAAGGTCTTGGCGAAGCCGCCGTCGGGGTTCTTGAAGCGGTCCTTGAACAGGATCAGCATCGTCAGCTCGGCGAGCCAGTCGCCGGTGAGCACGTCGATCGGCCCGTCCTCGACCATCTCGCGGGCGGCGGCGAGCCGGTCGCCGTAGAAGCCGCTGCAGTTCGCGATGCGCACCGGCGAGGTCACGAGAGCACCACCAGCAGGTCACCGGCAGCCACCTGCTGGCCGACCGTCACCCGGACCTCGTCGACGGTGCCGTCGGCGGGGGCGGTGATGCGGTGCTCCATCTTCATGGCCTCCACGACGACGAGCAGCTGGCCCGCGGTGACCGCATCGCCCGCCGCCACGCTGACCGAGATGACGCCACCGGGCAGCGGCGCGACGAGGCCGCCCTCGACGACCTCCTTCTCCTTCACGGGGAAGCGCGGGACGAGGCTCAGCTCGACCTCACCGACCCACCAGCGGTCGCCGGCGCTGCGCACCGGGGTGCGGTGCCGCACGCCGTCGATCTCCGCCTCGATGCCGTCAGGCGTCACGGCGAGAACCGTTGCGTCCCAGGCGTTCTCGCCCGCTGTGACCTCGAAGGTCCCGTCGCGCCGGGCCCGGTAGGAGACCGCGATCTCGTGCTCGCCGTGCCGGTAGCGGAAGGACTCGGGCGGCAGGAACCCGTTGCGCCAGCCCGCCGGGAAGCGGCCCGTCGGGGACGCGGCCCGGCGCCAGGCGGCAGCCGTCAGGGCGGCCAGCACGGCGCAGTGCTCGAGCTGCGCGACGTAGACCTCCTTCGCCCGCGGCGGGTCGATGCGCTCGATGAAGTCGGTCGTCGTGTCGCCCGCGAGGAACGCCTCGTGCCGCAGCACCCCGACCAGGAAGTCACGGTTCGTGACCGTGCCCTGCACCGCGGTCCGCTCGAGCGCGAGCGCGAGGGCCAGGGACGCCTCGGTGCGGGTCGGGGCGTGCGTGACGACCTTGGCGAGCATCGGGTCGAACTCGACGCCGATGACCGATCCGCTCTCGATGCCGCTGTCGTAGCGGGCACCGGGGGCGGGCTCCCAGGTCAGGACCGTGCCGGTAACGGGGAGGAAGTCGTTGGCCGGGTCCTCGGCGTAGAGCCGGGCCTCCACGGCGTGACCGGTAAGGGTCACGTCCTCCTGCGTGAAGGCGAGCGGCGCGCCCTGGGCGACCAGCAGCTGCTCGCGCACCAGGTCGAGGCCGGTGACCATCTCGGTGACCGGGTGCTCGACCTGCAGGCGGGTGTTGACCTCCAGGAAGTAGAACTCCCGGCCGTCGAGGAGGAACTCGACGGTGCCGGCGTTCTCGTAGCCGATGGCCCGGGCGGCCTTGAGAGCGGCCTCGCCCAGCTCTGCACGCAGCGAGGCGTCGACCGCGGGCGACGGGGCCTCCTCGATGACCTTCTGGTGGCGGCGCTGGATCGAGCACTCGCGCTCGCCAAGGTGCACGAGGTTGCCGTGGCTGTCGCCGAGGATCTGCACCTCGACGTGCCGGGCTCCGGTGAGGTACCGCTCCAGGAACACCGTGTCGTCGCCGAAGGCGGCGAGCGCCTCGCGGCGGGCACCGGCCTGCGCCTCCTCGAGCTCGGCAGCGGAGTGCACGACGCGCATGCCCTTGCCGCCGCCGCCCATCGCGGCCTTCACCAGCACGGGGAACACGCCGGGTGGCGCGTCGAGGGTGGGTACGCCCGCTGCCGCGAGCAGCTTCTTCGCCTCGAGCTTGTCGCCCATGGCGGCGATCGCCTTCGGCGAGGGACCGACCCACGTCATGCCGGCGTCGATGACGGCCTGGGCGAAGCCGGCGTTCTCGGACAGGAACCCGTAACCCGGGTGGACCGCGTCGGCTCCGGCCCGCTGAGCAGCGGCCAGCACCTTGTCGACGTCGAGGTAGGTCTCGGCCGCCGTGGTGCCGCGCAGGGCGACGGCGACCGTGGCCTCGCGCACGAACGGCGCCATCGCGTCGCCGTCCGCGTAGACCGCGATCGTGTCGATGCCCATCGCGTGGGCAGTGCGCTGGATGCGCCGGGCGATCTCGCCGCGGTTCGCGACCAGGAGCCGGCGGATGGGGCGGCTCACCGGAACGCTCCGAACGACTGCGCGGCACCGGAGCCGGTGCCGACGACCGGGCCCGAGTGGCAGGCGGACAGGGCCAGGCCGATCACGGTCCTCGTGTCGCGCGGGTCGATGACGCCGTCGTCGACGCCGCGCCCGCTGGCGTACATGGCGAGCGACTGGCGCTCCTGCACCTCCGCGACCGCGTCCGTGATCATCTTCTCGAGCGCCTCGTCGACCTCCTCGCCCTTCCGAGCGGCCTGCGCGCGGCGCACGATCGACATGACGCCGGCGATCTGCTGCGGGCCCATCACGGCGATCTTCGCGGTCGGCCACAGGAACACGAACCGGGTGCCGAACCCGCGGCCGCCCATCCCGTAGTTGCCCGCCCCGTAGGAGGACCCGAGGATCACCGTCACGTGCGGCACCGAGCTGTTGGACAGCGCGTTGATCATCTGGCTGCCCCACTTGACCATGCCGGCCTGCTCGTAGTCCTTGCCGACCATGTAGCCGGTGATGTTCTGCAGGAACACCAGCGGCGTCGAGGTCTTGTTGCACAGCTCGATGAACTGCCGCGCCTTCTGCGACGACTCGGGGAACAGCGGCCCGTTGTTGCCGAGGATCCCGACGGCGAAGCCGTGGATCTCGGCCCAGCCGCAGACGAGCGTGGTGCCGTAGCGCTCCTTGAACTCCTCGAACTCCGACCCGTCGACGATGCGGCCGATGACCTCGCGCACGTCGAGCGGCTGCCGCAGGTCCTTGGACACCAGCCCGAGCAGGTCCTCGGGGTCCAGCACCGGCTCGACGCCGGGACCCACCGGGCCCGGGCCCTCCTTCCGCCAGTGCAGGTGCCGCACCACGTCGCGGCACTGCCGGATCGCGTCGAGCTCGTCCTCGGCGAGGTAGTCGGCGAGCCCGCTGACGGACGCGTGCATCTCGGCCCCGCCGAGCTCCTCGTCCGACGACTCCTCGCCGGTCGCCACCTTCACGAGCGGCGGGCCGCCCAGGAACACCTTGGCGTTGTCCTTCACCAGGATCGTGTACTCCGACAGCCCCGGCATGTAGGCCCCGCCTGCGGTCGACGACCCGAAGACGATCGCGACGGTCGGGATGCCCACGCCGGACAGCGAGGTCGTCTCGTAGAAGAAGCCGCCCGAGCCGGCGAAGTGGAAGGTCGCGCCGCGCAGGATCTCCTCGATGTCGCTGCCCCGCGGCCGCAGGTCACCGCCCGCCGACTCGATCAGCTGCACGTAGGGCAGCCGGTTCTGCCGGGCGATCTGCAGCGCCCGGTCGATCTTGGGGATCGACGTCTGCGTGAGGGCGCCACCGAGCACGGTCGGGTCGTGGCCGAAGATCACGCACTCCGTACCGCTGATCGTGCCGATGCCCACGATCGCACCGCCGCCGACCGGGTAGTCGGTGTAGAAGCCGGCGAGCGCACCGATCTCGAGGAACGGTGTGTCGGGGTCGATGAGCGCCGCGACCCGCTCGCGGACGGTCAGCTTGCCGGCCGCCTTGTGGCGGGCGACGCCCTTCTCGCTGCCGCCCTGGCCGGCCAGGTGCAGCTGCTCGTTCAGGGCGTCGACCAGCTCGAGCATGTCGGACGTGTTCTGCACGAAGGCCGAGTCGTTGCGGTCGACCGCAGTTCCCAGAACGGTCATGAGAGCGGCTTCCGGCCGGTGCCGGCAGGACCGGCGTACGCCTGGGCGATCGACATCCACTGCTCCGCTGTGTCGCCCTCGACGGTCAGCGCGACGTCGGAGATGTGCCGGCGCTGCGTCACCAGCAGGGCGAAGTCCAGCGCCGTGCCGGTGATGCGGTCATCAGCGTCCGGCGGGCCCCACGTGCCGGCTCCTGGTCCGGTGAGCGCGACGTGCACCGGAGCACCCCCGTCCTCGACCCCGTGCACCAGGTAGGCATAGGCACGCGCTCCGACGCCGATGTGGCACACGTGCCTGAGCCGCTCGGAGGTGACCGGCGCGAGCCCGAGGGCGTCGGACACGTCCTGCCCGTGGGCCCAGGTCTCCATCAGCCGGGCTGTCACGAACGAGGCGAGCGACATCGGCGGCCCGTACCAGGGCACGCGCACGGAGGGATCGGCCGACGACGCGTGCGACAGCAGCGCGGCCCGGCCCGAGCGCCACTGCGCCAGCAGGTCAGCCCCCGACTGGCCGCGCCCGATCGCCGTGTCTGCCCCCGAGTCGAGGTTGCCGAACAGCTCGGTGACGTGGGCCGCGAACCCGTCGGCGTCGGTCAGGGCGAGACCCGCTGTCCCGTCGAAGTAGGTCAGGTGGCTGATGCAGTCGGCGATGTCCCAGCCGTCGGCCGGCGTCGGCGTGCGCCACTGCTCCTCGGTCAGTCCGGCAACCCGCTCGTCGAGAGCGTCGTGCTCGTCCTGCAGGTCGCGCAGCAGCGAGCTGAGGTCAGGCTTCATCCGGGTGTGACCCTCCGCGTGTGTCGGCTGAGTCACATCCTGCCCGACGGCTACTCGTGAGTAGCGGCGGCCCTCCGCCGGTCGACCAGGTCGATGACGCGGGTCAGCAGCACCTCCGGGTCGGTGCCCTTCTCGACGAACGCGTCCGCCCCGGCGCGCCTCGCCTGGACGTCGTCGGCGTGCGGCGAGGAGCTGAACACGACGACGACCGCGCCGGGGTCGGCCAACTGCAGTCCGGGGATGAGGGCGAGCCCGTCCTCACCGCGCAGGTCGGCGTCGAGGACGATGCCGTCGGGCGCCACCCGGGCTGCCGTGGCGAGCGCCGCCTCGCCGTTGGCCGCGGTGTCGATGCCGTCGATCCGCGGGTCGTCGTCGCCGAGCAGCTCGAACAGGCGGCGCAGGCTCGGGTCGTCGTCCACGACGAGCAGTCGAACGGGCACGTGCTTGCTCCCCCCACGGGTGTCTGCTGAGCATCCTTACGGCCGGACGGCTGTCCGGACATGGCCAGAAATGGCGGAACACGCACCGTCCGCTGCGCCCGTTTCCGCCTACCCGTGGCCGGTTTCCCGGTCCTGTCCGGGTAGCCCGGAGTAGCCCGATACGCCCACGGGCGGATGATCATCCCCAGCGGCTCCACGAGGTCCCGGGCCAGCGCGCCGCGGACCGTGGCGGTCGGCCTGCCGGGATCGTGAGCGGAAGCGTCCGCTCGCGAACGGTCGACGGCACGCAGGCCCGGTTCCCTGGCTCTCGCCACCACGCGTCCAGCCGAAGGAGAACCCGTCATGCCTCTCACCACACGCCTCACTCGCCACGCCTGGCTCTTGCTCGTCATCGGGCTCCTCGCCGGGGCGCTCGGGTTTGCCATGCACCACAGCGGCGCGCACCACCAGGACCTCTACACCAGCTTCCGGGACTGCGTGCAGCACGAGACCAACGCGCCCGTCTGCCTGCTGGACGGCCGCGACTCGGGTGCGTCCACGGCCTCCGAGTACAAGGCGAACTTCCAGAACCAGCTGATGATCGGCCGCGTGCTCATCGGGATCGGCGCGGCAGCGGTCCTGGCATCGGCAGTCGGCTTCGTCCTGCGCAAGGGCTCCCGGCACGTCGTGATGCAGCTGCCAGCCTGAGGCGACAGCCGCTGGTCACGTCGGTCCTGGTTGCGTTGGGCCTCAAGCCCTGACGGACGTCAGGACCTCGGCGCCGAACTGCGTGATCGCCACCGTGTGCTCGCTGTGCGCGGTGCGGCACCCCGTCTTGCTGCGCAGCGTCCAGCCGTCGGCGTCGGTGACGAGCTTCGCCGTGTCGGCCATCACCCACGGCTCGAGGGCTAGCAGCATGCCCGGCTGCAGCTTCGCCCCCTGACCCGGCCGCCCGTCGTTGGCGACGTGCGGGTCCTGGTGCATCGTCGTCCCGACGCCGTGCCCGCCGAACTCCGTGTTGATCCGGTAGCCGGCTCCGCGCAGCACCGACCCGATGGCGTAGGAGATGTCACCGACGCGCGCACCCGGCCGCACGGCGCCGATGCCGGCTGTCAGCGCCCGCTCCGTGATCGCGATCATCGCTGCGTCCTTGGGGGACTTCAGCTCACCGACGACGAAGCTGATCGCCGAGTCGGCGACGACCCCGTTCAGCGAGACGGCGAGATCGAGGGACAGCAGGTCGCCGTCGGCCAGGGCGTAGTCGTGCGGCAGCCCGTGCAGGACGGCGTCGTTGACCGAGGTGCAGATCCAGTGCCCGAAGGGGCCGCGGCCGAACGACGGCGCGTAGTCGACGTAGCAGGACTCCGCGCCGGCCTCGACGATCGCCGAGTGCGTCCAGGCGTCGATGTCGAGCAGGTTCGTGCCGACCTCGCACCGGCTCTTGACGGTCTGCAGGATGCGGGCGACCAGCGCGCCCGACTCCCGGGCTTGCAGCAGCTGCGGTGGGGTCAGGACCTCCATGCGCCTGACTCTGCCAGAGGCGCCGCCCGTCAGCCCGGCAGCGTGAGGCGGAACACGGCTCCACCGGCCGGGGCGTTGCCCGCTGCGATGTCCCCGCCGTGCAGCCGCGCGTTCTCCAGGGCGATGGCCAGGCCGAGGCCGCTGCCGTCGGAACGGGCCCGAGACGCGTCGGCCTTGTAGAAGCGCTCGAACAGGTGCGGGAGCGCATCGGGCGCGATGCCCCGACCGTGGTCGGTCACCTCGACCACGAGCTGCCCGTCGTCCCAGGCCCTGACGGTGACCGGCGCCGCTCCGTACTTCACGGCGTTGCCCACCAGGTTCGCGACCACGACGTCGAACCGGCGCAGGTCGAGGTGCGCCGTGAGGCCGTCCGGCACCTCCACCTGCACCGTGCCCGTCCAGCCCCTGACCTCCAGCGTCGTCACGATCGCTGCGGCGACGTCCACGCGCTCCGGGTCGAGCAGAGCAGTGCCGGCGTCGAAGCGCGAGATCTCGATGAGGTCCGACACCAGCCGGTCGAGATGGCCGATCTCGCGAACGACCAGCTGCGTCGCCTGAGCGGCCTCGGGGGTCATGCCGGAGGTGTGGGCGGACAGCACGTCAGTGACGGCGGTCATGGCTGCCAGCGGCGTGCGCAGCTCGTGGGACACGTCGGCGGCGAACCGGCGGGCGGTGCTGACCGAGCGGTCGACGGTGTCGGCCATCGCGTTGAAGGAGCGCCCGACGTCCGCGATCTCGTCGTCGCCCCTCGGATCGGTGCGGGCGCTGAGGTCGCCGGCCGCCATCCGGTCGGCGGCGTCCGCGAGGTCGCCGACCGGGCGCAGCACCCGCTCGGCGAGGGAGAGCGCGACGGAGACCGCGAGCGCCAGCAGCAGCAGCCCGATCGCGACGAGGGTCACCTCGACCTGCTGCGTCGACGGGGTCGACGGGAGCCAGTCGGTCAGGCGGCGCCCGACCCGGTTGGCACCGATGGGGTGCTGGTTCGCGACGACGAGGAAGCCGATGACTGTCGCGACGGAGGCGACGATCGCCGAGACGAGAGCGACCCCGACGAACCCTTGGAGCAACCCCTGCCGCAGGCTGCCGCGCCGCCTCATGTGCCGAAGCGGTAGCCGAAGCCGCGGACCGTCCTCAGCAGCTGCGGTTCGGCCGCGACGTCCTCGATCTTGGCGCGCAGCCGCTGGACGCAGGCGTCGACGAGCCGCGAGTCCCCCAGGTAGTCCTGGCCCCAGACCGAGGCCAGCAGCTGCTGGCGCGACAGGACGAGCCCAGGGTTGCCCGCGAGCTCAAGCAGCAGTCGCAGCTCCATCGGGGTCAGGTCGAGGTGCCGCCCGCCCTTGGTCACGACGAGCGACGCGCGGTCGACGACCAGGTCTCCGAACGCCAGCGGGCCGGCTGACGACGACGCCGGACCCACCCTGCGCAGCACCGCCTTCAGCTTCGCCTCCAGCACCCGAGGCTGCACCGGCTTGGTGAGGTAGTCGTCCGCGCCAGCCTCGAGCCCCGCGACGACGTCCATGTCGTCGCTGCGGGCCGTGAGCATCACGATCGGCACGTTCGAGAAGGCCCTCACCCGGCGGCACACCTCGAACCCGTCGGCTCCGGGCAGCATCACGTCGAGCACCACGACGTCGGGCTCCGATGCGCTGATCGCCTCGATCCCGGTCTCCCCGTCACCCCGGGAGCGCACGTCGTGACCCAGGTGCCGCAGTGCCATCTCCAGGCCCTCGCGGACGTGGGGGTCGTCCTCGATCAGCAGGATCTGGGGCACGGGTCCGATCCTGGCACGACGAGGGGGCGCAGCCGCAGGAACCCGGCGCGCAGCAGGGCCGCGATCAGCGCGGCGCCGAGCCCGCCAAGGGTGTTGAGCAGGGCGTCGCTCGAGTCGCAGACGCCCACGTTGCGCAGGGCCTGCAGCACCTCGACGACGACGCTGGTCGCCGCGACGCCGGCCGCCACCCGACCAGGCCGCCCGATCGCGAGGACCGCGAGGAACGCCGCGGGCGCGAAGAGCGCGAGGTTGGCCAGGCCGTCCCCGGACATCAGGACCGGGTCGGTCACGGCACAGGTCCGCAGCCGCCAGAGGCCGCCGGGCACGCCACCGCTGCGGAAGAGCGTGAGGCCGAGGGCGACGGCGAGCGCCAGCCCGGCGAGGCCACCGAGCACGCTCGCCACCCACGACCGGGTGGCCCTCCTCGCGACGAACGCGGCCAGCGGTGCGAGGACCAGTGCGCACAGCGCGAACGGCAGCAGGTGCGACCGGGGCGCTGCCCCGTGCACCTGCCCGAGGACCTCGTAGGCCAGTTGCCAGAACACCGCTCCACCGTGCGTGCGCCGTGCCACGGCGCGGTCGCCGGTCTGTCACAGGAGCGCTACAGAAGGCGTGGCGCAGCCGTGACGAGGTGACGACGGCTCCGCGACCTGGCTGCTCCAGCGTGGCGGCATGTCCCTCATCACCCGCGCCACCGCGTTGGCGCTCGCCGCCCTCGCCGTCGGCTGCTCCGCGCCCGACCTGGTCGCCTCGCCTCCGCGTCAGACCACGTCACCGCACACGAGCGCCCCGACGCCCAACGGCTGGACGACCATCAGGTGGCCGGCAGACGGGCAGGCCAGCTACGCCCTCGACGGCCAGCAGTTCAGCTCGCCAGACCAGCGGCCCGTGCCGATCGCGAGCGTCGCCAAGGTGATGACGGCCTACCTGACGGTCCACCACCTGCGCCGCGGGGCCCAGCTCGCGGTCGACGGCGACGACGTCGCAGAGTGGAAGCGACGAGCCCGTCGCGGCGAGTCCGTCATCGCCGTGCGGAAGGGCGAGGTGCTCGACCGGCACGAAGCGCTCCAGGCCCTGCTGCTGCCGAGCGCCAACAACGTCGCCGTCATGCTTGCGCAGCGCGTGTCCGGCAGCCGCTCGGCGTTCGTCGACCTGATGAACCAGACGGCGCGGCAGCTCGGCATGCACGACACGACCTACACCGACCCGAGCGGCTACCGGGACAGCACCGTGTCGACCGCGCACGACCAGCTGCTGCTCCTTCGCGCGGCGCTCCGCTCGGCCGAGCTCGCCGCCGTGATGGGCTCGACCTCGGCTGTGCTCCCGGTCGCGGGACGGGTCCGCAACACGAACCGGCTGCTGGGCCACGAGGGCTTCGTCGCGGGCAAGACCGGTTCCACGAGCGCTGCCGGAGGGTGCCTGGTGTTCCGAGCGGTACGCGGCGGGCGCGTGCTGGACGGGGTGGTGCTCGGGCAACGCGGCGGACGCCTCGTCGACGCCGGGCTCAGCGGTGCGGAGGAGCTGGCGAGGGCGGCCTTTGCCGCCTGACCGGGAAGGTCAGGGAAGCAGGGACAGGCCGCCGTCGAGGACGAGGACCTCGCCGGTCACGTAGTCCGACCGCACGAAGGCAAGCACCGACTCCGCGACGTCGTCCGCGGTGGCCGTCCGCTTCATCGGCGCGATCGCCGTCACGAGCGCCCGCAGCTCGTCCCAGTCCGCAGTCCAGGGCGTGTCCACCAGACCGGGAGCGACCGCGTTGACCCGAACGTCCGGGGCGAGCGCCTTCGCGAGCAGCCTCGTCTGGTGGTTGAAGGCGGCTTTGCTTGCGGCGTAGGGGATCGAGCTGCCGGTCGGCCGGACTCCAGCGAGCGACGACACGTTGACGACGCAGCCCTTCGAGGCGCGCAGGGCCTCCTCCAGCGCCGTGACGAGGACGAACGGCGCGACGACGTTCACGTCGTAGAGCCGGCGCCAGATCTCCGGCGTCGCCGCCTTGAGGTCCGGGTGCGGGATGACCTCGGTCGTCCCGGCGTTGTTGACCAGGCAGTCGATCCGCCCGAAGCGACGGAGCACCTCTGCCGCCAGCCCTGCTGCCGCGATCTCGTCACCGACGTCGGCCTGCAGGTAGTCGCCGCCGATCGACGCCGCGACGGCCTCGCCCGCCTCGACGGAGCTGCGGCTGTTCACCACAACGTGGAAGCCCTCAGCGGCCAGCCGCCGCGCGGTCGCCTCCCCGATGCCGGACGACGAGCCAGTGACGAGCGCGACCTGAGTCATGCGTCCGGACGCTACAAGCAGCCGCGACCTACGCTGCCCACGTGGGCGCGGCGCAGGAGGACGAGAACCGGCGCCTGCTCCGGGCCCGGGACGCGATCGACCGCAGCTTCGCCTCACCCCTCGACGTTCCCGCCCTCGCCGGCGTGGCCTACATGAGCGAGGCGCACTTCACCCGCCGCTTCAAGGCCGTCTTCGGCGAGACCCCGGGTCGCTACCTGGCCCGTCGCCGGATCGAGCGGGCGATGAGCCTGCTGCGACGCACCGACCGCACCGTCGCGGAGGTCTGCACCGACGTCGGCTTCACCAGCCTGGCCACGTTCAGCCGCCGCTTCAAGGAGATCGTCGGGCAGACCCCCACCGACTTCCGCGCCGGTGGGGCAGGGGTCACCGGGGTCGTACCGACCTGCTTCGAGAAGGCCTGGACGCGGCCGAGCTGAGCAGTTCTGGACAACGACAGGGCGACCGGAGCGGGCCTAGCGTCTGACGCATGATCTCCTCACTCACCATCACGTCCCTCTACGTCCTCGACCAGGACGAGGCCCTCGACTTCTACGTCGGGAAGCTCGGCCTCGAGGTCCACACCGACGCCGACCTCGGCTTCATGCGGTGGCTCACGATCAACGTCCCCGGCGACAAGAGCCGCGAGATCCTGCTCGAGCGCCCTGGCGTTCCCGCTCTCGACGACGCGACGGCCGCGCAGGCCCGCGAGCTGCTCACCAAGGGCGCCACCGCCGGCAACCTGTTCTTCACGACCGACGACCCCATCGGCACCTACGAGAAGCTCCTCGCCGCCGGCGTCGAGATCACCGACGAGCCGACCGAGCGCGACTACGGCACCGACTTCGGCCTGCGCGACCCGTTCGGCAACAGCATCCGCATCGGCTCCCGCAAGGACGCCGCGTGAGCCAAGGCCTCCGGATCCGCACGGTCCTGCAGCCGCGCGGACCGGCGGCCGCCGTCGTCCTCACAGACGAGCAGCTGGCCGAGATCGGCAAGGGTGCCAAGACCCCGGCCGTCCAGGTCACCGTGAACGGCACCTACACGTTCGCCGGACGGATCGGCCGGATGGGCGGCGAGACCCTGCTCGGCTTCAACAAGGCGATCCGCACTGCGGCGGGCGTCGAGGCGGGCGACGAGATCGAGGTGCTCGTCCGCCTCGACACCGACGAGCGCACCGTCGACGTGCCGTCCGACCTCGCCGCAGCGCTCGACGCTGCCGGCGCCCGCGCAGCCTTCGACAGGCTCGCCCCCAGTCACCGCAAGGAGCACGTCCGCTCCGTCGAGGACGCCAAGAAGCCAGAGACCAGGACCAAGCGCCTCGAGGCAGTCGTCACGAAGGTCCGCGGCTGAGACCACCTCACGGCCCCTTCGTGCGGGTGCGACCGTCACCCGGATGCCGGATCGACAAGCACGGCCCGCAGGGGCACGCTCAGCAGGAAGGAGGTCCGCGATGACGCTCCAGACCCCGACGCGCTGGTATCCCTACCTCGGCGACGCCGTCGCGGTCCGGTCAGGCGCGACGACACTCACCGGCCACGCCTCCAAGAGCGACGACGGCCTGATCGACGTCCTGGTGCCGATGCCCGGGATCGCGGTCGGGATGCTCGTCGACACCGCGTGGCGCGTCGCCGACGAGGTGCACCGCTGCGACGGTGTCGTCGACGAGATCCACGTCGACGGCAGCTTCTGCGTCCGGCTCGGGGAGCCGCGAGGCACCCGAACGCGACGGGCCCATCAGCGGTACCCGATCGCGCTGCCCGTCAGCCTGCAGGTGCTGGGCGCGCGCAAGACGGCCGTTGCCTGTCGCTCGGTCGATGTGAGCCGGGGCGGGCTGCGTGCCCACTCGACCGACCTGCAGCTCGACGTCGGCGACGTCGTCGCGCTCGAGGTGCAGCTCGGCGACAGCTCCGACGAGGTCTGCGGCCGGGTCGCCTGGCAGGACTGGCAGTCCTTCGGGCACCGCGTCGCCGGGGTCCGCTTCACCCAGGAGGTCGACCTGCAGGGCTGGTACGACCGCGTTCGTCGCTGACGCGGCCGCCGCTCAGCACTGCGCGGAGGCGACCTACGAGACGATCACGCGGACGTGCCAGGCGCGCTGCGGCGGCAGGCAGCTGGGGTGTGCGTGCAGGCACGTGAAGTCGGTGGTCGACGTGAGGTCGGCGGTCCCGGCCCCGACGGCGACGAACACGGCGCGGGCGGGCTGCTCCGTCGGGTACCCCCCGCTCGACGCGGTGCGTGCGAGGACGCTCGCGTCGCTGCTCGCGGGCTGCGCGTAGCCGCCCGCGCTACCGCCGGGGAGCGAAACCTCGAGCCGAGCGCCTCGCTTGAGCCGCACGGTCTGCCCGGAGGACTGCTCCGTCAGCTTCCCCGACGTGGTGGCAGCCCGCGTGACGGACGAGGCCGGGGTGACGACGACCGGCGTCGCGGTGCCCCTCTGGGTTGCGCGCTGGGTCACGCGAGCCTCGCCACTGACCTGACCGCCGGATGCCACGGTCGGCTGCTGGCTGGGAGAGGCACCTGGCAGCAGCGCGGCCTGGCCGTGCCCGTCGCGGCCGGTCGTCCCGCAGGAGACGACAGCCGCGAGCATCGCCGGCACGAGCAGGTAGCGCATGCACGTGTGACGCACTCCGGCGCGCTCCCGTTCCCCGCCCCAGCGCTCGGACGACGGCAGGGATCCCTTCCCGGTCCCGTTCGTGGGATCGTCGCGTCGATCCGAGGGGGAAGCTGATGCCGTTCTACCTGAGCAGCGCCGACGCGGAGCAGCCCAAGGTGACGCTCGAGGTCGTCGATGACCGGCGCTTCCGGTTGATGACCGCCTTCGTCTACGAGGACCCGTTCGACATGGCGAGCCGTGAGGCGGCGGGCGCGGGGGCCGATCCGGCAGCCGGTCCCCCTCCCTGGCTGTGGCAGGTCCCCGGTCGTGGGGAGATCACGGATCTGGCCTCCGTGCCGCCGCTGCTGTGGGGCTGGTTCGCCCCCTACGGCCGGCAGCTGCTCCCCGCGCTGCTCCACGACCACTACTGCGCTCAGGCGTCGGCCCTGGTCGACAGCGCCCCCGCCGGTCAGCGCGCCGCGGCCCGCCGTCTCGCCGGGCGGCACCGAGCACACGCTGACCTGCTGTTCCGGCGCTCGCTGCGCGAGCAGCAGATGCCGTTCACGCGTCGCTGGCTCATGTGGGCGGCGGTGTCCCTCGACGGCATGTGGAGCTTCCGGCGCATCCCGTGCATGGTGACGGCGCTTCTCGCCGTGGTCCTGTCCTGGCTGATCTGGAGCCTGTCGTGGCGCCTGGACGGACCGGTGGTGGCGCTGACCGTGGCAGCAGCACCAGCGGTGATCGCGCTGCTCGTCCGCATCACCGGCGCCGAGCCCGTGGCCGGCCGGCCGCAAGGTCGTTGGTGGGGCGTGCAGCGCGTCGTCACCGTCGCCGTCCTCGGCGGGTACGTCCTGCCGATCGCGCTCTCACTCCTCGCCGTGACCTGGCTCGCCGGGGCTGTGCTCGTCCCCTCCGCCGTGCTGATGTGGGCCTGGGCCCTCGCTCACAAGGCCCGTGTCCCCCGCGTCGGCCCTCCCCCGCGCTCGCCCGGCGCCGGGCCCCTCCTGGTCCGACGCACCTGATGCGTCAGCTCTCCAGAGGAGCCGGCCCGACCGCCGCGCTACGTGCAGAGCTCCAGAGCGCGGGCCGGCCCTCCTTGGCTCCGGCCCGCGCTTCGCTGGTGCGGCGGGTCAGAGGACCTCTGCGCCGAGGGCAAGCTCGAAGCCGGCACCGTTGCGCGCCAGCCCCATGAGCAGGAGTGCGGCCTGCTCCAACAGGGGGGCCGCCTGCAGGCCGCCGGCGTCGAGTGGCCGCAGGTCAAGGCTGTCCAGGAACGTCCCGAACGTGGCCTTCGCTTCGACGCTGTCGCCCGCGATGAACGCGGCCAGTGGTGTGCCCTTGGCCAGCACGTGGCCAAAGATCGTGTTGAAGGCCTTGAGCACATGGGCGCCGGCGGGAGCGACGGCGGCCAGCTCGTGGGCAGCCGACGTCGGGGTCACCAGGCCGCTGGCGTCGGCGTTGAAGGGGTTGGAGATGTCCACAAGGATCTTGCCGGCCAGGGCGTCTCCGTAGCTGGCGACCGCGTCGACCACGCCGGCGTAGAGGACCGCGACGATGACGATGTCGCCCTTCGGGACGTCGCCGTAGGTGCCGACGGTGGCTCCGTCACCGATCTTCTCGGCGAGCGCCTCAGCCTTGGCGGTGTTGCGGCCGAGGAGCTCGACGGTGTGGCCGTGGTTGACCGCTCGGGTCCCGATGGCGTTGGCCATGTTGCCCGAGCCGATGATGCTGATGGTGGTCATGATCTGACTTCCTTCGTGTTGTTGAACGGGTTGTCCTTGCTGCGTGGGATGCGGCGGCAGGGCGTCCGGTGGGCGTCGAGACCACCCGCCAGCTGCGGCCGTCAGATGACGCCGCCTGCGATCTCGTCGAGGGGCTCGGGCTGGCCGCCCTCCTGGTGAAAGCGCGTGCCTCCGCGGATCAGGAACCCGGTGAGGACTGCCCCGACCCAGAAGGCGCCCGCGGCCCACCAGAACCCGACGGCGAACCCGTGGATGGTGGCGCCGGCGGCGGCAGTGCTGCCGTGGTCGTCCAGGTAGTTGCTGGTGGCCGTGGCGACGAAGGTGCTGATCACCGCGATTCCGAGCGCCGCGCCGATCTGCTGGGCGACGTTGTTGAGCGCTCCCGCGGATCCGGCGTCACGCGGTTCAACACCCATCTGCGAGAGCGCGACTGCGGAGACGATGGCCGAGCCGATGCCGACGCCGGCCAGGATCAGCCCGGGCAGGACCCAGGCCGCGTAGGGGCTCGTCGCGTCGGCCTGGGTCAGCAGCGCTGCCCCGACTCCGCCGATGCTGAGGCCGCCGGCGACGATCGCGCGCATGGTCAGGTGCTTGACCAGCACGCTCTGGGTCGCCGTTGCGACGACGGCGACGGTCACCATCATGGGCAGGAAGGCGAGTCCGGTCGTGAACGGTGAGTAGCCCAGGACGCCCTGGAAGTAGTAGGTCAGGAACAAGAACAGGCCGAAGACGCCCGCCTGGCCGAGCAGGAGAGTCAGCAGTCCTGAGCCTCGGTTGCGGTCGGCGACGACGCGCAGCGGAACGAGCGGGTTCGGGTCGATCTTCTGGACAGCAACGAAGACGGCCAGGAGCAGACCCCCGCGATGATGGAGGTCAGGGTGATCGCAGCACCCCAACCGTCCGTCGCGGCTCTTGATGCTCCGAAGACCAACCCGAAGACGCCCGCGGTCCCGAGGGCGGTGCTCGGCACCGAGAGCTTCGGCTTGTTGGTCTCTTCAGTGTTGTGCAGCAGCGCGAGCGCGCCGACGATCCCGACGGCCGCGAAGGCGACGTTGACGTACATGGTCCAGCGCCAGTCGGCGTAGTCGGTCAGGACTCCGCCAAGCATCAGGCCGATGGCCGCGGAGCTGCCGGCGACGGCACCGAAGATCGCGAAGGCCTTGCTGAGCTCCTTCGGGTCGGTGAAGACGATCATGATCAGCGACAACGCCGCCGGTGCCATGACAGCAGCGAACCCGCCCTGCACGGCTCGCGCCGTGATGAGCGTCTCGATGTTGGGGGCCGCGCCGGCCACAGCCGAGGCAATGGCGAACCCGACGAGACCGACGACGAAGACGCTCTTGCGCCCGAACGCGTCCGCCAGCCGTCCGCCGAGCAGGAGCAGGCTGCCGAAGGCGAGCAGGTACGCGGTGACCACCCAGCCGCGGGCGTCGTCGGAGAACCCGAGGTCTGCCTGCATCGAGGGCAGCGCAACGTTCACGATGGTCGCGTCGAGCAGCAGCATCATCTGGGCGATGAGGATGACGCCGAGCGCCAGCCAGCGTCGCTGGTGGTGGGGGTTGGCATGAGCGGCTGGTTGCGCTCGGTCAGTCACTACGGACTCGCTGGTGTCGGTGCTCATCGGCTCCACTCCTGGTGGGTCGGGGTCGGAGCGCCAAGATGAGGCACCCCTCCGGTTGTCACCCGGCCTAACCGGAGGCATGCCTCAGTCTATTCCGGAGGGGGTCCTCCGATTAGCGGGTAGGCTGGAAGCGTGAGCCAGACAGCCGTCCCCCAGGCTCAACGCCCCCTGCGCCGAGACGCACAGGAGAGCCACGACAAGCTCGTCGCAGCAGCCCAGGCAGAGTTCGCCGCCCGCGGCGTCGAGGCGTCCCTGGAGAAGATCGCGCGTGACGCTGGTGTCGCTATCGGCACCCTGTACCGCCACTTCCCGGCGCGGCTGGACCTGCTCATGGCCGCCTTGAGACCGCGTCTCCAGGAGTTCCTCGAGGGAGCAGACAGGGCCATGGCGACCGAAGACCCGTGGGAAGGCTTCGTCGCCTACCTGGAGAACCTGTTCGCCGTCCAGGCCGGGGACCGAGGCTTCAACGACTTCCTCTCCCGGCGCTTCCCCGGCAACGCCGAGACCGAGAACATCCACGACCTGATGTGCCGCCAGATCGACGACGTCCTCCGCCTAGCCCAACAGGCCGGCAAGGCTCGCCCGGACATCACCCGAGCGGACATCGTCAACCTCATCTGGTCCAACGGCAGGATCATCGACGCCACCAGTGCCAAGGCACCCAACGCGTGGCGACGCCAGCTTCACCTCATGCTCGACGCCTACCGGGCCGAGCGAGCGCATGCGATCCCCGAACCTCCGATGACCGACGAGCAGCTCTACGACGCGATGGTCCACCTCAGCAAGCTGAAGTGAAGACGCCGACCTGGGTCACGGGTACCGATGCATCTGAGCGTGAGTGGGGCGGGTGGGGCTCGAACCCACGACCGAGGGATTATGAGTCCCCTGCTCTGACC
>CBIHPE010000033.1:0-22688 GCA_966212015.1 uncultured Frankiales bacterium | reverse complement strand
CTCCCGGCGTCGCACTAGGGTGGGGGCATGGCCGACGACGTGCAGCTCACCGACCTCGAGGTGATCCAGCAGTACTCCCTCGCCGTCCGGGGTGCGACCGCACCGCGTGACGAGGTGATCGCGGCGCTCGAGTCCGACCTCGCGTACCTGAGGAAGGCCCCGGCGAAGGCCGCGAAGAAGGCCCCGGCCAAGAAGGCCACGCGCCGCACGTGACGCTCTGGCGGACCGGCACCGCCACCGGCGTCGGGTCGCTGCCCGGCACCGACCCGCTCGAGGCGGCGAAGGTCGTGCTCGGCGAGCTGTCCATCCCGCACCTGCCGGAGCTGCCGCAGCGGGGTCACTACGCGGACCTGGCCGGCAGGGGCGCCGCCCTGCTGGCGGACCTGCACGTCGACGTGCAGCCGAGCGGGTGGCGGCTCACGCCGCGGAGCAGCCGCGAGGGGGAGCGGGCCAAGGACCTGCTCCGGCAGGACGTGGACGCGCTGGAGCTGGCGCTGCACGGCAACCACCCCGAGGTGCTCAAGCTGCAGGCGACCGGCCCGTGGACGCTGTCGACGGTGCTCGAGCTCCACAGGGGGTCGAAGGCGCTGGCCGACCACGCCGCGGTGCGCGACCTCGCGCAGTCGCTCGCGCAGGGCCTCGCAGACCACCTGGCCGACGTCCAGCGCCGGCTGCCCGACACGACGCTGGTCCTGCAGCTCGACGAGCCGAGCCTGCCCTGGGTGCGCGACGCGATGGTCCCGACGGCGAGCGGGTTCGCGACGCTGCGCGCGCCCAGCGCGCAGACGCTGCGGGAGCACCTGCTGACCGTCCTCGCCGTCACGGAGCACACCGTGATCCACTGCTGCGCGCCGCGGCCGCCGATCGACCTGCTGTCGCTCGCCGGCGCGATCTCCGTCGACGCGACCATGCTCGACCCGCGCGACGACGACGTGCTGGGCGCCGCGCTCGAGCAGGGCACCGGCCTGCTGCTCGGTGTCCCCAGGGACGTGAAGGCCGCTCTGCAGACCGTCGGACGCATGCGCGATCGTGTGGGGGTGCGCGACGTGACCCTGACCCCGCCCTGCGGCCTGGCCTTCGACCACCAGGCGCTCCAGACGATGAGGAACGTGACGAAGGCGGCGGGAGAGCTGTGAGCGAGGCAGCGCAGCGGCACGCCGAGCTGAGCCGCACCCTCACCGACTACGCCTTCCAGTACTACGTCACCAACCAGCCGTCGGTGCCCGACGCCGACTACGACAGGCTCATGCGCGAGCTCGAGGCCATCGAGGACGCGCATCCCGAGCTGCGCACCCCCGACAGCCCGACCCAGAAGGTCAACGAGACCTTCTCGACCGACTTCGCCCCCGTGGAGCACCTCGAGCGGCTGATGTCGCTCGACAACGTCTTCAACGAGGACGAGCTGCGGGCGTGGGCGGCGAAGGCCGAGCGCGAGGGCACGCCGAGGTACCTCTGCGAGCTCAAGATCGACGGGCTCGCGGTGGCTCTCGTCTACCGCGACGGAGTGCTGCAGCGAGGCGCCACCCGAGGCGACGGACGCACCGGTGAGGACATCACCCCCAACGTCCGCACCGTGCGCAACATCCCGACCAGGCTGACCGGTGACTTCCCGCCGCTCGTCGAGGTCCGCGGCGAGGTGTTCATGGCCACCCAGGACTTCGAGGACCTCAACGCGAGGCTGATCGCCGACGGCAAGACCCCGCTGGTCAACCCCCGCAACGGGGCCGCCGGCTCGCTGCGCCAGAAGGACCCGAGGGTCACCGCGTCCCGGCCGCTGACGCTGACTCTGCACGGCATCGGGGCGGTCGAGGGCTGGGAGCCGCGGTCTCAGTCCGAGGCCTATCGGGCGCTCGAGAGCTGGGGCCTGCCGACCAGCAAGCGCTACGAGGTGTTCGACGACATCGACGGCGCGCTCGGCTACATCGCCCACTGGGGCGAGCACCGGCACGACGTCGAGCACGACATCGACGGCGTCGTCGTCAAGGTCGACCAGGTCGCCCTCCAGCGCCGCCTCGGCTCGACGAGCAAGGCACCGCGCTGGGCCATCGCGCACAAGTACCCGCCGGAGGAGGTCACGACCAAGCTCCTCGACATCCTCGTCAACACCGGTCGCACCGGCCGCGTGACGCCGTTCGCGCAGCTCGAGCCGGTGCACGTCGGTGGCGTGATGGTCAGCCAGGCCACCTTGCACAACCAGGAGGAGGTCGAGCGCAAGGGCGTCCTCATCGGCGACACCGTCGTCGTCCGCCGGGCGGGCGACGTCATCCCCGAGGTGCTCGGTCCGGTCGCGGCCCTGAGGGACGGTACGGAGAAGCGCTGGGTCATGCCGAAGGCGTGCCCGAGCTGCGACACCCCGCTGAAGCCGGCGAAGGAGGGCGACGTCGACCTGCGCTGCCCCAACAACCGGAGCTGCCCGGCCCAGCTGCGCGAGCGGATCTTCTTCCTGGCCAGCCGCGCAGCGTTCGACATCGAGGCGCTCGGGTTCAAGGCCGCTGACGCCCTGCTGACCGACGGCATCGTGGTCGACGAGGGCGACGTCTTCGCCCTGACCGAGGACGACCTGTTGCGCAGCGAGTTCTTTCGCAACAAGGACGGCAGCCTCAGCGCCAACGGCAGCAACCTGCTGGCCAACCTCGACAAGGCCAAGCAGCGCGACCTCTGGCGGGTCATCGTCAGCCTGAGCATCCGGCACGTCGGGCCGACCGCGAGCCGTGAGCTGGCTCGCGCGTTCCGCGACCTCGACCGGATCGCGACCGCGAGCGAGGAGGAGCTCGCCGCCACCGACGGCGTCGGCCCCACCATCGCGCACGCGGTCGTCGAGTGGTTCGCCGTCGACTGGCACCGGGCCATCGTCGAGAAGTGGAAGGCGGCCGGAGTCCGGATGCAGGAGGAGGGGGCTGACGAGGGTCCGCGCACTCTCGAGGGCGTGACCGTCGTCATCACCGGCACCCTGGCGTCCTACTCCCGCGACGGCGCGAGCGAGGCAGTGCAGGAGCGCGGCGGCAAGGTGACCGGCAGCGTGAGCAAGAAGACCGACTTCGTCGTCATCGGAGCCGAGCCGGGGCAGAGCAAGTACGACAAGGCCGTGAAGCTCGGCGTTCCCGTGCTGGACGACAACGGCTTCCAGGTCCTGCTGACGCAGGGGCCCGACGCGGCCCGCCCGCTCGCGACCGTGCTCGAGGAGTAGGCCGCTCACCCGTTCGGAGTAACGAGGGGCCTCTCCTCGCTGCCGAAGCCTGAGAAGAGCCTGGGAACCCCAGGTGGTCCTCTGGCGCGCGTGAAGGGTGGTGACGTGTCCGCCGCGAGTCGTCCTGACCCCCGGAACGTCATCACGGGTCCGCGCGAGCACGCCTTCACCGCGTTCGTCGGCGCGGTCGCTGTCGGCGGCCTGCTCGTCGTCGCCCTCACCCTCTTCCTGTCCCCGATCCCGCCGCTCGACCGCTTGGGGCCTGCCTTCGCCGCCATCGCGGGACTGCTGCTGCTGAGCGAGTTCCGCCCCCTGTTCACCGGCGGCGGCGACAGCAACGGCGTCGTGCTCTCGACCTGCTTTGTGTTCGCGGTCCTGCTCCGCTACGACCTTCCGCTGGCGCTCGCGATGCAGACCGTCGCCGTCGTCATCAGCGACACGACCAAGCGCAAGGCGATCTGGCGGACCGGGTTCAACGCCGGCCAGTACGCCCTCTCGTGGTCCGCAGCCTGGCTGGTGATGCTGCTCCTCGGCCACCACGCGCACGCCGAGCACCCGCTGCCCCTCACCGAGACCGAGCTGCTGCCTGCCATCGCCGGCGGTCTCACCTTCTTCCTGGTCAACGAGTTCCTCGTGACGCGTGCGATCTCGTGGCGGGTGGGCGAGGGCCTCTGGGAGACGCTGCGGCCGGACCTGGCCTTCGAGCTGCTGACCAGCGGGGCCCTGCTCTGCTTCGCGCCCCTCGTCGCGCTGGCCATGCAGGCGGGCCCGGGCTTCGTCCCGCTCCTGGCTCCCGTGCTCGCGGCCGTCTACGCCTTCGGCATCGTCGCCCAGCGCACCGAGAAGACCTCGCTGTCCGACGACCTCACCGGCCTCGCGAACCGCAAGCTGCTCGGCACCCGCACCGCGGACGCCGTGCAGGCCGGCGAGGTCGCCCTGGTGCTGCTGGACCTCGACCGCTTCAAGGAGGTCAACGACACCCTCGGGCACCACGTCGGCGACCAGCTCCTGGTCGCAGTCGCCCAGCGCCTGTCGACGTCGCTGCGCCCCGGTGACACCGTCGCGCGCCTCGGCGGCGACGAGTTCGCCCTGCTGCTGCCCGGTGCCGACACCGACGTCGCCTTCAAGGCGGCTGTCCGCGCGCGCGTTGCCCTGGCCGAGCCGTTCGTCCTCGGCGGTCTGCTCGTCGACGTCGCCGCGAGCGCCGGCATCGCGGTCAGCCCCGAGCACGGCGTCACCGTCGACGTGCTGCTGCAGCACGCCGACGTCGCGATGTACCTCTCGAAGGAGTCGGGCGAGGTCGAGGTCTACGACACGACCCGCGACCACAACTCGACGACCCGGCTCGCCCTCCTCGGCGAGCTGCGACGTGCCCTCGAGAACGACGAGCTCGAGCTGCACTACCAGCCGAAGGCCGACCTCGTCGACGGTCGCGTCGTCGGTGTCGAGGCCCTGGTCCGCTGGCGGCACCCGCAGCGCGGCCTGGTCCCGCCGGACGAGTTCATCCCGCTCGCGGAGCGCAGCGGCCTCATCGGCCAGATCACGGCCTGGGTCATCGACGCCGGACTGCAGCAGACCGCTGCCTGGCGGGCCCGCGGCTGGGAGCTCGGGCTGGCCGTCAACGTGACCGTCAAGGACCTGTGCGGCGACCAGCTGGTCGAGCTCGTGGCGCACGGGCTGGCGAGGTACGGCGTCCCTGCCAGCTCCCTCCAGCTCGAGGTCACCGAGGGCTCCCTGTTCAGCGACAGCGCCCGCGCGCGCCTCACCCTCAAGCGGCTGGACGCCCTCGGCGTCTCGCTGAGCCTCGACGACTTCGGCACCGGCTGGTCGTCGCTCGTGCAGCTCAGGCAGCTCCCCGTCAGCGAGATCAAGGTCGACCGCAGCTTCGTCAGCAGGATGGTGGAGGACCCGCGGGACCACGCGATCGTGTGCTCCGTCATCGACCTCGCGCGCGGCCTCGGGATGCGGGTCGTCGCCGAGGGCGTCGAGGACCACCAGACCTGGCAGCGGCTGTCAGCCATGGGCTGCGACCGGGCGCAGGGCTGGTGGCTCAGCCGGGCGCTCCCCACGGAGGAGCTCAGCAGCTGGCTCGAGCAGCACCTGTCGGACCAGTACCGCACGGCGGCACCGGCCTAGCAGCCGCGGGTCATCCCGCGGCGACGACCGAGGTCGTGACCGTCGCCGCGATGCCGGCCAGGTGAGCCAGGCGCAGCACCTCGGAGGCGCGGAACCTCGGTCCGCCGGGACGTCCGACGAGCACCACGGTGTCGGGTGCGCCGACAGGAGCAGCCACCAGCTCCGTGCCGAGGGTGTCCCAGCGCTCCGGGACCCACTCCTCCGTCGAGTCCATCCTCCGGGCGGTGGTCAGCGGGAGCCAGGGGAGCGACACGCCGTCGAGGGAGGGCGCGCCCGGGCTCGACGCCAGCTCACCCGAGGGCCCGATCAGCAGGGCCCAACCGGCGCGGAACACACCCGGAGCCAGGTCGACGAGGAGCTGGAGCGCCTGCGCGGGGTCTGCCGCGAGCTCGTCGACGAGCTCGAGGTCGCGGTGGAGGTCGTCGGCCCCGAGGTACGGCCGGAGCGACTCGACCACGACGCCCGGGACCGACTGGGCAGACGTGATGAGCACGTCGGCAAGGCCACCGGCGGGGAGCTGGACCAGGAGATCGTCGACGGCGCCCTCAGGGCCGCGCTCGACGACGTCGAGCGACACGATGTCGGCGCCGGCCTGGCCGAGGGCGGTGGCGACGGCGCCGAGCATGCCGGGACGGTCGGGGAGCACGACGCGGAGCAGGTAGGCCATGCGTCCAGCGTGCCGAGCCGTGATTGCGGCCGTGTTTCGCGCCGGTCAAATCGGGTGCGAGCCCTCTCCTAGACTCGCCCGCATGCCCGAGATCACCCGCGACGAGGTCGCGCACCTCGCCAAGCTCGCCCGCTTGGCGCTCGACGAGAGCGAGCTGGACCGGTTGGCCGGCCAGCTCGACGTGATCCTCGGAGCGGTGGCCCAGATCAAGGAGGCCACCGACGCCTCCGACGTCCCTCCCACCTCGCACGCCGTCCCGCTGGAGAACGTCACGCGCCCCGACGTCGTGATGCCGTCCTTCACGCAGGAGCAGGCCCTGTCCGGTGCCCCTGCGGCCGAGGACGGCCGCTTCCGCGTCCCGCAGATCCTGAGCGACGAGTCATGACCGACCTCACGAGGCTGACCGCTGTCGAGACGCGGCAGGCCATCACGAGCGGCGCCACGTCGGCGGTGGAGGTCGCGCAGGCCCACCTAGACCGGATCGCCGCGGTCGACGACAGGGTGCACGCGTTCCTCCACGTGGACGCGGACGGCGCCCTGGCGCAGGCCAAGCGGGTCGATGACGGCGAGATCACCGGCCCGCTGGCCGGCGTGCCGCTCGCCCTCAAGGACGTCATCTGCACCGAGGGCATCCCGACCACGGTCGGGTCCAGGATCCTCGAGGGCTGGCGGCCGCCCTACGACGCGACCATCACCGAGCGGTTGAAGGCCGCCGGCGTCGTCATCCTCGGCAAGACCAACATGGACGAGTTCGCCATGGGCTCGTCGACGGAGCACTCCGCCTACGGCCCGACGCACAACCCGTGGGACCTCACCCGCATCCCGGGTGGGTCGGGCGGCGGTTCGAGTGCGGCGCTGGCGTCGTACCAGGCCCCTCTCGCGATCGGCACGGACACCGGTGGCTCCATCCGGCAGCCCGCGTCGGTCACGGGGACGGTCGGCGTCAAGCCGACCTACGGAGGGGTCTCCCGCTACGGCCTGGTCGCCTTCTCGAGCTCGCTGGACCAGGCCGGTCCCTGTGCCCGCACGGTCCTCGACGCGGCGCTGCTGCACGAGGTCATCGGTGGCCACGACCCTCGCGACAGCACCTCCATCGACGCGCCCGTGCCACCGGTGGTCGAGGCCGCCCGCAGCGGCGACGTCACGGGCCTGCGGATCGGCGTCGTGAAGGAGCTGCAGGGAGACGGCTACGAGCCGGGCGTCACCGCGCGGTTCGAGGAGGCGGTCGCGCTGCTGCGCGAGGCAGGTGCCGTCGTCAGCGAGGTCAGCTGCCCCCACTTCGGCTACGCGCTGCCGGCGTACTACCTGATCGCCCCCTCGGAGGCGTCGTCCAACCTCGCCCGCTTCGACTCCGTCCGCTACGGGCTGCGGGTCGGCGACGACGGGGTCAACTCGCTCGAGGACGTCATGGCGCTGACCCGCGCGAAGGGCTTCGGCGCGGAGGTGAAGCGCCGGATCATCCTCGGCACCTACGCGCTGTCCAGCGGCTACTACGACGCCTACTACGGCCAGGCGCAGAAGGTCCGCACCCTGATCAGCAACGACTTCCGCAACGCGTGGGAGTCCGTCGACGTGCTCGTCGCGCCGACCTGCCCGACGGTCGCGTTCCCCCTGGGCGCGAAGCTCGAGGACCCGCTCGCGATGTACAAGCAGGACATCTGCAGCATCCCGGCCAACCTGTACGGCGGTCCGGCGGCGTCCTTCCCTGCTGGCCTCTCGGAGGGCCTGCCGGTCGGCATCCAGGTCATGGCGCCGACGCTGCGCGAGGACCTGCTCTACCTCGTGGGCGCGGCCCTCGAGCGCGCCCTGCCCGCGTCCGTACCGCCCCTCGACTGGGAGACACCGTGAGCTACGACGAGGTCCTGCAGGAGTTCGAGGCCGTCATCGGGCTCGAGACCCACGTCGAGCTCGGCACCGCGTCGAAGATGTTCTGCGGCTGCGCGACCGTCTTCGGGGCCGAGCCCAACACGCAGACCTGCCCGGTCTGCCTGGGGCTGCCGGGCGCGCTGCCCGTCGTCAACGCGCAGGCGATCGAGTCGACGATCCGCATCGGTCTGGCGCTGCACTGCGACATCGCGACCTGGTGCCGGTTCGCGCGCAAGAACTACTTCTACCCCGACATGCCGAAGAACTTCCAGACCTCTCAGTACGACGAGCCGCTGTGCACCGACGGCTACCTCGACGTGCAGGTCAACGGGGAGACCGTGCGGATCCCGATCGAGCGCGTGCACCTCGAGGAGGACACCGGCAAGTCGCTGCACGTCGGCGGCGCCACCGGTCGCATCCACGGGGCGTCGCACTCGCTCGTCGACTACAACCGCGCGGGCATCCCGCTCGTCGAGATCGTGACGAAGCCGGTGACCGGCACGGGGCCGATGCCGGCGGAGGTCGCGAAGGCCTACGTCACCGAGCTGCGCGACGTGCTGCGGGGACTCGGTGTGAGCGACGTGAAGATGGAGCAGGGCTCGATGCGCTGCGACGTCAACGTGTCCCTCAACCGGCCGGGCGAGGAGTGGGGGACGCGGTCGGAGACCAAGAACGTCAACTCGCTCCGATCGGTGGAGCGGGCGGTCCGCTCCGAGGTCGAGCGGCAGGCCACGGTCCTGCGCGGCGGCGGCCGGGTCGTGCAGGAGACCCGGCACTTCCACGAGGACACGGGCATGTCGACGCCGGGCCGCTCCAAGGAGGAGGCGACCGACTACCGCTACTTCCCGGAGCCGGACCTCGTTCCGATCGCCCCGGACCCGGCCTGGGTGTCGGCGCTGAAGGACGCGCTGCCGGAGGCGCCCTCGGTGCAGCGGCAGCGGCTCATCGACCAGCTGGGCCTGTCGGCTCTCGACGCCGAGGCGATGGTCAACGCGGGGGTCCTCGACCTGGTGCTCGCGACCGTCGAGGAGGGCGCGCCCGCCGCCGAGGCGCGCAACTGGTGGCTCGGCACCCTTGCTCAGGCGGCCAACACGCGGGGGGTCGAGGCCTCGGAGCTGCCCATCACGCCGGCCGCCGTGGCGCGGGTCGTCGCGCTCGTCGCGGCCGGTGACCTGACCGCCGGGCTGGCCAGGCAGGTCGTCGACGGCGTGCTCGCGGGGGAGGGCTCACCCGACGAGGTCGTGGCCGCCCGCGGTCTGAAGGTCGTCAAGGACGAGGGTGCGCTGCAGGCGGCCGTGGACGCCGCGATCGAGGCCGACGGCGACGCCGCCCAGAAGATCCGCGACGGCAAGGTCCAGGCCGTCGGTGCGCTGGTCGGGGCAGTCATGAAGGCGACCCGCGGTCAGGCCGATGCGGCCGCCGCGCGTGCTCTCATCCTGTCGACGCTGGGCGTCACGGAGGAGTAGCCGCCTCGGGGTCCGTGCCGGAGGCGAGGGCACGGTGCGCCTTCCTCGCCAGCAGCGTCGCGTTGAGCTCGGCCCCGACGAGCAGGCTGAGGCACAGCAGGTAGAACCAGGTCATCAGGATGAGGCCGCCACCCAGGGCGCCGAGCAGCGGGGACTGCGGAACGACGACCTTGAGGTAGCTGGACAGCCCCAGCGACAGCGCGCCCCAGAGGAACGACGTCAGCAGCGCGCCGGGGATGCCGGAGCGCCACCGCGCCGGCCGGTCCGGGCAGATGTGGAACAGCGTCGTGGCCCAGGCGATGAGCGCGAGCGTGGCGACGGGGTAGCGGACGTAGGACCAGACGAACGTGTAGCTGTGGGAGAAGCCGACGTCCTTGGCCCCTAGCAGGGGACCGAGGACGAACGCGGTCACGAGGATGGCGCCGGTGACGAGGGAGCCGAGACCTATCAGCAGACCCACGAAGCGCCGGCGCCACCAGCCCCGGTGGTCGTGCACGTCGTAGGCCAGGGTCACGGTGTTGAGGACCGACGCGAAGGCCTGCGCCACGGACCCGAGGGCGATGACGAGGGCGAGGGTGAACGTGTTGCCGTGCGTCTTGAACAGGTCGTTGACGGTCTTGTCGACGCCGTCCGCGGACGAGGTCAGGATCGTCTTGAGGAAGTCGCTGATCGCCTTCTTCACCTGGTCGGTGTTGTCGTCGCCGATGACGGAGGACAGCTGGCCGAGGACGGCTGCGAACACCAGCAGCGTCGGGAACACGGTCAGCACGCCCATGAAGGCGTTCTCGCCCGCCAGCCCGAGGATCCGGTCCCGGTCGGACTTGCGCCAGACGTCGGCGAAGAGCCGGAAGAACCGCCCGATCACGCCCTTGGGCTGCGGCCGTGCGGCCTCGGCAGCCGTCGCCGACGCACGCGCGGAGGCGCTGCGTCTCTCGGCAGCCTGGGAGGCGGTCACCCCTCCAGTTTGGGGGATGCGGCCGCGGGTGGCGGGGAAGCGGCGAGCAGATCGCGCGCGAGGAGGGCGAGGGACCAGGTCACGAGGTCGTCGATCCGCTCGGACGAGCGGCCCGTCAGGGCCTCGATCCGGCGCAGCCGGTTGAGGACCGTGTTGCGGTGGCAGTAGAGCCGCGCAGCGCTCTGCCCCGCCGACCCGCCGGTGTCGATCCAGGCGGCGAGGGTCGCCAGCAGGCTGTCTCGCTCCTCCGCCTCGAGGGCCAGGACCCCGCCCAGGGCACCGGCGACCAGCCGCGCGGCGAGCTCCGGGGAGCTGACGACCAGCGCGGCCGGGAGGTGGTCGTCGAGGGCCGCCACTCCGGTGACCGCTGTGCGCAGCGCGACCTGCGCGAGCCGGTGCCCGCCGTCGACCGCCGCGAGGCCCTCGACCACCGGTGACAGGCCGCCGCGCAGCTCGGGGTGCTGCAGCAGGTGGAGCAGCTCCGCCCAGGAGCCGCGCGCGAGAGACACGATGCCGACCTCGGTGTCGGACCGCTCGCGCCACGCCGACCGGAACCCGCGGACCGCGAGCGCGTCGCGGAGCGGTCCCCAGCTCTCGGTCCCGGCCAGGACCACGACCGCGTACCCGCCGTGCTCCGGGAGGTCGAGCACCGCGGCGGCCTCGGCGAGCAGGGGCCGGTCGTGGCCGCGCCCCTCGAGCAGCGCCTCGAGCAGCGCGTCGCGGCGACGGTCGTCGCGGCGCAGCAGCGCCTGCTGCGTCTCGCGGTAGGCCCGGGCCACCTCGGAGGAGTAGGTGTCGACGAGCTCCCAGACGTACGACGCCGCCTCGACGAGCCCGTCCACCGCGTCCTCGTCGCGGGCCCGCGCCACGAGCGCGTCCCAGATGATCCGGTGACCGAGCCGGTAGGCGTGGAGCACCGACTCCAGCGGCATGCCCTGCTCCGCCCGGCGGTGACCGGTCGCGTGCGGGGCGTCGAAGACGTCACCGGGCCCCGGCTCGCCCGTGAGCGCCTCGATGATCCGGGCCAGGTTGTCGTGGCAGGAGCGGCGCAGGTCCTCGGCAGAGGTCAGGTCTCCGCCGTACGACGGGTCGGCGCCGAGGATCGCGCCGACCAGCTGGTCGGTCACGCCGTCGAGGTCGGCGAGCACGCGCTTCGCGAGCAGGGTGACCTGCTGCGGAGGGGTCGGCACGCCGCGAGGGTACGGCGGCGGTGAACCGCTCGCCTCTCTGCGCAGAATGTCGCTTGTGCGGCTTCTGCGTGTCCTCCTCGTTGCCGGGGTCGCCGTGCTCGCCCTCCCGGCTCCGGCGCAGGCGCACTCCTATGCCGACCCCGCGCTCCGCACGGTCCTCGACGGTGTCCAGCCGACCCCACTGCCGGCCGGCGTCTCCGTCACGGTCGTGCCGAGCGTCGTCGACCAGCTCGTCGTCACGAACCCGACGTCGACACCGCTGGAGGTGCTGGCCACCGGAGGCGAGCCCTTCCTGCGGATCAGCAGCGCCGGGGTGCTGGCCAACCTCAGCAGTCCCGACTGGTACCTGACAGGAACCCCCGAGGGCGGCGCGGTGCCCTCGGGCCTGGGCAGCGCTCCGCGCTGGGCGCGGGTCAGCAACGGCTCGACGTGGGCCGAGTTCGACCCGCGCCTGCACCCCGCGGTTCGGCCCTCCGCGGCGCAGCGCAAGGCGGGGAAGGACGCGGCGCTCGCTGTCTGGCGGGTGCCGCTGCGGTTCGGTACGACCTCGCTGGCCGCCACGGGCCACGTGCTGTTCTCGCCCGTGCGCGGTGCCTTTACCGTCGAGGTGACCGGCGCCCCGGACGGCCTGACCGTCAACGCGCTGCAGGGCGAGCTGCCGGGCCTGTTCGTGCGCACCCGTCGCGACCTGACGGTGACGGGTCGCGACGGCGCGCCGTTCCTGCAGCGGGTCGGCGAGGTCTGGACGGTGAACCCCCGGAGCCCGAGCTGGCTCGACAACGAGCGGGCCAAGGGCAGGGGGGTGCCCAGTGGGGCGCCGGGGACCACCCAGGTCGCGCGCGGCGCGTCGTACTCCTGGCTCGACAGCCGGCTGCGCTACCCGCACGACCTCCCACCGGAGCGCGACCTCGCGACCACGACGGTGGTGCGGTCGTGGCGCGTGCCGGTCACCGTCGCCGGGGTCGCGGGTGCGATCGAGGGCACCGTCACCTGGCGGCCGCGGGTCGTGCCGCGCACCGACCGCCCGGCGGGCGGCCGGTGGCCCTGGGTGGCCGGCGCGGCCGGCGTTGTGCTCGTTCTCAGTGCAACGGCGCTGGCCCGCCGTCCTCGCGGGGTGGGTGCCCAGACATGACGTGCAACCGCTGTGCGCGTGCCCAGCGCCGTCTCGTCCGTGTTGCGGGAGTGTTGTCCGTGATGTCTCGCCCCTGGAGGTTCGTCCCATGACCCGTCGAACGAGCCGGCTGCGCACCCTCACCGGGCTGTGCCTGCTCGCCACCGCCGTCCCCCTCGTCCTCGGACCGACCGGCGCCTCGGCAGCCGGCACCGGCAGCGGGCGCTTCGTCACGCCGTTCCGCGAGGACGGCGCGCACTACGACGCCGCGACCAACACGTTCTCCGGCGGCTTCGCCAAGGGCTCGAAGACCGACGCCAACGGCTGCGTGCTGAAGAGCACCCCCGCGACCGGCGCACCTCAGGGCAACCCCAAGGCCTACGACTGCCTGCCCGCCGGTGCCTCGATGGTGCAGCTGCCCGACGGCAAGGTGCTGTTCTGGAACGCGCTCGAGGGCGAGGAGGGCATCACCGGCACCGACTCGGTGCTGCTCGACGGCGGACGGCTGACGGTCAACGACGAGAGCCGGGTGCTCGACCTGCGCACAGGCAAGCCCGTCTACGCCAAGCCCTCTCCCGTCGACGCCGGTGCGCACGACACCGACGACAGCAACGACCTGCCGCTCGGCCCCTTCGCGGCACAGCACTACAGCTACAACAACGGGTCGATGTTCTGCTCCGACCAGGTGCTTCTCGCCAACGGTGACGTCATCGACGTCGGGGGCACCGACTACTACACCGAGCCCTACGTGCCCGTCGTGAACAAGGGCGTCGTCGAGCTCCAGGGCGTCAAGAACTCCCGGATCTTCGACGCGAGCACGCAGCGGTGGGCGCTCGGGCCGAGCATGCACTACGGCCGCTGGTACCCCGGCCTCATCACGCAGGCTGACGGCCAGCTGTTCGTCGCGAGCGGCGTGACCAAGCTGCTCAAGCCGGTCTACTCCAGCGACCCCGCCCGCTCCGGCACCAACGTCGAGCAGACGGAGACCCTCAGCATCGGCAGCGCGAAGCCGAAGTGGACCGTCAACCCGGCCACGGCAGACAAGAGCCTGCCGCTCTTCCCCCGGCTGCACCTGCTGCCCGACGGCCACATCTACTACGACGCCGCGGGCCAGGACTTCAACCCGTTCGGCCAGTCCTACGACGAGGCCCTGTGGGAGACAGCCAGCTCCTACGACCCGAAGAGCAAGACGTGGAGCGACCTGGGCGTCCCGGGCGCAGACCCTGCCTACCTGGCCGCCAACCCGGCTGCCGCGCCGTTCGTGGGCTTCCGCGGGTCGACGTTCTCGGCCGCCCTCACGATGAGGCCGTCGAAGGTGGCCGGCGGCGTGCCGTCGTACACGTCCGCGTCCTACCTCACCGCCGGCGGCGTGCTGGGGGTCAGCCCGGGCTCCTACCTCGCCGTCGCGAACAGCCGCATCACGACGGTCGACACCAGTGGCGGGACCGAGACGCTCTCCACCGTCGGCACCGGTGACCTCAACACGGCCCGCTGGTACGGCACGGCGACCCCGCTCCCGACCGGGCAGGTCTACGTGAGCAGCGGAGCCAACGTCGACGAGGTCGACCTGCCCGGCTCCGAGTCGCCGATCCTGTCCACCGAGCTCTTCACCCCGACCGTGTCCCCGAGCGGCGCCTACACGGGCGGCTCGTGGAAGGACGTCGGCAACCAGAGCCGCAAGCGGACCTACCACAACAACGCGATCCTGCAGCCCGACGGCTCGGTCCTCATCGGTGGTCACGCGCCCATCTCGACGGGCTACTTCCAGACGATCGACACGCCTGACATCCCGGGGCGGCTCGGCACGAACAACCACCACGACGCGTCGTTCCAGGTCTGGCAGCCGCCGTACTTCAACGACCCCGGCCGACCCGTCGTCGACGGCATCTCCACCTCGGGCCGCACCCTCGTCGTGCACACCGACGACGCGGCGCACATCGCGACGGTCGTGCTGATGCGCAACACGGCGCAGACGCACCTGGTCGACGGCGACGGCCGCACCGTGTCGCTCCCGGTCCTCTCGCGCACGGCCTCGACCGTGACCGTCGGGCTCCCGAGCAGCACGGCGGTCCTGCCGAACGGGCCCTACCTGCTGTTCGCCAACAAGAGCAAGACCGCCGACCTGTCCGGCCGTGACGCGACGACGCTGCTGCCGTCGACGCGGGCCGAGCAGCTCTACGTCACCGGCCGCTCCGTCCCGTCCGTCTACCTGCCGGCGAGCGCCCGCTTCCGCGACAGCGCAGCTCTTGCCCCGATGGTGATCTCCCCGCAGGCCGCCACCGCCATCGTGAGCAGCACGAAGGCGACGAGCGCTCGCCCTGCTGCTCCGGCGGCGCCGCGCGACGCTCTCGACCTGGTTGCCCGCCAGGAGCGGGCCAACTCGTCGCGCGGCGGAGTTCCGGCCGGCACTCCGCTCGTGACGACGCTGGTGGCGACGCTGCTGCTGGGTGCGGCTGCCGGAAGCCACCTGGTGCGCCGCCGCGCCTGACCGCTTCGCCCTGCTTATCCTGGTTCCCAGGGACCTGAGCCCGCTCGGCCGTCACGGCCGGCGGGCTCAGGCGTTGGTCCGGGGGAGTACGAGGGGGGTGTGTGGTGGAGCTGTCGCGTCGGCAGGTCCTGTACGGCGCTGCCTTCGCCGGCGGTGCGCTGGCCCTCCCGCGCGCGAACGGCCAGGCCGCAGCGTCGCCCCCTCCCTCGCTGCGACTGCCGGTCATCGACCGCGGCCCGGTGCTGAAGCACGGCACCGCGCCCGGCGGAGTCGATCGCCTCGGCGCGCGTGAGGCGATCGTCTTCAAGGACCCGGCCGAGCCCGGCCGGCTCCTCATGCACTACGACGGGGCCGGCCCCCAGGGCTGGTTGGCCTGCCTTGCCGACTCGACCGACAACGGCAGGACCTGGACGACCCACGGCCAGGCGCTGTGGCTCGGGACGCCCTCGTCCTACGACACCGCGTCCGCCTCCTCCCCCTGGGTCGTCCAGGACCTCGACGGCAGCTGGCACATGTACTACCTGGGCGCCCGCAAGGCGACGGCCGCGCCGCGCCGCATCCCGGTCGCCCCCTACACGACCCTGCACGCGACCGCGGCCTCCCCTCGCGGCCCGTGGACCAAGCGCGGGCCGGCGATCCTCCCGGCGAAGGGCAGCTGGTACGGCCAGAGCGCGAGCCCGGGTCCGGTGATGCGGCACGACGGCTACTGGGTCATGCACTTCTCCGGCTCGAGCTCCGAGGGCCCCACCCTCGGGCTGGCGCGGGCGGAGAGCCTCAACGGCCCTTGGTACGTCGACAGCTCGCCCCTCCTGCCGGCTTCCGAGCGGCTCGAGAACGCCGCGCTGCACCACGACCCGCTCAGCGGCCTGTGGTGGCTGTTCGCCGACCACATCGGCACCACTCCGGGGTCAGACGGACTGCTCTACACGGATGCGATCTGGGGCTACGTGAGCAAGGACCCGACCGCGTTCTCGACGTCGCAGCGGGTGCTCGTCCTCGACGGGCAGTCGACCTCGTGGACCAAGGTGATCGGCATGCCGTCCGTCGTCCCGACGACCGGCGGCATCACCATGTTCTACGACGGCATCGCAGGGCGGTCGCGCACCGACCACATGGGCCGCGACATCGGCATGGCCTACCTGCCCCTGCCGCTCTCCCTCGACTTCTAGGGCTTCTGGACGCCCGCGATGCGGGCCAGGTCGTCGAGGGCGGTGTGCAGCTCCTCGGGGTACTCCATCGGCAGGAAGTGGCTGCCGTTCAGCACCGTGATCTGCGCGTGCGGGATGCGCTCCGCCGCGTCGACGACGTCGTGCATCGACGTGAGGATGTCGTGCCTGCCCGCGACGAGGGTCACCGGGCACTCCACGAAGTGCAGGTCCATCGGGTCGTGCTTGGCCGCTGCGACGGCGATCTTCGTGTACCACTGCCAGTCGTGCCGCAGGAACTGGTCGAGCATCGGCACGACCACCTCGGGCGTCGCCTTCGAGCTCATCACGCCGGTGTGGGTCAGGACCCACGCGAGGTTGTGGTTGACGGGCAGCCTCGCCGTCAGCTTCGTGACCGCCGGACCGAGGTACTTGCCGGTCTTGGCGATGCGGACGCTGATCGGCTTGCGCAGCCTCCTGGGGATCCGCAGCGGACCGCCCATCGTGCTGAAGGTGCCGCCGGGGACCCCGGCAACGGCCATGATCCCTGCGACCCGCTCGGGGTGCCGGTGCAGGAACTCGAACGCGACGTTGACGCCGATCGACCAGCACGCGACGAGCGCGCGGTCGAGGCCCTGGTCGTCCATGACGGCGAGCATGTCGTCCACGTGGTCCTCGACCCGGATGCGCGTCGGGTCCTTCGGCCGAGCGGAGCCGAAGGTGCCGCGGTGGTACCACGTGACCGCGTCGTAGCCGCTGCCCTCGGCCACCAGCGACGGCCAGGCCTCGGGGATGGTGCCGAGGCCGTTGGCGATGACGAGCGGGATGCCCGGGCCGCCCGAGCGCCAGCCCTTGATCGCGGTGCCGTCGCCCGAGACGACGGTGAACGTCGTGCTCACGACGGCTGCCCGACGGCGACCAGCGTGCGGACGTCCTGGCGGGGGAGGGCGGTCAGCAAGGTCGTCCCCCCGTCCGTGCGGTGCAGGGTCACAGGCCGCCGGCGGTGCACCTGGATCGTGTCGACCTCGTCCCAGCGGATCCTCGTCTTCCCGAGGCCGTTGCAGACGAGCAGGCCGTCCTCGTCCGCCACCACCCGGGCGCGCAGCGTCCACACCAGGCAGCCGATCGGCAGCAGCAGGAGCGGCGCGAACCACGGCCCGGTCAGCGCGAGGTAGAGGGTGCCGATGAAGAAGACGCCGACGGCCGTCACGGCAGTGCGGTCGGGACGGAAGACCATGGGTCAATCCTCGCACCCTGGGCGTCCGCAGACCTCGCGCCTACTGTTGGAGCATGCCTGCTCTGCGGTCCCGCACTTCCACCCACGGACGGACGATGGCCGGTGCGCGCGCCCTCTGGCGCGCGACCGGCATGACCGACGACGACTTCGGCAAGCCGATCGTCGCGATCGCCAACTCGTTCACGCAGTTCGTACCCGGTCACGTCCACCTCAAGGACATGGGCGGGCTCGTCGCCGACGCGGTGTTCCAGGCCGGTGGGATCGGCCGCGAGTTCAACACCATCGCCGTCGACGACGGCATCGCCATGGGCCACGGCGGGATGCTCTACTCGCTGCCCTCGCGCGAGCTGATCGCTGACGCCGTCGAGTACATGGTCAACGCGCACTGCGCCGACGCCCTCGTCTGCATCAGCAACTGCGACAAGATCACGCCGGGCATGCTCATCGCGGCCCTGCGCCTCAACATCCCGACGGTGTTCGTCTCGGGCGGCCCGATGGAGGCCGGCAAGACCGTCGCCATCGAGGGGGTCGTGCACGAGAAGCTCGACCTCGTCGACGCCATGAGCGCTTCTGCCAACGACAGCGTCACCGACGAGCAGCTCGACACCATCGAGCGGTCGGCCTGCCCGACCTGCGGCTCCTGCTCGGGCATGTTCACCGCCAACTCGATGAACTGCCTCACCGAGGCGATCGGTCTCGCGCTGCCGGGCAACGGCTCCACGCTCGCCACCCACGCCGCGCGCAAGGCGCTCTTCGAGCGCGCCGGCTCGCTCGTCGTCGAGATCGCGAAGGCCTGGTACGACGGCGAGGACGGCTCCGTCCTCCCGCGGGCCATCGCGTCGCGCAGCGCGTTCGAGAACGCCGTCGCCCTCGACGTCGCCATGGGCGGCTCGACCAACACCGTGCTCCACCTGCTCGCAGCGGCACGCGAGGCCGAGCTCGACTTCGGCGTCGCCGACATCGACGCGATCTCGCGCCGGGTGCCGTGCCTGTCGAAGGTCGCCCCGAACTCGCCGAAGTACCACATGGAGGACGTCCACCGGGCCGGCGGCATCCCTGCCCTCCTCGGCGAGCTGAACCGCGCCGGCGCGCTCAAGCAGGACGTCCGCTCCGTGCACTCGCCCGACCTGACCTCCTGGCTCGACGAGTGGGACATCCGAGGTGGGTCGCCGTCCGAGGCTGCCCTCGAGCTGTTCCACGCCGCGCCCGGCGGCGTGCGCACCGTCGAGCCGTTCTCCACGCAGAACCGCTGGTCGACGCTCGACACGGACGCCGAGGCCGGCTGCATCCGGTCCCTCGAGCACGCCTACACCGTCGACGGCGGCCTCGCGATCCTGTTCGGCAACCTGGCTCCGGACGGCTGCGTCGTGAAGACCGCGGGCGTCTCCGAGGAGATCTGGAAGTTCTCCGGGCCGGCCGTCGTCTTCGAGTCCCAGGACGACGCCGTCGAGGGGATCCTCAACAAGCGCGTGGTCGAGGGCGACGTGGTCGTCATCCGCTACGAGGGCCCGCGCGGCGGTCCCGGCATGCAGGAGATGCTCTACCCGACGTCGTTCCTCAAGGGCCGGGGGCTCGGCGCTGCCTGTGCCCTCATCACCGACGGCCGCTTCTCCGGGGGGACCTCCGGTCTCTCCATCGGCCACGTGTCGCCCGAGGCCGCCTCCGGCGGGATGATCGGCCTGGTCGAGGCCGGTGACGAGATCATCATCGACATCCCGGGCCGGACCATCACCCTCAACGTCTCCGACGCCGTGCTGGCCGACCGCCGGCAGGCGCAGGAGGCGCGGGTGGCGCCCTGGACCCCCGTCGACCGCGACCGCCCCGTCTCCGCGGCGCTCCGGGCGTATGCCTCCATGGCCACCAGCGCGTCCGACGGCGCCTACCGCCTCGTCCCCTGACGCCTGCGTCCTCTCTCCTGATCGCGGCGGGGTGCGTCGTGGCTGGCCTGCGCTGTCGGCATTCCGATGATGTGAGCTCGACGGTGCTCTGACGCCGCTCCTCCCGCATCGTCGCGCCCCGATGTCTCAGATAGTGGGACGCTCTTCCCGAAAGTTGACATGGGGCCCCGCAAGCGAGCAGGATGGCGCCATGCGCCGCATCCTCGTAGTTAGCCAGCGCGACTGCTGATCCACCTCGCAGTCGCGCTGACCCCTCCGTGCCACCGGCACGAGGGGTTCTTTTTTGCCCGCGTACCGATCCGATAGGAAAGACCCCATGACCAGCAACTCGCAGGCGAGCCTCACCGGAGCCCAGTCGCTCGTGCGCAGTCTCGAGAGCGTCGGCTGCGAGGTCATGTTCGGGATCCCCGGCGGCGCCATCCTCCCGGCGTACGACCCGATCTTCGACAGCACCAAGCTCCGCCACATCCTGGTGCGCCACGAGCAGGGCGCCGGCCACGCGGCCGAGGGCTACGCGCAGGCGACGGGCAAGGTCGGCGTCTGCATGGCGACCTCCGGTCCGGGCGCCACCAACCTCGTGACGCCCATCGCCGACGCCTACATGGACAGCGTCCCGATGGTGGCGATCACCGGTCAGGTGCCGAGCGCCGCCATCGGCACGGACGCCTTCCAGGAGGCCGACATCTGCGGCATCACGATGCCGATCACCAAGCACAACTTCCTGGTGCAGGACGCCGCCGACATCCCGCGCACGATCGCCGAGGCCTTCCACATCGCCTCGACGGGCCGTCCGGGACCCGTGCTGGTCGACCTGCCGAAGGACATCCTGCAGGCCGCGACCACCTTCGCCTGGCCACCGGTCCTCGACCTCCCCGGCTACCACCCCACGACGCGCCCGCACGCCAAGCAGATCCGCGAGGCCGCCCGGCTCATCGCCGAGGCGAAGCGCCCGGTGCTCTACGTCGGTGGCGGCGTCCTCAAGGCCCGTGCTGCGGCTGAGCTGCGCGTGCTCGCGGAGCTCACCGGCATCCCCGTCGTCACCACCCTGATGGCCCGGGGCGCGTTCCCCGACAGCCACGCGCAGCACCTCGGCATGCCCGGCATGCACGGTTCAGTGGCGGCCGTCACGGCCTTCCAGAAGACCGACCTGCTGATCTGCCTCGGCGCCCGCTTCGACGACCGCGTCACCGGCAAGCTCAGCACCTTCGCCCCCGAGGCGAAGGTCATCCACGCCGACATCGACCCGGCGGAGATCAGCAAGAACAAGGTCGCCGACGTGCCGATCGTCGGTGACTGCCGCGAGACCATCGCCGACCTCATCGTCGCCGTGCAGGAGGCCTACGCCGCGGGCACCCGCGCTGACCTCACCGGGTGGTGGAAGCAGGTCGACAGCTGGCGCGAGACCTACCCGCTGGGCTACGAGGACCCGCCGGACGGCAGCCTCGCGCCGCAGTACGTCATCGAGCGGATCGGCCAGATCGCCGGCCCCGAGGCGCTCTACGTCAGCGGGGTCGGCCAGCACCAGATGTGGGCCTCGCAGTTCATCAAGTACGAGAACCCCTACACCTGGCTCAACTCCGGCGGTGCGGGGACCATGGGCTACTCGGTGCCCGCGGCGATGGGAGCCAAGGTCGGTCGCCCCGAGGCGACGGTCTGGGCGATCGACGGCGACGGCTGCTTCCAGATGACCAACCAGGAGCTCGTCACCTGCGCCATCGAGGGCATCCCGATCAAGGTCGCCATCATCAACAACGGCAACCTCGGCATGGTCCGCCAGTGGCAGACCCTCTTCTACGAGGGCCGCTACTCCAACACCGTCCTGCAGTCGAAGCGCATCCCCGACTTCGTGAAGCTCGCCGACGCGATGGGCTGCATCGGCCTGCGCTGCGAGACCAAGGACGACGTCGACGCGACGATCGAGAAGGCGATGGCCGTCGACGACGCCCCCGTCGTCATCGACTTCGTCGTCGGCGAGGACGCGATGGTCTGGCCGATGGTGCCCGCCGGCACCAGCAACGACGAGATCCTCGCCGCACGCGACACCCGCCCCGTCTTCGGAGAGGACCAGGTCTGATGAGCACCCGCCACACGCTGTCCGTGCTCGTCGAGGACAAGCCCGGTGTCCTCGCCCGCGTGGCCTCGCTGTTCAGCCGCCGCGGCTTCAACATCGAGTCCCTCGCCGTGGGGCCGACGGAGCACCCCACCACGTCGCGCATGACGATCGTCGTGACCGTCGACGACCTGCCGCTCGAGCAGGTCACGAAGCAGCTCAACAAGCTCGTCAACGTGCTGAAGATCGTCGAGCTCGACCCCACCGCCTCGGTGCAGCGCGAGCTGCTGCTGGTCAAGGTGAAGGCCGACCTCACGACCCGCAGCCACGTGCTGGAGACCGTCCAGCTCTTCCGCGCCAAGGTCGTCGACGTCGCCACCGATGCCGTCACGATCGAGGCCACGGGCACCGTCGACAAGCTCGACGCCCTCATCAAGGTCCTGGAGCCGTTCGGCATCCGGGAGCTCGTCCAGTCCGGCATGGTCGCCGTGGGTCGCGGCTCGCGCTCGATGACCGGGTCCGAGAACCGCCTTCGCAGCGCCAGCTGACAACCTGCCAAGCAAACCAAAGAGAAGAGAGCACATCACCATGGCCGCAGAGGTCTTCTACGACGACGACGCCGACCTGTCGATCATCCAGGGCAAGAAGGTCGCCGTCCTGGGCTACGGCTCGCAGGGCCACGCCCACGCGCTGTCCCTGCGCGACAGCGGCGTCGACGTCCGCATCGGCCTGCCGGAGGGCTCCAAGACCCGCGCCAAGGTCGAGGCGGACGGCCTGCGGGTCGTCACCCCCGCCGAGGCCGCCGCCGAGGCCGACGTCATCATGATCCTCGCGCCGGACACGGTGCAGCGGAAGCTCTACGCGGACGACGTCGAGCCGCACCTCACCGAGGGCAAGGCGCTGTTCTTCGGCCACGGCCTCAACATCCGCTTCGGCCTCATCACGCCTCCGGCCGGCGTCGACGTCGCCATGGTCGCGCCCAAGGGCCCGGGTCACCTGGTGCGCCGCCAGTTCCAGGACGGCAAGGGCGTGCCCTGCCTGGTCGCCGTCGAGCAGGACGCGACCGGCAACGCCCTCGCCCTCGCCCTGTCCTGGGCGAAGGGCATCGGCGGCACCCGCGCCGGCGTCATCAAGACCACCTTCACCGAGGAGACCGAGACCGACCTGTTCGGTGAGCAGGCCGTCCTCTGCGGCGGCGCCAGCGCCCTCGTGCAGGCCGGCTTCGAGACGCTCATCGAGGCGGGCTACCAGCCCGAGGTCGCCTACTTCGAGTGCCTGCACGAGCTCAAGCT
>CBIHPE010000032.1:0-22840 GCA_966212015.1 uncultured Frankiales bacterium | reverse complement strand
GCACCTCGTTCGCATCGAGGGGGTCAGGGGTTCGAATCCCCTCAGCTCCACCAGATCTCTTGTGCTCGACCCAGGGGTCGCGCTGTGGTGGTTCCTGAGCCGTTTCCCGTGCCGTACTGCGACTCTGCGCTCTGGGGCGGCGGACTAGGGTCGTGCGCGTGGATGACCTGGACCCGGACGTCGCCGCCGCCGACCTCGAGCTCGCCACCGAGCTCCGCCGCATCGTGAACCGACTGGTCCTGGTCCGGCCGTCGGCCGAGGAGCTGCGGGCCGCCGCGGCCCGGGCGAAGGACTTCGCCGACCGGCTCGAGGAGCTGCCCATCCGGCCGGGTTCGGTCCTCACCATCAGCGAGGCCGGGCTGCTGCCGCACGACCACCTGAGGCACAGCCCGTGGAGCGGGACGTCGAACGTGCTCGCGCCGCCGCTCGACATGTGGTTCGTCGACGGCTCCGAGGACGGGCCGGAGGGCCGTCTCACCGACGGGACCGTCGTGTTCGACACCGCCTACGAGGGCCCGCCCGGGCACGCCCATGGCGGTTGCGTCGCCGGGATGTTCGACGAGCTGCTCGGTCGGTCGCAGCTCCGCGCCGGGTTCACCGGCACCCTGACCATCACCTACCGGCGGCCCACGCCCCTGCTGCGGACCATCGACGTGTGCGCGTGGGTCGACCGCAGCGACGGCCGGAAGCGCTGGGTGAAGGGCACCGCGAAGCTGGACGGTGCGCTGCTCTGCGAGGCCGAGGGCCTGTTCATCGCACCGCGCGAGGGCGCCGACCAGGACGGCATCATCGCCAGCCTCAACCGCGTCGGCTCCTGACGGCCCGCCACTGCCCGGCGATCTTCGTCAGGTTGCGATCCGCCACGCTCGGCAGGCAGCGGTCTCACGAAGATCGTTCCGGGAGGGGTCAGATCCAGCTGCTGAACCACATCCGGCGGTGCCAGGAGGAGTACGACGTGGTGACGGCCGCCAGGACGGGGTAGAGCCACCAGAAGTTGATGACCACCAGCGCCGTGTAGACCCCGACCGCGCCCGAGCCCCACAGCCGTTGATCGGTGCCGGGCCGGCCGATCAGCCAGCCTGCGACGATCGCGAGGCCGAGGCACAGGAACGGCACCGACGGCAGCGCGTAGAACAGGAACATCGTGCGGTCCTTCTGGTCGCTCGGGATCCAGGCCAGGATCGACACGAGCATCAGCAGCAGGACGGACGCCGACGCCCAGTCGCGCTTGGACAGCCAGCGGTAGGCCAGGGCCAGGACGAGCGGGACCATCGCCCACCAGAGCACCGGCGTGCCGATCGCGAGGACCTCGCGCGAGCAGCCGGTCGAGGTCTGGCAGCCGTAGACGCCCTCCTTGATCGGCGATGGGTAGTAGTAGGACACCGGCCGCTGCAGGAACGGCCAGGACAGCGGGTGCGACTGGTAGGGGTGCGACTTCTCCAGCGTCTGGTGGAAGTGCCACATCTCCCAGTGGTAGTGCAGGAGCGAGCGGAACGCGTCCGGCACCAGGAACCAGTGCTGGTGGTTGTCCTTGGCCCAGTGCCGGTCGTAGCCGGTGCTCGTCGCGAACCAGCCGGTCCACGACCCGACGTAGACCGCGACGGGCAGGACGAGCAGGGCGCCGACGTACGGAGCCGTGGTCTTGCGCAGCGTCGTCCGCCACGGCGCTCGGACGCCGGCGGCCCGGCGGGCGCCGGCCTCCCAGAAGAGGGTGAGGACGAGCATGACGGCCATCGGGTAGAGCGCGCTCCACTTGGTGCCGAGCGCGAGTCCGAGCATCACCCCGGCGACGAGCCGCCACGGTCGCCAGCCGAGGTCGCCGCCGCGGGCGAGCTGCTCGTCGCTCATCTCGGCCAGCCGCTGCCGGACCTTGTCGCGGTCGACCACGAAGGCGCCGAAGGCGGCCACGACGAAGAAGCACAGGAAGACGTCGAGCGTCGCGATCCGGCTCTGCACGAAGTGCAGGCCGTCGAGGGCGAGGAACAGCCCGGCCAGGCCGCCGAGGAGCGTCGAGCCGGTCATCCGGCGGCCGATCCGGACGACCAGCAGGACGGTCAGGGTGCCGAAGACGGCAGCCGCGAGGCGCCAGCCCCACGTGTTGAAGCCCATCAGCTGCTCGCCGGCGTTGATGAGCCACTTCCCGACCGGCGGGTGCACCACGAACGCGGGGGCGCTGTCGTTGAGCGTGCAGAACTTGCCGTCGTCGACGGTCGCGTGCTCGACGCCGAAGCGCCCGAGGGAGCGGGCGTCGCAGGCGTAGTAGAGCTCGTCGAAGATGTCGCCGGGGACGACCTTGCCGTTGCTCAGGTTGGTGGCGGGCTGGTCGAGCCGCAGGAAGCGCAGCAGGCCGGCGAGGACGGTGACGGCGAGGGTGACGGGCCAGCCGCCGGAGCCGTGGACGAGCGGCTGGAGGCGGTCCCGCCAGCCAGGGGTGTCGAGCTCCGCAGCCGGTGCCTGAGCAAGGGTCGCCGTCATGCGCGCAACGCTACGGGACAGACTGGCCCCATGAGCCTCGTCCTCGCCGGTGTCCCGATCGGTCGCGCTGGCGACGCGAGCCCCCGGCTGGTCGAGGCCCTCGCGACTGCCGACGTCATCGCGGCGGAGGACACCCGCCGGACCACCCGGCTGTGCCGCGACCTCGAGGTCACGTACACGGGTCGGCTCGTCAGCTACTTCGAGGCCAACGAGGCCGAGCGCACCCCGCAGCTGCTGGAGGCCCTGCGCGACGGGAAGACGGTGCTGCTGGTGACCGACGCCGGCATGCCGTCGGTCTCCGACCCCGGGTTCCGGCTGGTCGCCGCCGCGGCCGCCGAGGACCTGCCCGTCACGTGCCTGCCCGGTCCGTCCGCCGTGACGACGGCGCTGGCCGTCAGCGGGCTGCCGTCCGACCGCTTCTGCTTCGAGGGCTTCCTGCCGCGCAAGGCCGGGGAGCGGCGCGCGCGCCTCGCCGAGCTGGCCGCCGAACGACGTACGGCCGTGTTCTTCGAGGCGCCACACCGGCTCGGCGACTGCCTGGCCGACATGGCCTCGGTCCTCGGGGAGCGCCGCGCCGTGGTCTGCCGGGAGCTGACGAAGACGCACGAGGAGATCGCCCGCGGGACCCTGAGCGAGCTGGCCGAGCGGTTCTCCGGCGAGGTGCTCGGTGAGGTGACGGTCGTCGTCGAGGGCGCCGCTCCCGTGACGGTCGAGCTCACCCCCGAGGAGCTGGCCCGGCTCGTCTCCGTCAGGGAGCAGTCGGGGGAGCCGCGCAAGGACGCCATCACGGGAGTGGCCCGCGAGCTCGGCGTGCCGAAGCGCGTCGTCTACGAGGCGGTCGTACGTTCTCGGCCATGAAGAAGCTCCTGGACGAGTTCAAGACCTTCGCCTTCTCCGGCAGCCTGATCGACGTCGCGATCGGCATCGCGATCGGTGTCGCCTTCGCCGGTGTCGTCGACTCGCTCGTCAAGAACGTGATCCTCAGGATCGTCGCGGCCATCTTCGGTCAGCCGTCGCTCAGCGGGCTCGACTTCGACGTCAACGGCACGACCATCGGGATCGGCACGTTCCTCACCGACTTCCTGGCGTTCCTGCTGCTGGCCCTGGTCGTGCTGCTCCTCGTCAAGGGCATCAAGAAGCTGACGGGCAAGGAGGCTGCCGGGGCGCAGGGCAACCGCGAGTGCGACTACTGCAAGAGCTTCGTGCCGGTCGACGCCTCGGTCTGCATGTACTGCACCCGGGACATCGAGCCGCTCGTCGCGTAAGGGCTTTACCGGGATCACTAGGGTTGGGGCATGTCCCGCAGGATCCTGACCGCGGTCGCCTGGCCCTACGCCAACGGCCCCCGCCACATCGGACACGTCGCCGGCTTCGGCGTGCCGTCCGACGTCTTCAGCCGCTACCAGCGGATGGCGGGCAACGAGGTCCTCATGGTCAGCGGGACCGACGAGCACGGCACGCCGATCCAGGTGCAGGCCGACGCCGAGGGCGTCACCGCCCGCGAGCTCGCCGACCGCTACAACCGGGTCATCGCCGAGGACCTACACGGCCTGGGGCTCAGCTACGACCTGTTCACCCGCACCACGACCGGCAACCACTACGACGTCGTGCAGAAGCTGTTCCTCGCGCTCCACGAGAAGGGCTACATCGTCGAGCGCACCCAGCTCTCGGCGATCGACCCCACGACAAGGCGGGGACTTCCCGACCGCTACGTCGAGGGCACCTGCCCGCACTGCGGGTACGACGGTGCGCGCGGCGACCAGTGCGACAACTGCGGCCGGCAGCTGGACCCGCAGGACCTCATCGACCCGAGGTCGAAGATCGACGGGGCGACGCCTGAGTTCGTCGAGTCGGCCCAGTTCTACCTCGAGCTGCCGGCCTTCGCGGAGCCCCTGAGGGAGTGGCTCGGGACGCGGACAGACTGGCGGCCGAACGTCCTGAAGTTCAGCTCCAACCTCGTCGACGAGATGGAGCCGCGCGCCATCACCCGCGACCTCGACTGGGGAGTCCCGATCCCGCTCGACGGCTGGAAGGACCGCACCGACAAGCGCATCTACGTCTGGTTCGACGCGGTCATCGGCTACCTGTCCGCCTCGATCGAGTGGGGGCGCCGCACCGGTGGCTCGTGGGAGTCTTTCTGGCACGACGGCGCGGCCGAGAGCTTCTACTTCATGGGCAAGGACAACGTCGTCTTCCACTCCGTCATCTGGCCGGCGATCCTGGTCGGCTCCCGCGACGGTGCCTTCGGCGAGCTCGACCTGCCCTCGGAGATCGTGTCGTCGGAGTTCCTCACGATGGAGGGCAAGAAGTTCTCGTCGTCGCGGTCGGTCGTCATCTACGTCCGCGACGTGCTGGAGCGCTACGGACCTGACGCGATCCGCTACTACCTCTGCGTTGCCGGGCCGGAGAACGCCGACACCGACTTCACGTGGGAGCAGTTCGTCACCCGTAACAACACCGAGCTCGTCGCCGGCTGGGGCAACCTCGTCAACCGCGTGATGTCGCTGGTGAACAAGAACATCGGGTCCATCCCTCCGGCGGGCGAGCTGACCCCGGAGGACCTGGCGGCTCTCGACGCGTCGAAGGCGGCCTTCACGACGGTGGGCGACCTGCTAGCCGGCAACCAGGTCAAGGCCGGCATCAACGAGGCGATGCGCGTCGTCGGCGAGGCGAACGGCTACCTGTCGGCGATGGAGCCCTGGAAGCTCAAGGAGCAGCCGGAGCGACGGGCGACCGTCCTGCACGTTGCGCTCCAGCTGATCAGCGACGCCAAGACGCTGCTCACGCCCTTCCTCCCGCACTCCTCGCAGAAGGTCTTCGCGATGCTCGGCGGCGAGGGCGTGTGGAGCCCGCAGCCGGAGCTGCGCGAGGTCGAGGACCTGGACGGCGGACCGTCGTACCCGGTCCTCATGGGCGACTACGCGAGCGCGCAGGCCGTGTGGGAGTCGCAGCCGATCGTGCCGGGCACGCCCATCGGCGAGCCGGTGCCGCTGTTCACCAAGCTCGACCCGTCCGTGATCGAGGAGGAGCTGGCCCGCCTTGAGCAGGGGGAGTAGGTCGCAGGAGGAACCGCCTCCCGCACCGGAGCCGCTCGCTGTGGCGGTGGCCGACAGCCACTGCCACCTCGACATCATGGGCGGTGACGTGCGGGCGCAGCTCGACCTCGCCGCGTCGGTCGGGATCGACCTCGTCGTGCAGGTCGGGGTCGACCTCGAGTCGTCGCGGCTGTCGGCGCAGATCGCGAGCCAGTACGACGAGGTCTGGGCGACCGTCGCTCTCCACCCCAACGAGGCCGGCCGCGGTGCTGCCACTCCGGACGCCCTTGAGCAGATCCGGCAGCTCGCGCAGCTCCCGCAGGTGAAGGGCATCGGCGAGACGGGCCTCGACCACTTCCGCACCGGGCCCGAGGGCCAGGGCATGCAGGAGGAGTCCTTCCGCGCGCACATCGCGATCGCCAGGGAGACCGGCAAGGCGCTGGTCATCCACGACCGCGACGCGCACGACGACGTGCTGCGCGTACTGCGCGAGGAGGGTGCGCCCGACGTCACCGTCTTCCACTGCTACTCCGGTGACGCCGCCATGGCGCGGGTGTGCGCCGACGCCGGCTACTACCTGTCGTTCGCCGGACCGGTGACGTTCAAGGCCAACGACGAGCTGCGCGCGGCGGCGGCCGTCTGCCCGGAGGACCGGATCCTCGTCGAGACCGACGCCCCGTTCCTGACCCCGATGCCCTTCCGCGGACGGCCCAACGCGCCGTACCTCATCCCGCACACGATGCGCGGCCTCGCCGCCGCGCGGAGCCAAGACCTCGACGAGCTCTGCCACGCCGTCGCCGCGAAAAACCCGAGGGCGGGAGCGCTCAGAACGTAACTGCGCGGTGGCGCACACAGGTGCTCGATCGCGCACCAGGCTCGCAGGACGCCGCGCGTGGTTCAGCGCGGTGGCGTGATCCGACACGGTTGTGCCGCGCGGCGCACCTCCCTTGCGCGTACTAGTCACTGAGTGCATAGTGGTGCGCATGTCCGTCCCCCACACCCTGCTCGGGCTGCTCGAGGTGCAGCCTCGGCACGGCTACGACCTGAAGCGCGCCTATGACGCGCACTTCGGTCACGACCGCCCGCTCAAGCCGGGCCAGGTCTACGCCACCCTCGGCCGGCTCGAGCGGGACGGCTTCGTCGTGGTCAGCGGCACCGACCGCGAGGGCGGCCCCGACCGCACGACCTACGCCGTCACGGCCGAAGGGGTGACCGACCTGGACCACTGGTTCTCGCAGCCCGAGGGCCCGGCTGCCTACCTGCAGTCGGTCCTGTTCGCGAAGGTCGTGCTCGCGCTGCAGAGCGGACGCGACGCCGCGCAGGTGCTCGACGCGCAGCGCGCCGAGCACCTCGTCGCCATGCGGTCGCTGACCGCCATGAAGCAGGGCGCCGACCTCGACCGGGTCCTCGGCCTCGACTTCGCCCTGTTCCACCTCGAGGCGGACCTCCGCTGGCTCGAGCACACCGCAGCCCGACTCGACCGCCTCGGCAAGGAGCTCTCCCGATGACCGAACCGCTGCTCACGGCGCGCGAGCTGCACCTTTCCTTCGGTGCGTCGCCGGCCCTCGCCGGCGCGTCCGTCGACGTGCTGCCCGGCGAGGTGCTCGCCCTGCTCGGCCCCAGCGGCTCGGGCAAGAGCACGCTGCTGCACTGCCTCGCCGGCATCCTCGTCCCGGACCGCGGCGAGGTCCGCTACCGCGGCAGCCGCCTCGACACCCTGTCCGACGAGCTGCGCTCCGAGATGCGTCGCACCGACTTCGGCTTCGTCTTCCAGTTCGGCTCGCTCGTGCCGGAGCTGTCGGCGGTGGAGAACGTCGCGCTGCCGCTGCGGCTCGGCGGTCACAAGCGGCGTGCGGCGGAAGCCCGCGCCCTGGACTGGCTCGAGCGGCTCGAGGTGGCCGACGTCGCGAGGAAGCGCGCCGGCGAGATGTCAGGCGGCCAGGGCCAGCGCGTCGCTGTCGCCCGCGCTCTGGTGGCCGGCCCTCGCGTCGTGTTCGCCGACGAGCCGACCGGGGCTCTCGACTCCCTCAACGGCGAGCTCGTCATGGACCTGCTCGTCGGCGCGGCCAGGGAGCAGGGGTCGAGCATCGTGCTCGTCACGCACGAGCCGCGGATCGCCGCCTACGCCGATCGCGAGGTCGTCATCCGCGACGGCGCCCTCACCGCCCCGGTCGTCGCGTGAGCACCTGGGCGCTGGGGCTGCGCCTCGCCCTGCAGGCCAACCGGGTGCGGCTCGTCGTCACGTCGCTCGCGGTGTCCTTCACCGTGGCCTTCCTGCTGGGTGCCCTCGGCGCCCTGCCGGCCCGGCAGGCCAAGCTCGACCGGCTCAGCCACCGCGACCCGATCAGCGTGGCGACGGCTGCGCCGAAGCAGGCACCGCTGCTGACGATGGTCACCGCCGACGGCTGGTACCGCGGCAAGCCCCTCTCGGTCCGCGAGGTCGAGGCGAAGCCGGGTGCGCCGCTGCCTCCGGGGCTCACCCACTGGCCCGCCCCCGGGGAGTCGTTCGTGTCGCCGGACCTGCAGAAGGCGATGCAGAAGCGACCGGCCGAGCTGCGCACGCGCGTGCCCGGCCGGGTCGTCGAGATCCTGCCGGACGCAGCGCTGTCCGGCCCGCACGAGCTCTACGCCTACGTCGGCGTCGGCCACCTGACGTACGGCCAGCAGGTCTACCGCTTCGGATACCGCCCGCAGAGCCGCCCGACCCCCGTCGAGCTGAAGGTCGCCGCGTGGCTGGGCGCCGTCGGCCTGCTGCTGCCCGTCCTGGTCCTGGTCGCCACGGCGACCCGCCTGTCGGCGAGCTCGCGGGACCGTCGGCTGTCGGCACTGCGCCTCGTCGGCGCGACCCCGAAGCAGGCGCGTGCCATCGCGGCCACCGAGGGGCTGGTGGCCGGGATCGCCGGTGTCGCAGGGGGTCTGGCCGTCTACTGGCTGCTGCGCGGACCCGCGTGCGCGCTGCTTCCCTTCCCCGAGGGCGTGTTCGCGCAGGACCTCGTGCCCACCGGTCCGGAGTGGCTCGCGGTGCTGCTCGGCGTCCCTCTGCTCGCCGTCGTGACCGGGGTCTTCTCCCTGCGTCGCGTCGTCACCGGTCCGCTCGGTGTCCGGCGGCAGGCGAGGACGAAGCGGGTCGGCTGGTGGCGGCTGGTCCCGGTCGCTGTCGGCCTCGGCATGCTCGTCGTGATGCGGCAGGGCGCGACCCGCTGGCCGCCGGGCAACCACACGGGGACCGCACTGCTGCTCGGTGGCGGCGGCCTCACCCTCGTCGGGCTCGCCGTCGCCACACCGGCGGTGTCCCGCCTCGGCGGCCGGCTGCTGGGCAGGCTCCCCGGAGTGAGCCCGACGCTGGCAGCCGGCCGCATCGAGGCCGACCCCACCGCCAGTGCGCGGGTCGTGACCGGCATGGTGCTCGTGCTGTTCGTGACCGCGTGGCTGCTCGCGTTCCTCCCGGTCCTCGAGGCAGACCGCGGCAGCTACGACAAGGACCTGCTTCGCCTGCTGCCCAAGGGGATCGTCACCACGGCGACCGTGCTCGAGCCGTACGACGAGGAGAAGGTCCGAGCGACGACCGGCGTGCGGGCGGTGGCGCAGATCGGTCAGGCGTCCGTGGCAGGCAAGGCACGGTACGAGGAGCACCTCGTCACGATCGCGTCGTGCACCGACCTCGGTCGGGCTCTCCGCGTCGACCTCGGCTGCGGGACGGCGAAGGTGCACCGGCTGTCCTCCGACTGGGTGCCCGGCCGGTCGATCGACGTCCTCGACACCGAGGGCAAGGTGCGCACCGCGCTCGCCCTACCGGCCGACCTTCCGAAGCTCTCGCTTCCTCTGGCCCTGGAGTTCGGTGGCGGCTTCTTCGACGGCGACCTGCTGGTCGATCCGTCGGTGCTCGACTCGACCAACGGCTCGCGGCTGGTGATCCGCACGGACGGGTCCGCCGACTCTGTCGAGCGGGTCCGGTCGGTCTTGCCCTTTGCCGCCGCGATGAGCGCCAGCACCTTCCAGGAGTCGGTGACCGGCGCGGCTCAGGTCTACCTCGGCTACCTGCGCGCGGTCCGGATCGGCCTCGTCCTTGCTCTGCTGATCGGGGCCGCGTCTCTCGCCGTGACGACGGCTGACGCGGTGAACGAGCGGCGCCGGAGCCTCGCGACGCTCGTCGCCTTCGGCACGCCACTGCGGGTGCTGCGCCGCAGCGTGCTGCTGCAGATGGGCGCGCCGATGCTGACGAACGTCGTCGCCGCCCTCGCTGCGGCTGCCATTGCCAGCGCCTGCTACCTCGGCACGGTGGAGACGGTCGACGGGTGGACCCTGCCGTGGGGGAGCTGGGGCCTGGCCGCGCTGACCGCGGGCCTGGCCGTCCTGCTCGCCACCGCGGCGACCCTCCCGCTCGTCTCCGCCGTCGGTCGACCGGAGGCCCTGAGAGCGGAATGACAGGTCTGTGACTTGCGAATGAGAGCGGTGTCACAGGGTCGCGTGGATCCCTGCGTGCGACCTGCGGCTTTGCGTGTCCACAGGCTGTCCACAGCGCGGGGGCTGTCCACAATGTCCGGTTCTGGCATTTGGCGTGTCGTCCAGGGTCCCGTTACGTTTTCGACATCCGCCGGGGTCGGGGAAGTCCCAGGCGGTACGGGGGCCGGTCATCGCGACCGGCTCTTCGGCTGACGGGTCACCCCCAACCCAGCAGGCGAGACCGTGCCGTCACCGTGCCCGGAGAGCTCGAGCATTGGTGTCGTGTGAGCAAGCGGTCCCTGTTCCTCCGTCCGGTCGCCCTGGCCGTCGTCCTCCTCGCCGCGTGGAGCGGTCAGGCTGCGTACGCCGCCTCAGCGAGGACGGTGGCCATCACGGTCGACGGCCAGCGCCACTCGGTCCGCACGCACGGTGCGACCGTCGGTGACGCCCTGCGGGCCGCGCACCTGACCGTGGGATCGCACGACCTGCTCGCCCCCGCGACGAGCACCCGGCTCAGCGACCGCACGACGGTCGTGCTGCGACGCGGCCGCGAGATCACGCTGACCGTCGACGGCGCCCCCCGCCAGGTGTGGGTGACCGCCATGTCGGTCAACGAGGCGCTCGACCAGATCGGGCTGCGCACCAACGGCGCGCTGCTGTCGGCCGACCGCTCGCGCGCCCTGCCGCTCAAGGGCTTCTCGCTCGACATCCGCACCCGCAAGTCGGTCCAGCTGCTCGACGCCGGCAAGGTCCGCCGCTTCGCGACCAACGCCCTGACGGTCCAGCAGGCGCTGCACGACGGCAAGGTGAAGCTCCGCTCCAGTGACAAGCTGTCGGTCCTCCGCTCCGCCAAGGTCCGCAACGGCATGGTCATCCGCATCACCCGCATCCGCGGCAGCGTCGTCGGCGAGGACTTCGAGATCCCCTTCGCCACGGAGCGCCGCCCCGACGCGTCGATGTACAAGGGCACCGAGAAGGTGCTCCGCGAGGGCCGGGTCGGGGTCGTGCACCGCGTCTACAACCTCAAGTACGTCAACGGCCGCCTGGCCAAGAAGCTCCTCGCGAAGCCGTCGGTGCGCACAGCCGAGCCGGTCACCGAGGTCATCGCCTACGGCACGAAGCAGCGTCCCTACAGCGTCGCCGGTGCCGACGGGCTCAACTGGGGCGCCCTGGCCAACTGCGAGTCGGGCGGCAACCCGCGCGCGGTCAGCAGCGGCGGCCAGTACCGCGGCCTCTACCAGTTCACGATCGGCACCTGGCACTCCGTCGGCGGCGACGGCGACCCGATCGACGCCAGCTCCGGTGAGCAGACCTACCGCGCGAAGCTGCTCTACAAGCAGCGCGGCCGCTCCCCGTGGCCCGTCTGCGGTCGCTACCTCTGACGCTCCTCACCGCCCCTGACGTCCGGCGCCTCGCCGACGCCCTCGGCATCCGCCCGACCAAGCAGCTCGGGCAGAACTTCGTCATCGACCCCAACACGGTGCGGCGGATCGTCCGCACCGCGGGCATCGAGCCGGACGACGTGGTCGTCGAGGTCGGTCCCGGCCTCGGGTCGCTGACGCTCGGACTGCTCGAGGAGTGCGCCCGCGTCGTCGCGGTCGAGATCGACCCCCCGCTCGCGCACCAGCTGCCGATCACGGTCGCCGAGAAGCTGCCCGAGCGGGCGGAGCGGCTCGAGGTCGTCCTCCAGGACGCGCTCCGGCTCGAGGACGTACCCGGCCCCGCCCCCACCGCGTTCGTCGCCAACCTGCCCTACAACGTCGCCGTCCCGGTCCTGCTTCGGCTGCTCGAGAAGCTGCCCTCCCTGCAGAAGGGGCTGGTGATGGTGCAGGCCGAGGTCGCCGACCGGTTGGCCGCCCCGCCCGGCTCCAAGACCTACGGCGTCCCATCGGTGAAGGCGGCGTGGTACGCCGACGTCAGCAAGGCCGGGGCCGTGGGGCGCAACGTGTTCTGGCCCGCCCCCAACGTCGACAGCGGGCTGGTCGCCTTCACCCGCCGCGAGCCCCCCGCCGCCGATCGGGTGGAGGTCTTCCGCGTCATCGACGCCGCGTTCGCCCAGCGCCGCAAGACGCTGCGTGCGGCCCTCGCGGGCTGGGCCGGTTCGGCTGCCGCGGCCGAGGAGCGGCTGCGTGCCGCCGGCATCGACCCGCAGGCCCGCGGGGAGACGCTGACGGTCGAGGAGTTCGCCCGCCTAGTCTGACCTGATGCCTGCGCGCCCGACGGTCGACACCGTCACCGTCCGCGCACCCGCGAAGGTCAACCTGCACCTCGGCGTCGGTCCGCTGCGCGACGACGGGTTCCACGAGCTCACCACCGTGTTCCACGCGATCAGCCTGTTCGACGAGGTGACCCTGTCCCGCTCCGACGCCTTGACGGTGGTGGTCGAGGGCGACGGGGCCGCCGACGTCCCCGTCGACACCAGCAACCTCGCGTCGCGCGCGGTGCTGGCGCTGGCTGAGGCGACGGGCAACACCCCCGACGTGGCGATCCACGTCCAGAAGGGCATCCCCGTCGCCGGGGGCTGCGCCGGCGGCTCCACCGACGCGGCCGCAGCACTGGTCGGGTGCGACGCGCTCTGGGGGCTCGGGCTGTCGCGCGACGAGCTCGTCGAGATCGCGGCGACGCTGGGCAGTGACGTCCCCTTCGGGCTGCAGGGCGGTACGGCCCTCGGAACCGGTCGCGGTGAGCGCCTCACCTCGGTCCTCGCCGCCGGCACGTTCTCATGGGTCCTCGCGCTGGCCGAGGGGGGCCTGTCGACCCCTGAGGTGTACGGCGAGCTCGACCGGCTCCGGGTCGACGGGCCGGTCACGGTGGTGAGCGACCCGTCCGACGTGCTCGCCGCCCTCCGGCAGGGGTCGGCGGTCCAGCTCGGCAAGGCGCTGTCGAACGACCTGCAGCCCGCTGCGCTGAACCTCAAGCCCGAGCTGCGCAAGCTCCTCGCGGTGGGTGAGGACCTCGGTGCGCTCGGCGGTGTGGTGAGCGGGAGCGGGCCCACGGTCGCGTTCCTCGGCCGCGACGCCGCGCACGCCACCGCCCTGGCTGCTGCCCTCGCCGGGCACGGCGTGTGCCGCACCGTGCGCGTCGCCGAGGGCCCCGCTCTCGGAGCCCGCGTGGTCAGGTCGCTCTAGTGGCCACGAACCTCGTCAACCTCGAGAACGTCACCGTCGCGCACGGCACCAAGCTGCTGCTCGACAAGGTGTCCCTCGGCATCTCCGACGACGACCGCATCGGCGTCGTGGGCCGCAACGGCGGTGGCAAGACCACGCTGCTCAAGACGATGCTGAAGGTCGAGGAGCCGCACTCGGGACGGGTCACCCACAACGGCAGCCTCCGGGTCGGCGTCCTCACGCAGGACGTCCGCATCGACGAGCGGCTGACGGCGCACCAGGCGATCCTCGGCGACACGGCCGAGCACACCTGGGCGGGCGACGCGCAGGTGCGCGCGGTCCTCGACGGCCTGGGCCTGCACGAGGTCGGGCTCGACTCCGTCGTGTCGAGCATGTCCGGTGGTGAGCGGCGGCGGGTCGCCCTGGCCGCACTGCTCATCGGCGAGTGGGACCTGCTCGTCCTCGACGAGCCGACGAACCACCTCGACGTCGAGGGCGTCGCGTGGTTGGCCGCCTACCTGAGGAAGCGTCGCGGTGCCCACGTCGTCGTGACCCACGACCGCTGGTTCCTCGACGAGGTCAACGAGACCACGTGGGAGGTCCACGACGGCGCGGTCGACGCCTACGACGGCGGCTACTCCGCCTACGTGCTCGCCCGGGCCGAGCGCGACCGGATGGCCGCGACCGCCGAGCAGAAGCGGCTTCAGCTCGCCAAGAAGGAGCTCGCCTGGCTGCGCCGGGGTCCGCCCGCGCGCACCAGCAAGCCGAAGTTCCGCATCGACGCGGCGAACGCCCTCATCGCCGACGAGCCCCCGCCCCGCGACGACATCGCGCTGCAGCGGTTCGCGACGGCGCGGCTCGGCAAGCAGGTCTACGACGTCGAGCACGTGTCGCTGTCCTTCGGCGACCGCGTGCTGTTCGACGACGTCACCTGGAGGGTCGGTCCTGGCGACCGCGTCGGCATCGTCGGCGTCAACGGCGCGGGCAAGTCGACGCTGCTCAAGATGCTGATGGGCCAGGTGCACCCCGACTCGGGTGTCGTGAAGGTGGGGCAGACCGTCAAGGTCGCCTACCTCTCGCAGGAGGTCGCGGAGCTCGACCCGATGCTGCGCGTGCTCGAGGCCGTCGAGGCCGTGGCCAAGCAGGTCGACCTGGGCGGCAAGCCGGTCGGTGCCTCCTCGCTCTGCGACCGCTTCGGCTTCACCGGCAACGCCCAGTGGACGCGGGTGGGCGACCTGTCGGGCGGTGAGCGCCGTCGCCTCCAGCTGCTGCGGCTGCTGATGGGCGAGCCCAACGTGCTGCTCCTCGACGAGCCGACCAACGACCTCGACATCGACACGCTGCAGGCTCTCGAGGACGTCCTCGACGGCTGGCCCGGCACCCTGCTCGTCGTCAGCCACGACCGCTACTTCCTCGAGCGCACCACGACGGTCACGTCCTCGCTGATGGGCGACGGCACCGTCAAGGCGCTGCCCGGCGGCGTGGACGAGTACCTCGAGAAGCGGGTCCGCCGCACGACCTCCGAGCCGGCCGCCGCGAAGCAGAAGGGCGGCGACTCGCGGCAGGCGAAGAAGGACCTGCAGAAGCTGGAGCGCCAGCTGGTGACCCTGGACAAGAAGGAGTCGGACCTGCACGCGCAGATGGCAGCCCAGGCCGCCGATCACGAGGCCGTGATCGCACTGGACCGCCAGCTGCACGAGGTGCGGGCGGAGAAGGAGCAGGTCGAGGAAGCCTGGCTGCAGCTCTCGGAGGAGCTCTAGCCTCGGGCGCTGCTCTCGCCGCAGGTCAGTGAAGAGCGCGGGCCAGGGCCTCGGGGTCCGCCACGGTCAGTGTCGCGCCGGGGTGCGTGAGCGGGAACAGCACCCGCACCGGCTCGACGAAGCGGACGCACAGACCGCGGTCGCCGTTGGTGGCGAAGGTGACCCCGCGGTCGGCGAAGGACAGGTGCGCGGGTCCTGCGGTGCGGAGGAAGCCGTAGCCGCCCGTGATCTCCGTGCCGGCGATGTTGTCCAGCGGCGTGCGCAGCCGCCAGGGGCCGAACCGCGCCCGCAGCTCGCCCTCGGCGACCTCGACCCAGGACGTGGCGGGCAGGACGCCGAAGGGCGCGGCAGCCAGCCGGTACGACGGGGAGAAGGCGAACTCGAAGCGCGTCACGCCACCTGTCCTGCCCCCGGTGGGAGCTCGACACGCGTCGTGGTGCGTCCGCGCCGGTGCAGCGCTGCGGCGAGGTGCCGGGCGTCGCGCAGGGCGGCGCCCGTCGGGTCGTTGTTGGTGTAGGCGTAGACGTCCTCGTCGTCGTCCCACGTCTCGGCGAGCCGGACCGCCCAGGGGCGCACCCCGCCGTACCCGTAGTCCCAGCTCTCTCCCGGACCGTGGTGCAGCCGGAGGTAGCCCCAGTCGGCCGTCCGCCACAGGGGCGTGACCGCCTCGCCGTAGGAGTCGGCCCAGACGAGGGCCGCTCCCCGGCGCTCGAGGACCTCGCGGGTGCCGGGGTCCCACCAGGTCGCGTGCCGCGGCTCGACCGCCACGCGGGTCCCGCCGGGGAAGCAGGCCAGGCCCGCGTCGAGCAGGTCGACGTCGCGCTGCAGCGTCGGGGGCAGCTGCAGCAGCACCGCGCCGAGCTTGCTCCGCAACCCCGCGACCCGGTCCATCAGACGTGCCACAGGCTCCTGCGGGTCCCGGAGCCGCTTGATGTGGGACAGGAACCTGCTGGCCTTGACGGTGACGACGTAGTCGTCGGGCGTGCGGGCCGCCCAGCCCTCGAAGACCTCCCGCTTCGGCAGCCGGTAGAAGGCGTTGTTCACCTCGACGGTCGCGAACAGCTCGGCGTGCCGCTCGAGCCAGCGGCGCTGCGGGAGGTCTGGGTACAGCAGCGGCTTCCAGTCGGCGTACTGCCAGCCCGACGTGCCGATGAGGACGGTCATGGCCGTGCCCTACCCGCTGGTGAGCCCCGGTCTCGTCTCGAGCCCTCTCAAGCCGTTCCACGCGAGGTTCACCAGGTGCGCGGCCATCTCCTCCCGCTTCGGCCGGCGGTGGTCCTGCCACCACTGCCCGGCCATCGCGACCATGCCGACCAGGGCCTGGGAGTAGAGGGCGGCGAGCTTCGTCTCGAAGCCGCGGGTCTTGAACTCGCGGCTCAGGATGTGCTCCACCTGGCTCGCGACGTCGCTCATGATCGTCGCGAAGCCGCCGCTGCGCTCGGTGCCCACGGGCGACTCGCGGACCAGGATCCGGAACCCGTCCGGGTGCTCCTCGACGTAGGTCAGCAGGACCAGGCAGGCCTGCTCCAGCAGGATCCGCGGGGAGTCGCCGGACAGGGCCGTGCTGAACATGCCCAGGAGCTGCTCGACCTCGCGGTCGACGACGACCGCGTAGAGGCCCTCCTTGCCGCCGAAGTGCTCGTAGACGACCGGCTTGCTCACCCCGGCGCGCAGGGCGATCTCCTCGACGGCTGTCCCGTCGTACCCCCGCTCGGCGAACAGTGACCGGCCGACGTCGAGCAGCTGCTCACGCCGCTCCTTGCCCGTCATCCGCACCCGGGCGCGGGCCTGCTCCGTCACACGCGGCGTGCGGCGAGCCGCTCCTGCTTCGGCCAGCGGACGTCGCGGGCCCAGCCGAGCTTCTCGAACAGCTGGATGAGCCGGGCGCTGCTGTCGACCTGGCCCTTGTCGACACCGTGCCGCGCGCAGGTCGGGTCGGCGTGATGCAGGTTGTGCCAGGACTCGCCGCCGGACGCGAACGCGAGCCACCAGACGTTGACGGCGCGGTCCTTGGTCTTGAACGGCCGCTCGCCCCAGGTGTGGCAGATCGAGTTGATCGACCACGTCATGTGGTGGAGCAGTCCGACCCGCACGACGCTCGCCCAGAAGAAGGCCGTGATCGCGCCCATGATGCTCCAGGTCACGAGGCCTCCGATGACCGCGGGCAGCAGCACCGACGTCGCGACGAGCGCGCCGAACCACTTGCTGACCCGGACGATGTCCTTGTCGGCCAGCAGGTCGGGGACGAAGCGCTTCTGGTCGGTCTGCTCGGTGTCGAACAGCCAGAGCACGTGCGCGTGGAACAGGCCCTTCGTCAGGCCCTTGACCCCGCCGCCGTAGCGCCAGGGGGAGTGCGGGTCGCCGTCCTCGTCGCTGAACGCGTGGTGGCGCCGGTGGTCGGCGACCCAGCGCGTGACCGGTCCCTGGATGGCGAGGCTGCCGGCGATCGCGAGGGCGATCCGCAGGCCGCGCTTGGCCTTGAACGACCCGTGCGTGAAGTAGCGGTGGAAGCCGACCGTGATCCCGTGCAGCGTCACGACGTAGAAGACGGCACTGATGATCACGTCGGTCCAGGTGAGGCCGAAGCCCCAGAGGACGAAGGCCGCCGCGAGCACCCCGGCGAGCGGGATGAACACGAAGCACCCGAGCGCGAACTGCTCCCAGCGCGCCATCGCCTTGCTCTTGGGCAGCGCCTGCAGCGGCCTGCTCTCGTCAGCCTCGTACTCGATGGTCGTCACGGGCGCGTCGAGCGTGTCGGTCATGTGCAGTCCTGTCGCTGGGGTCGTGCTTCCAGTGGCTACGGAAGCGTAACTTACGTCTCCGTAGCCCTGACAGTGCTTCGGATGATCTTGGTCGGAAGTTCACCCTCCGACGGGTGATGTGCCCTCGCTGACGCAGTTGCAACAGCCTGGGGCCGTCGAGACCACCCGGAATCGGGGCCAGGGGCCGGGATCGGCCCAGGCTGTTGCAGTTGCGTCAGTGCGGCAGACTGACCACGCGATCCCGGATCGTCCAGAGGCAGGACAACAGACTTTGAATCTGTGAACGGAGGTTCGATCCCTCCTCCGGGAGCTGGTGCTCGACGCGCTCTGCGCACGTCAGGGCGTGCACAGGATGCGTGCTTCGCTCCGCGTCTGGGAGGCGAGGTCGGGCACCGGTAGTCTTGGCTGTGCCGGGGTCCCGGCACTTCCCCGGTCCACCTGTCCGCCCTGCGTCAGCTCAGGAGACTGCGTGCCGTCCGCACGACCCGTCGCTGTGATCGTCCTGGCCGCAGGTGAGGGCACCCGGATGCGGAGCGCGACCCCGAAGGTCCTGCACTCCCTCGGTGGCCGGACGATGCTCGGCCACGTCCTGCACGCCGCTGAGGCGCTCGACCCGGAGCACCTGCTGGTGGTGGTCGGGCACGCGCGCGAGCAGGTCACGGCGACCCTGACCGGCAAGGCGAAGGCCGTCGTGCAGGAGACGCAGGACGGCACGGGGCACGCCGTGCGGGTGGCCCTCGACACGATCCCCGACGTCGAGGGCACTGTGCTCGTCGTCCCCGGTGATGCCCCGCTGCTGACCGCGGAGACGCTGCAGAAGCTGGTCGAGAGCCACGAGCTGCACTCCGCCGCGACGACGCTGCTGACGGCGGTCCTCGACGACCCCACCGGCTACGGCCGGGTGGTCCGCTCGGGCGGCACGGTCGCCAAGATCGTGGAGCACAAGGACGCCGACCCGGCGACGCAGGAGATCAAGGAGGTCGGCACGAGCATCTACGCGTTCGCGGCCGGCCACCTGCGCGACGCGCTGACCCGGCTGACGACGGACAACGCCCAGGGCGAGCAGTACCTCACTGACGTGATCGGCCTGCACAGGGACGCGGGTCTCACGGTCGCGGCGACGGTGGCGGAGGACCCCGAGGAGACCAAGGGCGTCAACGACCGTGCGCAGCTCGCCGACCTCGCGCGCAGCCTTCGCGACCGGGTCGTCCTGCAGCACATGAGGAACGGCGTCGCGGTGATCGACCCCTCCACCACGTGGATCGACGTCGACGTGCAGCTGTCGGCCGACGTCACGGTGAAGCAGAACACCCAGCTCCACGGCAGTACGACCATCGCGACCGGAGCGGTGATCGGGCCGGACACGACGCTCACCGACACCGTCGTCCACGAGGGCGCGGAGATCCGCCGCAGCGAGGTCGTCGGCGCTGTGATCGGCAGGGACGCGAGCGTCGGGCCGTTCAGCTACGTCCGGCCCGGCACCGTCCTCGGGGCCAACGGCAAGATCGGCGGCTTCGTCGAGACCAAGAACGCGCAGATCGGCGACGACACCAAGGTGCCGCACCTGGCTTACGTCGGCGACGCGACGATCGGGCAGCGCAGCAACATCGGCGCGGGCACGATCGTGGCCAACTACGACGGCCGGACCAAGCACCAGACGACGGTGGGCGACGACGTCCGCGTCGGCAGCAACAACACCCTGATCGCACCGGTGACCATCGGCGACAGCGCCTACACGGCCGCCGGGTCCGCGATCAACGAAGACGTCCCGGAGGGCGCCCTGGGCGTCGCCCGGGAGAGGCAGCGCAACATCGAGGGCTGGACGGCCAAGAACCGTCCCGCCAAGGGGGAAGCACCCGCATGACCGGCATTGAGATCGACAGCCGCAAGAACCTCATGCTGTTCACCGGCCGGGCCTACCCGGAGCTGGCGGAGGAGGTGGGCAAGGAGCTCGGCGTCGAGCCGGTGCCGACGGCCGCCTACGACTTCGCGAACGGCGAGATCTTCGTCCGCTTCGAGGAGTCGGTCCGCGGCTGCGACGCCTTCGTCATGCAGAGCCACGCGGCGCCCATCAACACCTGGGTGATGGAGCAGCTGCTCATGGTCGACGCCCTCAAGCGCGCCTCGGCCAAGCGCATCACGGTCGTCATGCCGTTCTACCCCTACGCCCGCCAGGACAAGAAGCACCGCGGTCGCGAGCCGATCAGCGCCAGGCTCATCGCCGACATGTTCAAGACCGCAGGGGCCGACCGGCTGATGAGCGTCGACCTGCACACCGCGCAGATCCAGGGCTTCTTCGACGGGCCCGTCGACCACCTGTTCGCGCTGCCGCTGCTCGCCGACTACGTCGCGGACAAGTACGACACCGCCAACATGACGATCGTCTCCCCCGACTCCGGCCGGGTCCGCGTGTCGGAGCGCTGGTCGGACCGGATGGGCGGCTGCCCGCTGGCCTTCATCCACAAGACCCGCGACCCGCTGGTCGCCAACCAGGTCGTCGCCAACCGCGTCGTCGGTGAGGTCGAGGGCCGCGTCTGCGTCCTGGTCGACGACATGATCGACACTGCAGGCACCATCACCAAGGCCGCGGACGTGCTCTTCGAGGCCGGCGCGGCCGACGTGATCGTCACGGCGACGCACGGCGTGCTGTCCGACCCGGCGACCGACCGCCTCAAGAACTCCCGGGTCACCGAGACGATCATCACCAACACGCTGCCGATCGCCGAGGACAAGCGCTTCGACAAGCTGACGGTGCTGTCGATCGCGCCGCTGGTCGGACGGGCGATCAGCGAGGTGTTCGAGGACGGCTCCGTCACGAGCCTGTTCGACGGCGCCGCCTGACCCGGCGCCGCCTCTTGGGCGGCTAGTCCTGAGCGGGCGCCTTGGCCGGTGGGGGCACATCCCCCCAGCTGACGGCGTCGGTCGCCGGCGCCGCCCAGTGGAAGTCGGGTCCGGTGAACGCGCAGCGGTGGCAGTAGGTCGCGGTGGGCGGCAGCTCGGTGCGGCAGCGGCGGCAGATCATCGGAACTCCAGTGCTGGGGGAAGAGTCACCCGGCTCAACGCGCGACCTCGGGCGCGGTGACGCGGGTTCACCACCTAGCGTCCCCGTGGTGAAGCGCTTCGCCCTGCTCGCGGCCGTTCTGTCCCTGCTCGCGCTGGCGTCGCCGGCGTCCGCCGAGGACTACCCCGCCGCGCAGGGCTTCGTGGTCGACACCGCAGGGGTCATCCCCGCGGCGGTCGAGGCGTCGCTCGAGCGCGAGCTGTCGTCGTACTCGCGTCGCACCACGAACCAGATCGGGATCGCGGTCGTCCGCTCCCTCGACGGGGTGCCGCTCGAGGAGTACGCCACCACCCTCTTCAACCAGTGGGGCGTCGGCCTTCGCGGCAAGGACAACGGCGTGCTCCTGCTGCTGGCCGTCGACGACCGGCAGGACCGCATCGAGGTCGGGTACGGCCTGAGCGCGCGGCTCTCCGACGCCCGCGCCGCGCGGCTGCTGGTCGGGCTGCAGCCGTCGCTGCGAGCCGGCAACTACGCCGGAGCCGTGCAGAAGGGCGAGCGGGCCATCCGGGCGGCGCTCGGCGACACCTCGCTGGCGGCTGCGCCGGCGCCCGCCAAAGCGTTCGGGGGTGGTCAGACGGCGGCCTACCAGGACGGTGACAGCGACCCCCAGCCGGAACCCTCGTTCGTGGCAGGCGAGCCCGGCTTCGGGTCGTCGCCGGACAGCGGGCCGGGTGCCGGGGTCTTCGTCTTTCCCGCCATCGGGCTCGGTGTGCTCGGCCTGCTCATCGCCCTCGCCCGCGGCGGGGGCGGCGGGGGGCGCGGAGGCGGCTTCTGGGGTGGAGGACCGGGCAGCGGGGGCGGCTCGAGCGGCAGCGGTGGCTTCGGGGGTGGCTTCGGCGGGGGCGGCGGCTTCGGGGGTGGCTCCGGCGGCGGCTCCAGCGGGGGCGGCGGCAGCTTCGGCGGCGGATCCAGCGGCGGAGGCGGCGCCAGCGGCAGCTGGTGAGCGGGTCCGCTAGACTTTCCCGCTGCGCCGTCCGCGCCCACCAGCTTGCAGTCGTTTCGAGGAGTTCCACCGTGTCCGAGGTCCGCATCGCCGCCGAGACCCGCACCGAGTTCGGCAAGGGCCCGGCCCGCCGCACCCGCGCTGCCGGCAAGGTGCCCGCCGTCCTCTACGGGCACGGCGACAAGCCGCGCCACTTCGCGCTCCCGGGCCACGAGCTCATGCTCGCGCTCACGCACGACTCCAACGCCCTGCTGGCGCTGCAGACGGAGCAGGGCGAGCAGCTCGCCCTGCCGAAGGTCGTCGTCCGCGACCCCATCCGCCGCACCCTCGAGCACGTCGACCTGGTGGCCGTCCGCCGCGGCGAGAAGGTCACGGTCGAGGTCGAGCTCACGCTCGTCGGCGACGCCGCCTCCTCCGACGTCCTCGTCGACCAGCAGAAGAACGTGCTGTCGGTCGAGGCCGAGGCGACGCACCTCCCGACCGGCTTCGAGCTCGACATCACCGGCCTGAAGGTCGGCCAGGCGTTCCACGCCTCCGACGTGAAGCTCCCCGCGGGCGTCACCCTCGCCGAGGACGGCGACGTCGTCGTCCTCCAGGGCCACGGTGCGCCCACGGCCGAGGCGCTCGACGCTGAGCTGGACGCCGCTGCGGCCGAGCTCGCTCCCGAGGCCTCCGCCGAGGAGACCCCGGCGGAGGAGACCGACGAGGCTGCCGCCGACGAGGCTCCCGCCTCCGAGGAGTAAGGCCCGAGCGTGGCGGACGACCTCTGGCTGGTCGTCGGCCTGGGCAACCCCGGACCGTCGTACGCCGGCAACCGGCACAACGTCGGGTTCATGGTGCTCGACGACCTCGCGCAGCGCGTGGGCGGCCGCTTCAAGGCGCACAAGGGGCGGGCGGACACGGTCGAGGGCCGGCTCGCCGGACAGCGCGTCGTGCTCGCGAAGCCGAAGTGCTACATGAACGAGTCGGGCGGCCCGGTCGCCAGCCTGCGTGACTTCTTCAAGGTGCCGGCCGACCGCATCGTCGTGGTCCACGACGAGCTCGACATCCCGTTCGACACCCTGCGGCTCAAGCTGGGTGGCGGCGACAACGGCCACAACGGCCTCCGCTCGATCACCAAGAGCATCGGCACCAAGGACTACCTGCGCACCCGGGTCGGCATCGGCCGGGCGGCCGGGCGGCCGGCCCCCGCCGGCGGAGGGGGGGAGGTCGGAGGCGGCCCCCGGGCGAAAGAACGGCGCGGGGCGGGGGGGG
>CBIHPE010000031.1:0-23204 GCA_966212015.1 uncultured Frankiales bacterium | reverse complement strand
CGACCGTCCTGCCGATGCTCCCCGCCCAGGACCACAAGCGGGTCGGCGACGACGACACCGGTCCCAACACCGGAGGCATGGGCGCCTACACGCCGCTGCCCTGGCTCCCTGCCGGTGCCGTGGACGAGATCACGACGCGCGTCTTGCAGCCGGTCGTCGACGAGATGCGTCGCCGCGGCACGCCGTTCGTCGGGCTCCTCTACGGCGGCCTCGCGATGACGAGCGACGGGCCGTCGGTCGTCGAGTTCAACTGCCGGTTCGGCGATCCCGAGACGCAGTCGGTCCTGGCGATGCTCGACAGCCCGCTCGGCGAGGTCCTTCTCAAGGCCGCGACGGGCGCCCTCGCGGGCACGACGCTCCGGTGGAAGTCCGGCGCCAGCGTGACCGTCGTCGTGGCCGCGGAGAACTACCCGGGTACGCCGGCGGCGGGCGACCCCATCGAGCTCGGGCAGCTGCCGGTTGGCGTCGAGGTGCTCCACGCCGGCACCCGGGACGACGACGGCACGCTCGTCAGCGCCGGCGGCCGCGTGCTGTCCGTCACCTCCGTCGGGCTCTCCCTCGAGGACGCCCGCGAGAAGGCGTACGAGGGCATCGCCCAGGTCACGATGCGCGGCGGCTTCAGCCGGTCCGACATCGGGGCGAAGGCCGTCCGTGGTGAGATCCAGGTCCCGACGAACAGGAGCGACCAGTGACGACGTCCCGCGTGGCGGTCATCTACAGCAGCCCGGCCGAGCACGACTCGATGGCCCAGGCCGGCGCACTGCTCGCCCGCTTCGGCGTCCCCTACGACGAGGCCTGCCTGTCGCCGCACCGGTCGCCTCACGCGCTCACCGCCTGGCTCTCCGACCTGGAGACCCGCGGCATCGAGGTCGTCATCGCCGGCTCCTCCGGCTCCGCGGCCCTGGCCGGCATCATCGCGGCGCACGTCGCGATCCCCGTCGTCGGCGTGCCGCTCTCCGGCGGCGCGATCCACGGGTCGGACGCGCTGTACGGCCTGACCCAGCTGCCCTCGGGCGTGCCGGTCGCCGCCGTCGGCATCGACAACGCGCTCAACGCCGCGGTCCTCGCGGTGCAGATCCTGGCCGTCGGCGACCCCGCCCTCCGGCAGGCGATCTGGCAGTTCAAGGACGACTTCGAGAAGGCAGCAAGGTTGTGAACGACCGATGATCGAGCGGTACACCCTCCCCGAGATGGGACGGGTCTGGAGCGAGGCCCACAAGTACGAGCTCTGGTGCCAGGTGGAGACCCTGGTGCTCGAGGTGCACGCCGAGGCCGGCACGGTGCCCGCGGACTGCGTCGACCCCGTGCGCAAGGCCGCGCCCCCCACCCCGGAGGCGGTCGCGGAGATCGAGGCGGTCACCCAGCACGACGTCATCGCGTTCCTCTCGGCCTGGGCCGACAACACCGAGCCGCGCGAGGCCGCGGCGTACGTGCACTTCGGCATGACGTCGAGCGACCTGCTCGACACCGCGCTCGCACTGCAGCTCATCGAGGCCACCGACATCCTGCTCGAGAAGGCCGACCGGCTCGTCGGCGCGATGCGCGACCTCGGCCTGCAGCACAAGGACTCCGTCAAGGTCGGTCGCACGCACGGCATCCACGCCGAGCCCACGACCTTCGGTCACCGCGTCGCCGACCTCGCCTTCGCGATGGCCCGCAGCCGCGACCGCCTCAAGCGGTCCCGTGACGCCGTCGCCGTCGCGAAGATCTCGGGGGCCGTCGGGACCTACTCCAACATCGACCCCGCGGTCGAGCAGGAGGTCGCGAAGCGCCTCGGGCTGACGCCGGCGCCGGCCGCGACACAGGTCGTCATCCGCGACGGCATCAGCGAGTGGGTCTCCGCCCTGGCGGTCATCGCGACGGTCTGCGAGGCGTTCGCGCTCGAGGTCCGGCACGGGCAGCGCACCGAGGTGCGCGAGCTGTGGGAGCCGTTCGGCAAGGGCCAGAAGGGCTCGTCGGCGATGCCCCACAAGAAGAACCCGATCGCCAGCGAGCGCATCGCGGGCATGGCCCGGATCGTCCGCGCCGCCGTCGTACCCGTCATGGAGGGCATCCCCCTCTGGCACGAGCGCGACATCAGCCACTCCAGCACCGAGCGGGTGTGCCTGCCGGACGCGTCCATCGCGACCGACTACCTGCTGCACCTGATGCACCGGCTCGTGACCGGCCTCGTCGTCGACACCGACCGGATGCGCCACAACCTCGAGTCGTCCGGCGGCCTGATCTACACCAGCACGGTGCTGCTCGAGCTGGTCGAGGGCGGGCTGTCCCGCGAGGACGCCTACGCGTTCACGCAGGCCGCCGCGATGGAGACCTGGGAGACCGGGACGCCGTTCCGCGACACCCTGACCGCGCAGGCGAAGGCGGCCGGCAAGGAGCTCGACGAGGCCCGCCTCGACGAGGTCTGCCGCCCCGAGCGCTACCTCGAGCGCCTCGCTCCCGTCTTCGAGCGGCTCGCCGCGCTCACGTAGTCCTACTCAGGCGCCCGCGCCTCCGGGTCGACACCCTGGAGGACATGAGCGACTACTACCCCAAGGCCCCTGTGGTGCTGCACTACGGGCCTCCGACACCACCCCCGTCGACGACCCGCGAGTCGGTGGGCCGGGTGCTGACGATCCTCGCGTCGGTCTTCGGTCCGCCTGCTGCTGCCTTCACCGCGTTCTGCGCGGCGATCACGTGGAGCGGCTGCTTCATCGAGTGCAGCCAGCCGCACGGCGACCACACCACCGGCGGCCTGCTCTGGCTCCTGGCCGTGGCCCTCCTGCTGGCCGGACCCGTGCTCGCGGCGAGCATGGTCCGCAGGGCGACCTGGGTGATCGCGGCCATCGCGGCGCCCTTCCTCGAGGTCGGGCTGCTCGGCCTGCGACACCTGGCCTGAACCTCGGTCCTGAGGTCGACCGTGCCTGGCATACTGACTGAGGTGACAGCGCCCACCGCTCTGCCGTTCCCGCTCCTCCACTCCGGCAAGGTCCGCGACGTCTACTCCGTCGGGGAGGACCAGCTGCTGCTGGTCGCCAGCGACCGGATGTCGGCCTACGACGTGATCCTCCCGACGCCGATCCCGGACAAGGGCGCGGTGCTGACCGGGCTGTCCCTGTGGTGGTTCGAGCAGCTCGCCGACGTCGTGCCGAACCACGTCGTCTCCTCGGACATGGCCGCCCTCGGCGTACCCCAGCTCCAGGGCCGCGCCGTCCTGGTGCACAAGCTCGACATGGTCCCGGTGGAGTGCGTCGCGCGCGGCTACCTCACGGGTGGCGGGCTCACCGACTACAACGCGACCGGCATCGTGAGCGGCGTGGCGCTGCCGCCCGGACTGGTCGACGGGTCGCAGCTGCCGGAGCCCATCTTCACCCCCAGCACCAAGGCGCCGGTCGGGGAGCACGACGAGCCGATCAGCTACGAGCAGGTCGTCGAGCAGGTCGGCAAGGAGCTCGCCGACGAGCTGCGCGAGGTGACGCTGCGCGTCTACCGGCGCGGGAGCGAGATCGCCGCGAAGGCCGGCATCGTGCTCGCCGACACCAAGGTCGAGCTGGGGCACCGCGACGGCGTGCTGGTCCTCGGCGACGAGGTGCTCACCCCCGACAGCAGCCGCTTCTGGCCGCTCGAGACCTGGGCGCCCGGCGGACCGCAGCCCTCCTACGACAAGCAGTACGTCCGCGACTGGCTCACCGCCACCGGCTGGGACAAGACCCCGCCCGGACCGGAGCTGCCGGAGTCGGTCGTGGAGCAGACGCGGGCGAAGTACGTCGAGGCCTACGAGCGACTGACCGGCTCGAGCTTCGACTCCTACCAGCGCGCCTGACGGCGGTCCCCCTTCCTGCGCGATCTTCCGCACTTCAGGTCCGACACGCCGTCGTAGACCCCAAGGCACGGAAGATCGTCGCGCCCGGTTCCGTGATCCTGCGCGATCTTCCGTACGTCGTGCCCGACACGCCGCGGCCGGCACCGAGATGGGGAAGATCGCGAGCCTGTGGACGACCGCCGACGTGTCTGATGGATCCCGGTCACGCTTGTTGGCATGGAGATCCTGGTCGTCGTCTGGCGTGAGCTCGTCGCCATCGCGGGGAGCCCCGACAAGGCGAGGCGGCTCGTGCGCGACAACGTCTACCGCCGAGTCGTCCACAACGCCTACGTGCTGTCGGATGTCCCAGACACCCCGGCCGTCCGGCTGGAGGCGCTGCGCCGGGTGGTGCCCGCTCACGCCGTGGTGAGCCACTGGGCCGCGCTGTGGGTCCTCGGGCTGGGCGTGCTTCCGCGCGACGCGGCAGGGGTCGACCTCATCGACCTGACCGTCCCGCGCGGGCTGCGTCTCGCCGAGCGGCCAGGGATGAGGTACCACAGTGCCCTCGTCACCGATGACGACCTCGTGGTCGGTCCGAAGGTGCTCGTCACGTCCACGGCACGGGCCTTCGTGGACGTCGCCCGCCGCTTCGGGATCGTCGAGGGAGTGGCGTGCGGCGACGCGGCCCTGCGTGCCGGTACGACGACGGTGGACCGCATCGAGGAGGCCGTCGAGCGTGCGGGCGGACTGCGCAACGTCAGCGTGGCTCGCGCCGCCGTGGGGATGCTCGAGCCGAGGTCGGAGTCGCTAATGGAGAGCCGGCTGCGGGTCGGCTTCGTGCTCGCCGGGGGCCCGCGACTGGACGCCCAGGTCGACCTGTACGACGAGAGCGGAACGCACTACGGCCGGGCCGACCTGTTCAAGGACGGAGCTGCCATGGAGTACGACGGCCGGGAGGAGCGCCTTCGGAAGGTGAGGTTCGTGAAGGACCGCAGCCGGGGGAACAACATCAGCGACCTCGAGGTGGAGGTCAGGAGGTTCACGAGCGAGGACATGCTCAGGCGCACCCCCGCCCAGCGCCTCCAGACCCTGCTGCGAGCACTGGAGCTCGCGGCTCGTCGTACCCGTCCGCGGCTCCGATTCGGCGCCGACACGTTGCGCCCGCCGACGCACCGCCCGCTACCGACCCGGGCGGAGACCGCTCAGGCGAGGCGGACGGCGTAGTCCTCGATGACCGGGTTCGACAGCAGGGTGTCGGCGATCTTGGTGGCCTGCTCGAGGGCGGCGTCCGCGTCCGGCGCCTCGAGCGAGAGCTCGACGTGGCGGCCGATCCGCAACTCGACCGGCGGCGCGTAGCCGAGGTTCGGGAGCGCGTTCGCGACCGCCTGGCCCTGGGGGTCCAGGATCTCGGGCTTGAGCATGACGTCGACGAGGATCTTGTGCACGGCCACGACGCCAGCCTACCGAGGTCGCGCACCTCCCCCCGCCGGACGATCTTCCGCACTGTGGGGCTGAGCGCGGCGTGTCGGGCCCGACAGGCGGAAGAGCGCGCAGGTGGGTGCCCGGTCCTCGCAACGATCTTCCGCGCTCAGGGATCTGGGCCCGCGTGTCGAGCGCGATGCCCGGAAGATCGCGCGGGAGGGGGGCGACGGCGGTAAACCTGCGATCTTGAGGGGTACGAAGGCTGCATGGAGGTCACGCTCACGCTCGCCCTGCCCCGCGACCACCTGTCCGTGCCCCTGGCGCGCAGGATCCTGAAGCGGTCGCTCGACACCCTCGGGATCGACGCCGACGTGGTCAGCGACATCGAGCTGGCGCTCACCGAGGCCTGCACCAACGTCCTGGACCACGCGGTGGGTGACGACGACTACACGGTCCGGGCGGGCATCGACGGCCGGGTCTGCGTGATCGAGGTCATCGACCGGGGCCACGGCTTCGACGGGTCGCAGCACGGGCTCCAGGACGCAGCCGAGGGCGCGGAGGAGGGCCGCGGGGTGCAGCTGATGCGCTCCCTCGTCGACCGGCTCGAGTTCCAGAGCCTGCCCATGGAGGGGACCGTCGTGCACCTCGAGAAGCGGCTGACCTGGGGCTCCGACGCACCGATCGCGAAGCTCGACGGAGGCGCGTTCTCACCCCGGTAGGCTTGCGTGAGTGAAGATCGGCGTCGTCACGTTCCCCGGGTCCCTCGACGATCGCGACGCGCAGCGCGCCGCCCGGTACGCCGGGGCGGAGGCCGTCCCCCTCTGGCACGCAGACCCTGACCTGCACGGGGTCGACGCGGTGGTCCTCCCCGGTGGGTTCTCCTACGGCGACTACCTGCGCTGCGGCGCGATCGCCCGCTTCGCCAAGGTCATGGACACGATCGTCGAGCAGGCACGTGCGGGCCTGCCGGTCCTGGGCATCTGCAACGGCTTCCAGGTCCTCTGCGAGAGCCACCTGCTGCCGGGCGCGCTGACCCGCAACCAGAACCTGCACTTCATCCACCGCGACCAGCCGCTGCGCATCGCCAACGCGAGCACCGCGTGGACCAACGCCTACGAGGTGGACCAGGTCATCACGGTCCCCGTGAAGAACGGGGAGGGCTGCTTCGTCGCCGACACCAGGACGCTCGACCAGCTCGAGGCCGAGGGGCGGGTCGTCGCCTACTACCAGGGCAACCCCAACGGGAGCCTCCGCGACATCGCCGGCATCACCAACGAGGCGGGCAACGTCGTCGGGATCATGCCGCACCCCGAGCACGCCATCGAAGACCTCTGCGGCCCCGGCACCGACGGCCTGGGCTTCTTCACCTCCGTCCTGAAGGCGCTCGTGCAGTGATCGACACCGTCAAGAACGCCCAGGCCGCTCCCGACGAGGAGATGCCCTACGCCGACCTCGGCCTGAAGGACGACGAGTACGCCCGGATCCGCGAGATCCTCGGCCGCCGGCCCACCGCGTCCGAGCTGGCGATGTACTCGATCATGTGGAGCGAGCACTGCTCCTACAAGAGCTCCAAGGTGCACCTGCGGCAGTTCGGCGCGATCCCCAAGGGCGACCGGATGCTGGTCGGCATGGGCGAGAACGCCGGCGTCGTCGACGTGGGGGAGGGCCTGGCGGTCACGTTCAAGGTCGAGTCGCACAACCACCCGAGCTACGTCGAGCCCTACCAGGGCGCGGCGACCGGCATCGGCGGCATCGTCCGCGACATCCTCACGATGGGCGCCCGCCCGATCCTCGTGATGGACCCGCTGCGCTTCGGCGACGCCGACCACCCCGACACCAAGCGGGTGCTGCCCGGGATCGTCGCCGGCATCGGCGGGTACGGGAACTGCCTCGGGCTCCCGAACGTCGGCGGTGAGGTCGTGTTCGACCCGTCCTACCAGGGCAACCCGCTCGTCAACGCGCTCTGCCTCGGCGTCATGCCGAAGGAGCGCATCCAGCTGTCCGCCGCCCGCGGCGTCGGCAACGTCGTCGTGCTGCTCGGCGCGAAGACCGGCCGTGACGGCATCGGCGGCGTCAGCGTGCTGGCCAGTGCCACGTTCGAGGAGGACGGCCCGGCCAACCGCCCCGCCGTGCAGGTCGGTGACCCCTTCATCGAGAAGCTGCTCATCGAGTGCTGCCTCGAGATCTTCGACGCGGACCTGGTCGAGGGCATCCAGGACCTCGGTGGCGCCGGGCTCACCTGCGCGACGACCGAGACCAGCGCCGCCGGCAAGAGCGGCATGGTCGTCCACCTCGACCGGGTGCCGCTGCGCGAGGCCACGATGGACCCGACCGAGATCCTCGCGAGCGAGTCGCAGGAGCGGATGCTGGCGATCGTCACGCCGGAGAACCTCGCGCAGGTCCTCGCGATCGCCGAGAAGTGGGGCGTCATCGCCACCGCCATCGGTGAGGTCGTCGAGGGCGACCGGCTGCAGATCCTGTGGCACGGCGAGGCCGTGGTCGACGTCGTGCCCGGCACGCTGGCCGACGAGGGCCCCGTCTACGAGCGCCCGATGCAGCGGCCCGCGGACCTCGATTCCCTTCAGTCACAGGCACTTCCGGCCTACCCGGAGGTCACCGAGCAGCTGCTCCTCGACATGGTCGCCAGCCCCAACCTGTGCTCGCGCCGCTGGGTCGTGGAGCAGTACGACCGGATCGTCATGGGCAACTCCGTGCTCGCCTGGCCGGAGGACGCGGGCGTGGTCCGCCTGAGCGAGGAGACCGGCCTCGGGGTCGCGCTCGCGACCGACGGCAACGGCCGCTACACCCGTCTCGACCCGTTCGCGGGGGCGCAGCTCGCCCTCGCGGAGGCCTACCGCAACGTCGCCGCCACGGGTGCCGTGCCGATCGCGGTCACCAACTGCCTCAACTTCGGCAGCCCCGAGGACCCCGAGGTGATGTGGCAGTTCGCGCAGGCCACCACGGGTCTCGCCGAGGCCTGCACGTTCCTCGAGACGCCGGTCACCGGCGGCAACGTGAGCTTCTACAACTCCACGGCCGGCGTCCCGATCAACCCGACGCCCGTCGTCGGCGTCGTCGGTGTCTTCGACGACGTCGCGCGCCGCACGCCGATGGGCTTCCAGTCCGAGGGCTCGACGCTGCTGCTGCTCGGTGACACCGCCGACGAGCTCGGGGGCTCCGAGTGGGCCTGGGCCCTGCACGGCCACCTCGGCGGCCTCCCGCCCAAGGTCGACCTCGCGCGCGAGAAGCTGCTGGCCGAGGTGCTGATCGCCGGCTCGCGCGACGGCATGCTCGACAGCGCCCACGACCTGTCCGACGGTGGCCTCGCGCAGGCGCTCGTCGAGTCGGCCCTCGCGAAGGGGATCGGTGCCCGGGTCGTGCTCCCGGAGGGCCTCACGCCGTTCGTCCAGCTCTTCAGCGAGTCGGCCGGCCGCGCCCTCGTCTCCGTGCCGCGCTCGGAGGAGCTGCGCTTCACCGAGATGTGCTCCGCCCGAGGTCTGCCCTGCACCCGCATCGGCGTCACCGACGGCGACAGCCTCGACGTCCAGGACGTCGTGACGGTCGGCCTCGACGCGCTGCGCACCGCTTACGAGGGCACTCTCCCGAGGCTGTTCGGGCCCCTCGCCGGCGCCACCGCCGACAACCCGGCCAACGCGTAGCGCCCGCCCGACGCACGCTCGACGATGTCCAGGTGAGCGGACGCAAGGGCGACTTCCCCGCGCTCGGGGAAGCCCTGCTGGCGCAGTACGCCGTCCTCATCGAGGGCTTCGCGACCCGAGACCCCGACGGTCCGACCGACTGCGAGGGCTGGACCGTCGCCGACCTCGAGACGCACGTCGCGATCACCGCCCGCGGCCTCACCCGGATCGCGGGCAAGGGCGGGACCGGAGAGCCGACAGGGGTACGGGCCTGGGCCGACGCGATCCCTGCACTGGCCGAGCAGATGGACGCCGCCGCGAAGGGCGAGCGGCTCAGCCTGCGCGACATCGACGTGAGCGAGGCCCTGAGCCACGACGGCGACAGCCTCGTGCAGCAGCTGACCGGCACGCACACCCTGCGCGACGCGACCCTGTTCCGGCTGGTCGAGGCGGTCGTGCACGGCCTCGACGCGGGCATCGCGCCGGACAAGAAGGCGCTCAAGCTCGTCACCAAGGAGATCGCGGGCGTGCTGGCGGACAAGCACCCGGGGAATTCGGTCGAGGTGCGCGTCCCGCCCTACTCCGCCGTGCAGTGCCTCGAGGGACCGCGGCACACCCGGGGGACGCCGCCCAACGTCGTCGAGACCGACCCGATCACGTTCCTCCGGCTGGCCGCCGGCCGGGAGCGCTGGGCCGACACCGTCGCGGACGGTCGCGTCCGCGCCAGCGGCGAGCGGTCCGATCTGTCCGGTCTGCTGCCCTTGCTGGGGTAGGCGCTCGGCGCCGCCTGATCACAAGGGATCAGGCGGGACAGCCTTTCGTTACCCGAGAGTAAGAGGCATGCCCCTGTTCGGCCGCCGTGACCCGGCGAACCCCTCCTCCATCCCCCTGCCGGAAGCCCGCACCGAGGACGGCGCCCTCTCCGTGCTGCACCGCCTGGAGCGGTTCGTGGTCGACCGGCTCGCGCACGGCGAGACGCCGGTCGTCGTGGCCTCGGCGGATCACCGCCACCGGCTGCGCGAGCGGCTGACGGACCGGCACCTCGACGACGGCTTCCTCGGCCTGGACGCCGAGCAGTGCCTCCAGCGGATCTCGATCGGCGGACGCGCCGACGAGCGGCGCTTCGAGATGCTCGCCGACGGTCCCCTCGGGGGCCACCTCGAGGCCATCGCCCTGGCGGTCGCCGAGATGCTGCAGGTGCTCCACCGCCACGGCGACGTCCCCGCCGCCGAGCACCTGGAGCAGGTCTGGAGCCGCTACCGCGACGCCGAGGCGCGTGCCGAGGCAGCGAACCCGCCGCCGCCCGTCGTGGCGGCCTGAAGCACCCTCGGAGCACCGGTACGATGGAGCGTGCCTTCCCGCCCCCTCCGACGAGAGGCCTGACGTGGCCGAGCTCCACGATCCTGTCGAGAAGCCCATCGGCGAGGAGTGCGGCGTCTTCGGCGTCTGGGCTCCCGGCGAGGACGTCGCCAAGCTGACCTACTACGGCCTCTACGCCCTGCAGCACCGCGGCCAGGAGGCCTGCGGCATGGCGGTCAGCGACGGCGCTGCGACCGTCGTCTACAAGGAGCTCGGGCTCGTCGCGCAGGTCTTCGACGAGAGCATCCTCGGCTCCATGAAGGGGCACCTGGCCATCGGCCACTGCCGCTACAGCACCACCGGGTCGTGCACCTGGGAGAACGCCCAGCCGTCGTTCCGCAACCTGCCCGCCGGCGGATCGCTGGCCCTGGGCCACAACGGCAACCTGACCAACACCCACGAGCTCGCGCGCTCGGTCCAGGAGCTGGGCCTCGAGAAGGACGCGATGGGGGCGACGAACGACTCCGACCTCATCACCGCGCTGCTCGCCGCGACGGCCTCCGACCTCTCGGTCGAGGAGGCCGCGAAGAAGATCCTCCCCACGCTGCGCGGCGCGTTCAGCCTGGTCTTCATGGACGAGCACACCCTGTACGCCGCCCGCGACGCGCACGGCGTCCGCCCCCTCGTCATCGGTCGCCTCGAGAACGGCTGGGTCGTCGCGAGCGAGACCGCGGCCCTCGACATCGTCGGCGCGACGTTCGTCCGCGAGGTCGAGCCCGGCGAGATGGTGATCGTCGACGACCACGGCTTCCGCACCCTGCGCTGGGCCGAGGCGACACCGAAGGGCTGCCTGTTCGAGTACGTCTACCTGGCGCGACCCGACACCACGATCGCCGGTCGTTCCGTCTACGCGACCCGCGTCGAGGTCGGACGCCAGCTGGCCTTCGAGGCCTACGTCGACGCCGACCTGGTCATCCCGGTGCCCGAGTCCGGCACCCCGGCGGCGATCGGGTACGCCGACCAGAGCGGCATCCCCTACGGCCAGGGCCTGGTCAAGAACGCCTACGTGGGCCGCACGTTCATCCAGCCCTCGCAGACGATCCGGCAGCTCGGCATCCGGCTCAAGCTCAACCCGCTGCGCGAGGTCATCAAGGGCAAGCGCCTGGTGGTCGTCGACGACTCCATCGTGCGCGGCAACACCCAGCGCGCCCTGATCCGGATGCTCCGCGAGGCCGGTGCCGCCGAGGTGCACGTGCGCATCTCGAGCCCGCCCGTCACCGACCCCTGCTTCTACGGCATCGACTTCGCGAGCAAGGCGGAGCTGATCGCCAGCGGCCTGACCATCGAGGAGATCTGCAGCCACATCGGCGCCGACTCCCTCGCCTTCGTGAGCCTCGAGGGCCTGACCATGGCCAGCGCCCAGCCGGCCGACAACCTGTGCCGGGCCTGCTTCACCGGCGACTACCCGATCGCGCTGCCCGAGCAGGACCTCATCGGCAAGCACGTGCTCGAGGGCATCAACCGCGTCGTCACCGACTCACCCATCACGCACAACGGCACCGACCCGGGCCCTGACGCCGTGCTGGGCGGTCAGGGTGCGTCCGACGCGCTGAGCCGTCCGTGACCTCACCGCACGACTCCGCTCCCGGCCGCGCGGGGATCGCGACGTGACGTCGCCGATCTCCGGGCGCACGTCGTACGTCGTCGACCAGACCGGCATCACCGGTGCGAGCTATGCCGCCGCCGGTGTCGACATCGAAGCGGGCGACCGCGCCGTCGACCTGATCAAGTCCCACGTCGCCCGCACGAACCGGCCGGAGGTCCGCAACGGGCTAGGTGGCTTCAGCGGCCTGTTCGCCCTGGACCTGAAGAAGTATCGCGAGCCGCTGCTCGCCTCCACGACCGACGGCGTCGGCACCAAGCTCGTGATCGCCCAGCAGATGGGCAAGCACGACACGGTGGGTCAGGACCTGGTCGCCATGGTGGTCGACGACCTCGTCGTCGACGGTGCCGAGCCGCTGTTCCTGCAGGACTACATCGCCCTGGGCAAGAACATCCCCGAGCGCACCGAGCAGATCGTCGCCGGCATCGCCGACGGCTGCGTCATCGCGGGCTGCGCCATCGTCGGCGGCGAGATGGCCGAGCACCCGGGCACGATGGCGGACGACCACTACGACCTCGCGGCCACCGCGGTCGGTGTCGTGGAGGCCGACTCCGTGCTGGGTGCGGCTCGGATCCAGGAGGGCGACGTGGTCATCGCCATGGAGTCCAGCGGCGTCCACTCCAACGGCTTCAGCATGGTCCGGCACGTGCTGCTGAACGGTGCCCGGATGCGGCTCGACGGCTACGTCGACGAGCTGGGGGCGACGCTCGGGGAGGCGCTGCTGACGCCCACGAAGATCTACGCCAAGGACTGCCTCGCGATCATCGAGGAGACCGACGTGCGGGCCTTCAGCCACGTGACCGGCGGCGGGCTCGCGGCCAACCTGGCACGCGTGCTGCCGGACCACCTCACGGCGAGGCTGCAGCGCAACTGGACCGTCCCGCCGATCTTCGAGCTGGTGCAGGCCAAGGGCCGCGTGGAGCAGGCCGAGATGGAGCGCACCTTCAACATGGGCGTCGGGATGGTGGCGATCGTGCCGCCGGCCGACGTCGACCGGACGATGGCGCTGCTCAAGGCCCGCCACGTGGAGAGCTGGGTGCTCGGCGAGATGGTGCCCGGGGACGGCTCAGCGGTCCTCGAGGGCTCCCACTAGCCCAGGGCAGACGAGAGGACGGCCCCTCGGGGCCGCCCTCTGGAGACGATCAGTGAAGGACGTCAGTCCTCTTCGTCAGTCCTCTTCGTCGTAGTCGTCCTCGTCGTCGGACTCGTCGTCCGTCGCACGTGTCGACAGGCCGCCGCCGGTGTCCGCGGCGAGCTCACGCCGAAGTGCGTCCGGGTCGAGCGACCCGGTGCTGTACTTCAGCTCGCGCGCGACTTTCGTCTGCTTGGCCTTGGCACGGCCGCGCCCCATGGCTCGACCCCCTCGATGAGTACCGGTTCGTGAGCACCCACTATATGCGGTGCGCACGCTGTTCACACGCGGGGCGGGGCAGGAGAGAGGGCGATCACGTCGAACTGACCCTGTACCCAGCCTGTCAGGAGCCCGCCCGTGAAGATCCGCCTGCTCGCCGCCGTCACCCTCGTGGGCCTGGTCGGTGCCGTTCCCGCGCTGCCCGCCACCGCCGCCAAGAAGCCGAAGCCGAAGCCGATCCACGGCGCCTACACGGCCACCGCCACCCCGGACCCGACGTCCGACACGCCCGCGCCGGTCGGCAAGGGCAAGTGCGACCCCAAGACGCCCAGCGCCCGGTTCACGCACGCCTTCACCGTTCCGGCCGCGGGCACGCTGAGCGTGCAGCTCAACAACAAGCTCGACTGGAGCGGCGACATCCGCGACACCGACGGCACGGTCGAGACCGACTCCGACGGCGGCGCCCCCAACACGCCCGAGGCCATGGAGATCACCTTCAAGAAGAAGACCCCGGTCGTCATCGGCACCTGCAACTTCAGCGGCGAGCCGTCGATCAACGTGACCTACACCTTCACCTACAAGTGATTCCTCGCTGCCCGCGTCGTTGACGGGGCAGCACCCACACCCAGCAGCTCAAGGAGCCCACCCCGTGCGCACCCGTCTCCTCGCCACCGCCCTCGTGTGCGGCGGCCTCGCCCTCAGCCAGACCGCGCAGGCCGCCACGGCCTCGCTCGACGGCAAGAAGGTCAAGAAGCTGACCGCCACCTTCAGCCCCGGCGCCCAGGACAACGACCCCGACTTCGTCCTCGACTCCGTGAAGCCGAAGGACCGGGTCGCCTGCGACACCAGCCGCTGCGGCACCCTGCCCTTCGTCTACAAGCCGGCGAAGGGCGTCAAGGGCGACCTGGTCTTCACCATCTCCTGGAGCGTCCCAGGCCAGGACTTCGACCTCTACGTCGTGGAGTACGCCAAGGACGGCAGCCGCAGCCAGCTCGCGACGTGCGGCTCGTTCGCCGGCACGTCGGAGAAGGTCGTGGTGCCCAGCACTGACCTGAAGCCCGGCAAGAAGTACGGCCTGCTCGTCGACTACTACCGGACCGCCGGCACCGACAAGGTCACGGGGACCGTGGAGTTCCCGGCGTCGGCCACGCTCAAGAGCCTCCCGACGGACTCGGCCGGCCTCGCGACCGGCTGCGGCCTGAGCTAGCGCGGCTCAGCGCAGCAGGATCGACCGCAGGCGTCCCACGTCGGCCATCCGTCGCTCGGCCAGCCGGTCGGCGGCGACGGCCGGGGGGACGCCTTCGGCGTCGGCGAGCCGGAAGACCTCGAGCGTCGTGTCGAAGATCTTCGAGGCCTTCGCCTTCGCGCGCTCGAAGCTGAAGCCCTCGATCTCGTCGGCGACCTGGATGAGGCCACCGGCGTTCGCGACGTAGTCGGGGCTGTAGAGCACGCCGTTGTCGGCGAGCACCTTCTCGATGCCGGGGTGCGCCAGCTGGTTGTTGGCGGCGCCGCACACGATGCGGGCCTTCAGCGCGGGCATCAGGTCGTCGGTCAGCGAGCCGCCGAGGGCACAGGGCGCGTAGACGTCCATCTCCATGAGCGGCAGCTCCGCCACCCCCACGGCCCGCGCGCCGAGGGCCACGGCGCGCTCGACGGCGGCCGGGTTCACGTCGGCGACCACGACGTGGGCGCCGTCCTCGACCAGGTGCTCAACGAGGTGGAAGCCGACCTTGCCGACGCCCTCGACGGCCACGGTGCGTCCGGAGAGCGACGCGGTGCCGTAGGCGACCTGCGCGGCAGCGCGCATCGACTGGAAGACGCCGTACGCCGTGAGCACGGCGCTGTCGCCCGCCCCGCCGTGCTCCGGGGAGCGCCCGGTCACGAAGCGGGACTCCTTGGCGATGACGTCCATGTCCTGCACGAAGGTGCCGACGTCGCAGGCCGTGTAGTAGCGGCCGCCGAGCGACTCGACCATCCGGCCGTAGGCGCGCAGCAGCGGCTCGGTCTTCAGGGTGGTGGGGTCGCCGAGGATGACGGCCTTGCCGCCGCCCAGGTCCACGCCGGAGCAGGCCGCCTTGTAGGCCATCGCCTTCGAGAGCTTGAGGACGTCGGTGAGGGCCGCCGCCTCGTCGGCGTACGGGTAGAAGCGGGTGCCGCCGAGCGCCGGCCCGAGCGCCGTGGAGTAGATCGCGATGATCGCCTTCAGGCCCGACTGCGGGTCCTGGCAGAACACGACTTGCTCGTGCCCTGCGTTGGCGAGGTGGTCGGTGCGGTCGAAGACGCCCACGGAAGAAGACTCCTAGCTCGGTGCCGGCGGCTTGTGGCCACCTGTGGCAGATGGGGGGCGGAGGAGGTGTGCTCCGCGATGACCAGGGTATCGGCGCAGACCCGTGCCAGGATGAGCGGCGTGACCTTCGTGGCCAGCCTCCGGGTGTACGAGCCGCTCGCCGGGTTCGACGGCGCGGAGCGCGAGCACTGGGAGCGGTACGCCGCCGACGGCATGCACTTCGGCACGACCGCGGGCACGGCCCTCGAGCGCGCGGCGGGTCTCGCCGCCGCCGTCAACCGCACCCTCCCCGACACCGGTGAGCACGCCTTCGTCCTCGACGTCGACGGCGTCACGCTCGTGTGCCCGTGGCGCACCAGCATGCGCGCGCAGGAGGCGCTGCTCGACTTCTGCGAGGAGCTGCCGGACGTGCTGTCGGACGCGTTCGCGCCCGCCGCGCTCCTCGAGCGCGCCGAGGTCGAGCTCGACCGCTGGCGGGCGGAGGCGGGCGGCACCGTCAGCCACATCCGGACGTGCACCTGGCAGGTGCCGCTTCGCTGGTTCGTCCTGGTCGACCCGGAGGAGCGGGAGATGTCGCTCGGCGAGGCCGGCACCGGCACGCTGCGCCGCACCGGGCGCCAGCTCGTCTACCGCACCCCGATGAGCCGGGCCCGACGCCGCGCTGCCCGAGCGCTCGCGGTCGTGCGCAGTGCCGTCGGTGACCCGTCTGTGTCGGAGGGCATCGAGGACCTGGGGCGCTGGCTGGAGGAGTTCCACCCGCGCTCCCTCGTCGAGCTCGACTACGGCGACCTGGTCCACCTGCTCGACGACGCGGAGCTCAGCCAGGACGAGTCGGCCCGGGACATGCAGCACGCGCTGCAGCGGCTGGCGGACGGCGACGGGGAAGAGGCCGCCGCGGCGTACGCGCTCATGAGTGCCCGGATGAAGGCGCTCCAGTCGGTCGAGAGCGCCAACTAACGCCCGTACCAGGACATCCCCCCACCTTCTGTGACTAGTCCCAAGATGGCCCGTTCTCGCCATAGGCGGACAAGGGGGGCATCGGGCACCGTTCCTCATGGAGCGGCGAGCAAGCCCGCTCGCCCAGCAGCTCCGCCGAGAGGAACCGAATCCCATGAGCACCCGTACCCCCGAGGCCGAGGCCCTTCTCACCCCCGCCGAGGTCGCGTCCATGTTCCGCGTGGACCCGAAGACCGTCACGCGCTGGGCGAAGAGCGGCAAGCTGACGTCGATCCGCACCCTCGGTGGCCACCGCCGCTACCGCGAGGCCGAGGTCCGCGCCCTGCTCGCCGGCATCCCGCAGCCCCGCAACAGCTAGTCCACCCGCGCGCGTCCCCAGCGCGCGCGAGCTCAGCCCCTTGACCCAGGCTGGCGACATCCCCTGGCATGCCCAGAGCCCGAGGCACCCAGGCCAGCGACTCCGGCGCCGTACCTGCCCTGCAGGTGCGGCGCCGCTGCTGTTGCGGCAGGGATCTCGGACCGAACCTCGAACACCTCCCTGGGCTCTACAGGGTGTGAGGGGGGTGCTGTCCGTGCGCAGGCTGCTGGTCGCCGTGGCCGTGCTCCTGACGGGCCTCGCCGTGCCGCAGACCTCCGCCGCGCCGGCTTGCTTCCCCGGCTCTCACGTCCTGCGGGTCGGTCAGCGGGTCTCGTGCGTCCACGCCGACCACTACGACGCCTACGCGCAGCAGCCGTGGCTGCACAGCACGCCGGTGACGGCGGCGCCCACCTGCTACGGCGACGGGCGGTCCGGTCCGCGGGTGCAGCTGATCTACGGGTACGTCGCGGGGCAGCCCAACCGGGCCCGGACCATGGTCCCGATGATCCGCGGGAAGCTCGCGCCCCGGATGGAGGCGGTCGTGCGGGCCGCGTCCGCGGGCAGGGACCTGAGCATCCGCTTCGCCTACGACGCCGGCTGCCGCGCGCTCTCGGTGCCGGTCATCCGGTTCCCCGCCTCGGTGGCCCGCTCGCACGACCCGAACGCCCAGCTCACCGGGATGATCGGCTACCTGCGCCAGCTCGGGTACTCGGCCACCGACCGCAAGTACCAGGTCATCTGGGACTGGTGGAACGGCGACTCGGTCTGCGGGCTCGGTGAGCTCATCAACAGCGACACCCCGGGGCCGCTCAGCCCCGACGACGGGTCGGACCTGCCCGTCTACGCCAACCCGCAGTACTCCGCGGTGTGGCGCACCGCCTACGCGCCGCGGGGCCCGGACTGCTTCGAGCTCGACCAGAGCCGCGCCGGGGGCGAGATCCACGAGCTCTTCCACACCCTCGGTGCGGTGCAGGAGAGCGCCCCGCACAGCGACGGCGGCGGTCACTGCACCGACACCCCGTCGGTGATGTGCGCGGTCCGTGGCGGCCGGCCGGCGGTGGCCTCCTGCGCGCGTCAGCGGGTGCAGGTCCTCGACTGCGGCAACGACGACTTCTGGAACCCGTCGCCGGTCCTGGGCAGCTACCTCAGCACGCACCGGAACATCGCGACGAGCACCTACTTCGGGCCGCAGCCGCAGGACTCGCTCCCTGCGGGCTGATCTCACGGTGGCCAGGGACGGAGTCGAACCGCCGACCCTGCGATTTTCAGTCGCATGCTCTACCAGCTGAGCTACCTGGCCGTGTGCTTGCTTGGCGACCCCGACGGGACTCGAACCCGCGACCTCCGCCGTGACAGGGCGGCGCGCTAACCAACTGCGCTACGGGGCCTCAGTGGTCTGAAGCCTTCTTGCTGAACCTGTGCCCCCAACGGGATTCGAACCCGCGTAGCCACCTTGAAAGGGTGGAGTCCTGGGCCGCTAGACGATGGGGACGGCGCCGCTGGCTTGTGGCGCGGTCCACGCCGTGGCCGTCGGGGACCGCAAAAGCATAGCGGACCGGTGGCTCGGCCTGCCGCTAGTTGACGATGGGCAGGCCGACCTTGGCGTCCGAGATGACGACGGCGCCGGGGGTGCGGCTGCCGAAGCCGGCGAACATGTCGTTGGTGGCGGCGGCCACGACGTACAGCGACTGGCCGGCCGGGACGTCCACCGCGACCGAGGGCAGCTCGATCGTGGTCGCGACGCCGTTCACGGGCAGCACCGACGAGAACGGCAGCATGTTGCCCTGCACGATCCTGGCCGTCGCCGGGGTCGCGCCGACGGCGAGCGCGTAGAACGCCCGGTTGTTCACGCCGAGCGCCGTGACCGTGCCGGACAGCGTCGGGGTGCCGGCGACGCGCAGCGGGCCGTCGGCGACCTTGAACCCGACCGGTGGACCGGCGAGCTCGGTCGTCGCCACGGTGCCCACGGGGTAGCTCGCGTTCGCGGTCACCGAGCGGGTCGTCGTGCAGGTGTTGTCCGACGTCGCCAGGTGGTAGGTGCCGTAGCCCTTGAGGGTGTCGGGCTTGCCCTTGAGGACGTGGTCGAAGAACCGGATCGTCAGGGTCTGGAACGTGCTGCCTCGGGTGAGCTGCGCGCTGCACGGGTCACCGGACGGCTGCACTGTCAGCGGGAAGGCGTTCGGGAGCACGTGGCCGCCGTTGTAGCCGATGAAGATGCTCTTCGCCCGGGCCGCGGGGGTGAGGGCACCGGCGAAGTTCTTGAGGCCCTGGTCGAGCGGGAAGAGCTCGTCGGTGATGCCCTGGCGGAAGAGCACCGGCACGTCGATGCGGCGGCCCTGGGACACCTGCCACTTCGGGCCGTTCTTGGCGAAGAAGGCGTCGAGGTCCGTGGTTCCGGGGATGCTGCCGTCGCTCCACGTGCCGCTCGCCGCGGAGGTGGCGAGGCCCTGCAGGACCTCGGGCGGCAGCGCGCCCGCGCCGGCGCCGGACAGGGCCAGGTCCCACTGGGTCTTGGCGACGCCCTGCGGCGCGAGCGACTGCTTCAGGCTCCACCAGGTGATCTCGGGCGCGAGCGCGTCGAAGACCTGCTTGTGCTTCAGCGCGATCTGCGTGAAGGCCCCCACGAACTGGTAGCCACCGCCGTACGACCCTCCGATCGCGCCGATCCGCGGGTCACCTGGGCCGTCCTGCTGGACCCAGCTCAGCCGGCTGACGAGCGTGACGAGCTTCGCGACGTCCTGGCCCTCGTAGGCCGGGTTCTCGATGCGGGCCTTGCCGCCGTCCTCGCCGAAGCCGCGCTGGTCGAAGCTGAGCACGCCGTATCCGGCCTTGGTGAACGCCTCGAACGCCTTCGGGTCGGTCGTCCGCGACCCCGCCCAGCCGTGCGAGTGGAAGATGAGCGGCACGCGGTGCGTCGCGTCGGCGCCTGCGGGCCTGAACAGCGAGTAGCAGATCTTCTGCGGCGTCGTGCTGCCCGCGTCCGGCACGGACTGCACGCAGCCGTTCGTGGTCGTCACGGCACCGGCGGCGTGGGCGGGCAGGCCCAGGGTGGCGGCGGTGAGGGCAGACAGGAGCAGGGCAGCGCGCTTCATGGCGTGTTGCTTCGCCGTTGCTGCGGTCCAGTCCTGCCTTCGACCCGCGCGATCTTCCTCTTGTTGGGCTCGACACGCCGTCGTGGGCGCCGAGGTGCGGAAGATCGCGCGGCTGCCTCCCGGCCTTGTTCGCGATCTTCCCCCTGTTGGGCTCGACACGCCGTCGCAGGGGCCGAGGTGCGGAAGATCGCGCAGCCAGGAGCGGGTACGACGAAAGCGCCGCCCCCGACGGGAGCGGCGCTTTCGGTCGTCGGTGCTTAGAGGAGCTCGAGGATGGTGGCGTTGGCCTGGCCGCCGCCCTCGCACATGGTCTGCAGGCCGTACTTGATGTTGTTGTCGCGCATGTGGTGCACGAGCGTCGTCATGATGCGGGCGCCGGAGCCGCCGAGCGGGTGGCCGAGGGCGATCGCGCCGCCGAGCGGGTTGGTGAGCTTGTTGTCGGCGCCGATCTCCTTGAGCCACGCCATCGGAACGGAGGCGAAGGCCTCGTTGACCTCGAAGGCGCCGATCTCGGACAGCTTCAGGCCGGACTTGGCGAGCGCCTTCTTCGTCGCCGGGATCGGCGCGGTGAGCATCGGCATCGGGGCGTCGCCCGCGAGGACCGCCGTGTGGATCCGGGCGATCGGGGTCAGGCCGTGCGCCTTGGCGAACTCGCTCGTCGTGATGAGCAGCGCGGCCGAGCCGTCGGAGATCTGGCTGCTGTTGGCGGCCGTGATCTTGCCGCCCTCCTTGAAGGGGGTCTTCAGGGTGGCGAGCTTCTCGAGGGTGCCGCCGGGGCGGATGCCCTCGTCCTTGCTGACGACGCCGTTCTCCGTCTCGATGGGGACGATCTGCTGGTCGAACGCGCCGGACTCCTGAGCGGCCGCGGCGCGCTCGTGCGACTGCAGGCCGTACTCGTCGAGCTCGGTGCGGCTCAGGTTCCACTGGTCCGCGATCATCTCGGCGCCGAGGCCCTGGTTGGGGAACTCCTCGCCGTAGCGGGCGAAGTACTTCTGGCCGAGCGGCGGGGCGGTGAAGCTGCTGCCCATCGGGGTGCGGCTCATCATCTCGACGCCACCGGCCACCGCGAGGTCGTACTGGCCGCTGATCACGCCGGCCGCGGCGAAGTGCACCGACTGCTGGCTGGAGCCGCACTGGCGGTCGACGGTCGTGCCGGGGACCGACTCGGGCCAGCCCGCGGAGAGCACCGCGGTGCGCGCGATGTCGAAGGTCTGCTCGCCGACCTGCATGACGCAGCCCCAGATGACGTCGTCGACGAGCGCGGGGTCGATGCCGCTGCGCTCGGCGAGAGCCTGGAGGACGAGCGCCGAGATGTCGGCGGAGTGGATGCCGGACAAGCCGCCGTTGCGCTTGCCGACGGGGGTACGGACTGCCTCGACGATGACGGCGTCGCGCATGGGCGTTGCTCCTCGCGTGTGTCAGTGGTGTTCCGACTGTAAACCGGCGTTCACGCACGCAGAAGAGCGGGACGGTGTGACCCATCCCGCTCTCCTGAGGTCTTGCCTACCGGTGGTGTCGCCCATCCCAGCGGGGGTCAGCGGTCCGGGCACCGTCGCGGAACCCCGCGAACCGGGTGCCGAGGAGCGCGGCGTGGTCGCCGTCGCAGACGCGTGCACGCGCGTCGTTGGCACGGACCGCCTTCGTCGAGCTCGTGGGCACGACCGTCACCGGCACTGCCGCCCTCGTCGTGGCGGGCGGGGTGTTCGCGAGCAGGGCCCGCAGGCTCGCCGCCGCAGCCGACAGCCGCGACGTGATCACGTCGACTCTGGCCTGCTGCGCTGCCGTCAGCCCGTCGAGGGCGCCGAGCCGCCGGCTCGTGATGACCGCGGCGCGCAGCTGCCGCTTCGCGAGCAGCCGGGCCCTGCCCGTCAGCACCCGGCCGTCCGGCACCGCGGCCGCCGCGGTCTGCAGCGTCGTGGCCCAGGCGTCGAGTTGGTCCAGCGGCACGGTGCTCAGGCTCGCCAGCAGCGCGCGCGTGCTCGCGTGGTGCGTCGCGTCGGCGGCCTTGACCTGCACTGTCTCGTGGGCGGCCTCGTGGGCGGCGGCCTGGCCGACCGGGATGAGCGCGAGGGCGCTGGCTGCTCCGGTGGCGAGCGCCAGCGTGTGGCGTGTCTTCATGACACCTCCTGTGTCAGCTGTCCCCCTGCCACTGAGGTCCGTTCCCCGCGCGGCGTGCCTGTAACGCCTGGTCCGGCTGACGCGCGTGCTCCTAGACTCGGGCCCAGCTAGGGCCTCTAGCTCAATTGGTAGAGCAGCGGACTTCAAATAGGAGCGCTCGGCCGGAAACGGTCGGGATGACACCACTCAAAGTCGGGGAACCCTTCGCCAGGCGACTGGCATGGCGATCCCGAGCCAAGCCGAGGGGGACCTCGGAAGGTGTAGAGACTGGACGGGTGGCACCTACGGGCTACGGCTCACGGTGAAGGGACAGTCCAGACCACGAACGTCCTCGGACGGCGGCGAAAGCCGAAGTGGCACGTTAATCCGTTGGTTTGTGGGTTCGAGCCCCACGGGGCCCACCGATCAATGACGCAACTGCAACAGCCTCGACCTGCGCAGCGGTCCAGTGAGCGTGGGCCGGGCGCGCGAGCTGCCCAGGGTGTTGCAGTTGCGTCATGGGCCTGACGTCGCAGCAGCGGGATGACGGCTGCGGCCGGACAGCTGAACGTGCGCCCCGTCGCAACGGCCCACCCTTCTGCTGCTGCGTCAGGACTGGGGGATGCCTCCGCGCAGCAGGTCGTCGCCGTCCTCGAAGTCACGGGCGGCGAGCCACAGCCGCAGCAGGTGGCGGGGGTTCGCGGGGTCGTCGACGTACGCCGTGCGCTTGTGCAGGGTGACGCTGTTGCGCAGCCACTGCATGTCGCCGGGGCGGAAGTCCATGTCCAGGGCGATGCCGGGCTCGTTGGCGATCGACTCGTAGAGAGCGAGGAGCTCCGCCTGCTCCGGCGTGAGGTCGGGGACGCCGGGGCAGCCCTGGGCGCGGCGGATCCACCAGCCGAGGAAGAAGGTGGAGACCTGGTCGCCGTCGCGGCGGCAGATCGGCATGGCGAACGTCGGCGGAGTGTCGGACGGCTGCTGGCCGTGCAGGTACCAGTGCCAGTCCTCGAAGAGCAGGTGCACGAGGTCGGGGCGGCGGCGGGCGACCTCGTCGTGGACGGTGATGCTGCTCGCCAGGGAGGAGCGCCCGCCGGACGCGGCGCTGGCCAGGCAGAGCAGGCCGATGAGGTCGGCGCCGTCGGTGTGGAAGTCCTGCTCGGCGCTGGTCGTGTACAGCCGCACGTCGGGGTTCGACGCGTCGGCTCCGGTGTCGCGGATGTGGGTGAGCAGGTCGCCGTCGCCGTTCTGCGGGACGGCCT
>CBIHPE010000030.1:0-23458 GCA_966212015.1 uncultured Frankiales bacterium | reverse complement strand
GTTGACCACGCGGTCGGGGCCCACCTCGCGGGGGTTGTCGTAGAGCAGGGGGACCCCGGTCTTCACCCCCGGGCCGACGACGACCGTGTGGGCGTCCGCGTAGTAGCGGTCGAACATCAGCCGGAGCTGGTCGAGGACCTGCGGCACGGTGGAGCACACGGCGATGCCGTCCGGGTGGACGTGCCTCGAGAGCAGGCCGTTGAAGACCAGGCCCAGCTCGTCGGCCGTGACGCGGGCGTCGGTCCGCATCCGGTACGACTGCGTGAGGACGTCGCCGTCGAACAGGCCGAGGACGATGTTGGTGTTTCCGACGTCGACAGTCAGGAGCACTTTCCTCAGCTCCGCTGGTGTGTCATAGGAGGTCCATTCCGAGGTCGAGGACGGCAGCGGAGTGGGTGAGCGCCCCGACCGAGATGTAGTCGACGCCGGTCTCCGCGACCGGCCGGGCCCGCTCGAGCGTGAGACCGCCCGAGGCCTCCGTGCGCACGCCCTTGGGCTTGCAGATCTCCACGGCAGCGCGCATGTCGTCGAGGCTCATGTTGTCGAGCAGCACCAGGTCAGCGCCTGCGGCCACCACGTCGGAGACCTGCTCGACGGTGTCGCACTCGACCTCGACGTCGAGACCGGGGAACTCACGTCGTACCGCCTCGAAGGCCGCCGTCACCCCGCCCGCCGCGACGACGTGGTTGTCCTTCACGAGCGCGGCGTCGGACAGCGACATCCGATGGTTCACGCCGCCGCCGACCGTGACGGCGTACTTCTCGAGGGCGCGCAGGCCCGGGGTCGTCTTGCGGGTGTCACGGATGCGCGCACCGGTGCCCTCGACGGCAGCGACCCACTCGGCCGTCGCGGTCGCGACCCCGGAGAGGTGGCACAGCAGGTTGAGCGCGGACCGCTCGCCGGTGAGCAGGGTGCGGACCAGACCGGTGACGCGCAGCACCTGGTCTCCTGCGGCGGCCGGCCCGTCCGCGCCGATGTGCTCCCACACGAGCTCGTCCGGAGCAGCGACGTCGAGGCACGCCATCGCGACGGCGATGCCGGCGACGGTGCCCGGCTTGCGGGGTACGAAGGCCGCAGTGCCCTCGAGGTCGGCCGGCACCGTGGCGACCGACGTGACGTCGACACCGCCGGCGAGGTCCTCCTCGAGGGTGCGGACGGCGAGCGCCTTCACACCGACCGGGTCCAGACCGGCTGCGGCCAGCGCGTCCAGGGTGGGCTGCGAGAGCACCTAGATCTCCTCGAAGGTCGTGCCGGCCAGGGTGGTGACGAGGTGGCCGCGCCAGGCGTCGTCCTCCGCGGGGAAGTCCTCGCGCCAGTGCGCGCCGCGCGTCTCCTCGCGCAGGGCAGCGGCATGGACGAGAGCGGTCGCGACGGCGTGCAGACCGGTGGCCTCCCACGCGTCGGGCGACGGCTGCGTCGACGGCCGGTCCTCGAGCGAGAGCAGCGACTTCGCCGTCGCAGCAAGGGAATCAGCGCTGCGGAGCACGCCCGACCCGCGGGTCATCGCGTCCTGCAGCTCACGCCGCGTCGACGGGTCGAGCAGCACGCCCTCCGGTGGCTGGGCCACCGGGTCGCCCGGCGTCGGCAGCCCGCGCGCGAGGTCCTCGCCGATCCGCCCGGCGAACACCAGCCCCTCGAGGAGGCTGTTGGACGCGAGCCGGTTGGCGCCGTGCACGCCGGTGCAGGCGACCTCGCCGCAGGCGTAGAGGCCGGGCACGGAGGTGCGGCCGTCGAGGTCGGTCCGCACGCCGCCACTGGCGTAGTGCGCAGCAGGTGCGACCGGGATCAGCTCGGTCGCCGGGTCGACGCCGAGCTCGCGGCACTTGGCCACGATCGTCGGGAACCGGTCGGTCAGCCCCTCGATGTGCCGCGCGTCGAGGAAGACGTGGTCGGTGCCGAGCTGCTCCATCCGGCGGGTGATGGCCTTGGCCACGACGTCGCGAGGAGCGAGGTCGGCCAGCGGGTGGTCGGCAGCGGTGATGACCCGAGCGCCGGTGCCGTCGACGAGGAACGCTCCCTCGCCACGGACGGCCTCGCTGATGAGCGGCTGCTGGCCGTGCGAGTCGGGGCCGAGCCACATCACCGTCGGGTGGAACTGCACGAACTCGAGGTCGGTCACCTCGGCACCCGCGCGCAGGGCGAGCGCGACGCCGTCACCGGTGGACACCGACGGGTTGGTGGTGGAGCCGAAGACCTGACCCATGCCGCCCGTCGCGAGGACGACAGCCCGCGCGTGGACGGCGCCGACGCCGTCAACGGTGCCCTCGCCCAGGACGTGCAGGGTGATGCCGGCGGTCTGCCCGTCGGCGTCGCGCAGCAGGTCGAGCACGAGGGCGTGCTCGATGACCTCGATCCGCGGGTGCAGCTGCACCGCGGCGACGAGGGCGCGGGACACCTCGGCACCGGTGGCGTCGCCGCCGGCGTGCACGATGCGGTCCCGGTGGTGGCCGCCCTCGCGGGTCAGGAGCAGCTCCCCCGTCGTGCCCCGGTCGAAGGCCGCGCCCAGGTCGATGAGCTCGCGCAGTCGCGCGGGACCCTCCTCGCAGAGGACCCGGACGGCGTCGACGTCGCAGATCCCGACGCCGGCGGTCAGGGTGTCCTGCAGGTGCTCGTCCGGGCTGTCGTCCGCGCCCAGCGCGGCCGCGACACCGCCCTGCGCCCAGCGGGTCGAGCCGTCGTCGACGTGCACCTTGGTGACCACGAGCACGTCCGCGTGGACGGCGGCGTGCAGAGCGGTCATGAGCCCGGCGACACCCGAGCCGACGACGACGACGTCGGTCGTGCGGGTCCAGCCGGGCGCGGGGGCGAGCAGCCGGGAAGCGGCCGTCACCACACCAGGGTGGGGTCGTCGTCGTACGAGCCCACGTGGTCGCGCGGGTCCGACGGGTAGCGCAGGTCGCCGCGCTTGAGGTCCGTGCCGGGGAGCGCCTCGGCCGGGTCGTCACCGGTGCCGATGACCTTGTTGTCCGCGTCGACGAAGACGACGTGCGGCTTGCGGGTCTTGGCCTCCTGGTCGTCCATCAGGCCGTAGCCGATGAGGATCACGAGGTCGCCCGGGTGGATGAGGCGGGCCGCCGCACCGTTGATGCCGATGACGCCGGAGCCGCGCGGGCCGGCGATCGTGTAGGTCTCGATCCGCGCGCCGTTGGTGACGTCGACGATGGCGACCTTCTCGCCCTCGTAGAGATCAGCGGCGTCGAGCAGATCGGCGTCGACCGTCACGGAACCGACGTAGTGCAGGTCGGCCTGGGTCACCGTGGCGCGGTGGATCTTGCTCGTGAGCATCTGGCGGAGCATCAGGGGGCGTCCTTCAGGTTGTCGTGCAGGTTGTCGATCAGACGGGTCGTTCCCACCTTCGCGGCGATGACCAGGAGGTCACCGTCAGGTGCTGCCGCGAACGTCGTGGAGTCCACGCGCTCGAGGTAGTCGAGAGTGGCCGCGCTGCCCTCGAAGAGGGCCCGGCCTGCCTGCAGATCCCTTGTCTGCAGGGCCTTGCTGAGGAGCAGCGCCGTCTCGCGCTCCTCCTCCGACAGGTAGCGGTTGCGGCTGGACAGCGCGAGGCCGTCGGGCTCGCGGACGGTCGGGACGCCGACGACCGTGACCGGCACGTCGAGGTCGCTGACCATCCGGCGGATCGCGGCGAGCTGCTGCGCGTCCTTCTCGCCGAAGAGCGCGACGTCCGGCTGCGTGAGGTGCATCAGCTTGAGGACGACGGTGAGGACGCCGTCGAAGTGGCCGGGGCGGGAGGCGCCCTCGAAGACGTCGCCGAGCGGACCGGCGCTGACCCGGACCAGCGCCTCGGTCGGGTAGACGACGTCGGGCGTCGGGGTGAAGGCCACGTCCGTCAGGTCGCCGATGAGCGCGAGGTCCTGCTCCAGCGTGCGCGGGTAGCGGTCCAGGTCCTCGTTCGCGCCGAACTGCAGCGGGTTGACGAAGATCGTGACGATGACGGAGTCGGCCTGCGCGCGGGCCTGCCGGACGAGCTCGAGGTGGCCCTCGTGCAGCGCGCCCATCGTCATGACGACGGCGACCCGGCCGCGCAGGTCCTTGCGGGCCGCGGCGAGCTCCTCGCGGGTGCTGGCGACGATCATGTCCGGGGTCCCTGCGGGCGGGTGAGCGGAGCGAGCGCGTTCGTGGGGTGGCGCAGCACCCCCTCCATGACGGCCTCTGTCCCCGCGCGACGGGCGGTGGCGCGGGCGAGGGCGAGGTAGAGCTCCTTGTCGGGGACCACGTCGAGGTGGGCCGCGACGGTGCCGGTGTCGCCGCGCTTCACCGGGCCGGTCAGGGCGGCGTCGCCGAGCTCGAGCGCACCGTCGAGGGCGGCCGTCAGGAGCGGTCGCAGGACGGCGCCGGGGTCATCGGCCCCGGCCTGGCGGAGCATGTCGGCGGCGGAGGCGACGAGGGTGACGAGGTGGTTGGCGCCGTGGGCGAGGGCCGCGTGCCACAGCGGGCGCAGCTCCTCGGTGACGTGGACCGGGACACCGCCGAGGTCACGGACGAGCTCGTCGGCGAGCGGGTCGTGCGCGGTGACGCCCCACGAGATGCCGGCGAGGTCGGCAGGGCCACCGGTGAACGGGAAGACGGGGTGCAGCGCCATGCCGCGCGGGACGGTGCCGAGGACCGCGAGGCCGTGCCGGCCGGAGAAGTGCGCGACCACCTGGTCGGGGTGCAGGTCGAGCGCCGCGACGACGTGCGCGATGGCGTCGTCGGGGACGGCGACCAGCACGAGCTCGGAGCGACGGACGACCTCGTCCGTCGGCAGGACGGGGACGCCCGGCAGGAACAGCTCGGCGAGCGTCGCGTTCGAGCGGACGGAGACACCGACCAGCTCGTGACCGGATGCGCGCAGGGCGGCGCCGATCACGGCGCCGACGCGTCCAGCGCCGATCACACCTACGCGCAGGCGGGCAGGGGCGTTCATCGCAGTTGCCGTTCCAGTCCTCTCGGGTACCGGTCGTCAACGAAAGCGTAACGCTGGGACACGCACGCGCAATGTGTTCCCAGTCACCTCCGCCGCGGGGGTCATCCGCGGATCTCGTACTCCCGCTTCGTGGGGTCCGCCCGGCCGCCGTGACCGCCTGCAGGGAGGATCGTCTGCGTGCACCTGCTCGCCGCCAGCAGCCGCTCGTCGGCGTCGAACAGCTCGGCCGCGCAGAAGGCCAGGCGGGATGTCCTTTTGATCACGGTCCCGCGCGCCGTGAGCAGCCCCGGGCGCGCGCTCCGGTAGAACTCGACGCGCAGGTCCGCGGTCAGGAACACCTCGTCCTCGGCAAGCACCGACCAGCACGCCCCACCCATCGCCGAGTCGAGGATCGTCGTCACCATGCCGCCGTGGATCACCTGCCCGGTGCTCGTCGGGAAGCCGTACGCCTCCGGGGCGTCCCACTCGAGCGTCGCCTTGCCGTCGCCGCGCTCGACGATCCGCATCCCGATGGTCTCCGCGATGTGTGCCATGGGCGGGACCCTCTCATGGTGAGCGCACGGTCCTGGAGCGAGGCCTGGGGCGACGCGCTGTACGGGGACGACGGGTTCTTCCTGCGGGAGGACCCGCTGGCCCACTTCCGCACCAACGTGGCGGTCCCGCTGTTCGCGACGGCAGTACGGCGGCTGGCGCAGCGACTGGACGTCGCCATGGGCCTGCCGGACCCGTTCGACGTCGTGGACCTCGGCGCAGGCCGCGGCGACCTGCTGAACGCGCTGACGGACGTGCCGCCGCGCTGGCGGCTGACGGGCGTCGACCTCTGCGAGCCCTGGGTGTCCGAGGTGCCCGAGCTCGAGGGCCTGCTGATCGCCAACGAGTGGCTCGACGCCGTGCCGCTCGACGTCGTCGAGGACGGGAACCTGGTGCTCGTCTCCGCCGACGGCACGGAGTCCGTCGGCGCGCCGCACGTCTCGGAGTGGGCGTCGCAGTGGTGGCCCGTGGGCCTCCGGGTGGAGGTGGGTGCGTCACGCGACCTCGCCTGGGCAGCCGCGGTCTCACGGGTACGACGCGGCGCGGCGGTCGCGGTCGACTACGGGCACGTGGTGGCGACCCGTCGACCCACCCTGACGGGGTACCGCGACGGTCGCCAGGTGTCCCCCGTCCCCGACGGCTCGTGCGACATCACGGCCCACGTCGCGCTCGACTCCTGCGCCGCCGCGACCGGCGCGCGCCTGCTGACGCAGCGAGAAGCCCTGCTGGCGCTGGGGATCAACGGCGTCCTGCCGCCCCACGTGGATGCCGCGACCCTGGAGCGGGGGTCGCAGGCCCGCGAGCTCATCGACCCCGACGGGCTCGGCGGCTTCGGGTGGCTCGTGCAGTCGGTCGGCGTCGACGTTGGTTGGATGGGCATGTGACGGTGGCGGGGATCGGTGCGGCGGCAGGCCCGTCCGACATCACCCTGGAGCTCGGCCCGCACCACCCGTCCACCCACGGGTCCCTGCGGCTCCGGCTCGAGCTCGACGGCGCCGTCGTCGTCTCGGCGGAGCCGATGGTCGGCGCCCTCCACCGCGGCGCCGAGAAGCTGTTCGAGGTGCGTGACTACCGCCAGGTGCTCATGCTGGCGAACCGGCACGACTGGCTGTCCGCGTTCAACAACGAGGTCGTCATCGCCCTCGCCGTCGAGCGGATGCTCGGCATGGAGGTCCCGGCACGCGCCACCTGGCTGCGCACGCTGATGTGCGAGCTCAACCGGGTGCTGTCGCACCTGATGTTCCTGGGCTACCTCGACCCGGTCTTCGTCCGGCTCCGCGAACCGCTGCAGGCCGTCATGGAGGAGGCCACCGGCGGCCGCATCCACTTCGTCGCGACCCGGATCGGCGGTCTGCACCAGGACGTCCCCGACGGCTGGACCGACCGGGTGCTCGCGTCGGTGGATGCCGTCGCGTCGCGGCTGCCGACGGTGGACCTGGGGACGCTCGAGGGGCTCGGCGTGCTGTCGCGCGAGGACGCCCTGGCCTACGGCGTCAGCGGACCAGTCGCCCGGGCGAGCGGGCTGTCGATCGACCTGCGCCGCGACACGTCGTACCTCGCCTACACCGAGCTCGACGTCCCGCTGGTGTCCCGGACCGAGGGGGACGCCGCCGCTCGCTTCGCCTGCCTGCTCGAGCAGGTGCGGGTGTCGCTCGAGCTGGTCCGCCGGTGCTGCCGGGACCTGCCCGACGGGCCGGTCGGCATCAAGCTGCCGAAGAACCTGCGAGCGCCTGAGGGCGCGACCTACTCGTGGGCGGAGAACCCCTCGGGCATCGCCGGCTGCTACCTGGTGTCACGCGGCGCGGTCACGCCGTGGCGCCTCGCGCTCCGCACGCCCTCGTTCAACAACGTTTCCGCCCTCCCTGCGGTGCTCCCGGGCAGCCGGGTGGCCGACCTGCCGGCCGTCCTGGCGTCGTTCTTCTTCGTCGTCGGCGACATCGACAAGTAGCGACACAAGGTCAGTACGGCAGCGCCCGGCCGGACGGGGTCCGCAGGTCGAGCGGCGCGGCGACGGGACGGCGGGTGGGCTTCTGCACCTGGACGCGGGTCATGGCCGTCAGGCTCCCGCCCGGGTGCGCACCGGTCCGTCCGCCGGCGGACGCTAGGGGTCGAGCAGCTTCGCGAGGTCGGGCAGCGCGGCCCTGGCCGCGACGCGTCCCGCCTCGACGGCACGCGCGCCCTGGCCGAAGTCGAACATCCCGATCCCACCGAGCGGTGGCGTGATCACGAGGTCGGCCGCCAACAGGTTGTCGGCCGTGCGCTGGCGTCCGCCGAGGGTCATCGCCCTGCCGAGCAGGTCGAGCAGCGACGGCAGGTCGCCCACCCTGGCACCCGGGTTCATGACGTCGACTGCCACGACGGGACCCTCGCCGGCGGCCGACATCACGTCGACCGGCAGGTTGTCGAGCACGCCGCCGTCGACCAGCAGCCGGCCGCGCCAGGGCACCGGCGGGGCAGCCCCCGGGACCGACATGCTGGCGCCGACGAGCTCGGCCACCTCGCCCTCCCGGTGCACGACCATCTCGCCGCGGTCGAGGTCGGCCGTGACGCAGAAGAAGTCGAGCGGCAGGTCCTCGATGCGCTGCCTGCCGAAGAGCCGCTGCAGCATCTGGTGCGCTCGGTCGGTGCGCAGGAAGGCGTGCCGAGGGCGCCAGGAGTACTGCTGGAACGGGCGCTTCTCGAGCAGCTCCGTGCGGCAGACCTGGGCGACCTGGTCGGCGGTGCGCCCCGACGCGGCGAGGGCTGCGACGAAGGCGCCCATGCTGGCGCCGCCCCACCGGTCGGGCCAGTGCCCGCTCCGCTCCCACTCGCGCAGGACGCCGACGTGCGCCAGGCCGCGGGCACCACCTCCGGACAGGACCGCTCCGAACGAGCGACGAGCCAGCCGGCGGGCGAGCACGTCGGCGTCGCCGGGCTCGGCCAGCCACTGCCGGCGCACCGGCTGGGCAGCCGCAGCCCAGTCAGGCCACCTGCCGACCCGACCCACCACGGCCACGGTGTCGACGCTCCCCGCTCCGGGAGCGCCAGTGCTCCCGACCGCCACGACGCGGTCGGCAGTGCGCTCGCAGAACCCGCGCCACGACGCAGTCGCGGTGGACGGGCACACCACGACCACGTCGCGACCCGCCCGCTCCGCCTGCTCCACGGCACCGGCCCAGTCGGCCACCTCCTCCCGGAGGACGGTCGCGCCGATGCCGGCTGCCACCCGGTCGAGCCAGGGATCGGCCGGCGCGTCGAGGGCCACGAGCGCGACCAGCCCTGCCCCGGCAGGCGCGCCACCCGCGATCATGACGCCGTCGCCGACCTTGCGGGCCAGCAGCTCGGCCAGGTTGCGGAGCAGCAGCGGGTCGGAGACGAGGGCATCGAGGAACGCCTGCTGCGGGACGACGAGGACGCGGGAGTCCCGGACGGCGACGACGTCGGCCGAGCGCGCCGAACCGGTCAGCGCCCCGAGCTCGCCGAGCGCGTCCCCGGCGCGCACGTCCCGCAGCGGTGCGCCGTCGGGGGCCTGCACCCGCAGCCGACCAGCCTCCACCAGGAACAGCGCCTCCGCGGGCTCGCCGGCCCGCATCAGGAAGGACCCCGCCTCGACGACGCGGGACGAGGCAGCGGTGGCGAGCCCGGCTAGGGTCGTCGCGGACGCGCCGGCGAGCATCGGCATCGCCGCCAGGCCGGTCATGACAGCTCAGGCAGCTGCGGCAGCGCGACGACACCGAGGCTGCGGCACAGCTCACCGACCTCGGGGTCGGGGGGCTCGCCGCGGACCCACGCGAGGGTGTCGAGCAGCTGGGCGACCTCGAGCGGCAGGTGCTCCTCCCGCGCCCGGGCGACGGCCACCTCGAGCGTCGCTTCGGCCTCTGCGCCACGCCCGGCCCGCGCCAGGGCGATCGCCTCCCAGCGCTGCAGGGACACCGACACCACGGGCAGCCCTCCGAACCCGGTGATGTCCTGACGGGCCTGCGCAGCGAGCTCCAGGGCCTGCACGGCGGAGCCCGCGAACGCCTCGACCTCGACCCGTCGCGCCCGGGTGTCGAGGACGAGCCCGGTCATCTGCAGACCCTCGAACCTCGCCTGCGCCTCGACGAGCAGCTCGGTCGCGCGGGGCGCGTCCCCGCGCCGCAGCCAGATCCGGGCCTCGCCGCTCAGGGTCAGCGCCACGAAGAACACATGACTCGCAGCGCGCGCGTTGCGGCGCGCTTCCAGCAGGCTGGCCAGGGCTTCGTCGTACCTGCCCTGGTCGGTGAGCACCTCGCCTCTGCTGTTGAGCGTGGTCGCCAGGCCGACGACACCCGCTGCGCGCCGGAACGCGCCCTCGGCCTGCTCGAGACGACTGAGCGCCTGGTCCCACTGGTGCTGGTTGGCAGCACTGACACCGAGGTTGAAGAGCAGAGTCGCGAGGCCGAGCTCGTCTCCCAGCTCGGTGAACAGGGCAAGCGCAGCCTCGCCGTGCTCCGCCCCACCCGGCTGCCCGAGGTCGCTGAGGAGCATCTCGAGCTGCATGTGGGCTTGGGCCTGCTGCGCGACCGAGCCGGCCGCCTCAGCCTCGTGCAGCCCCCGCACCGCCAGCCGCACGCCGTCCGTCAGTCGTCCCTGGAGCAGGCGCGTGTAGGACTGACCCAGCCACGTCGCAGCCCGCTCGGCCGAGGCTCCCGGCACCTGCGCGAGCTGCCGCTCGGCGCGGCCGAACCGCACCATCGCCGCCCGGTAGCGACCACGGCGCTGCTCGACCCTGCCGAGCTTGCGCTCCAGGCGCCCGCGCACCTCCGGGTCGGTCGTGCGCTGCAGAGCACGCGTGAAGCCGCGCACCGCGAGCTCCGCACGACCCAGCCGCTCGCACAGGTCGGCGTGCGCCTCCTGCACCTCGGCCACGTCAGCCGCCAGCAGGGACAGCGCGGGCTCCACCCGGAGGGCGGCTTGCAGCAGGTCGGCCGCCTCGACCCACGCACCGGTCGCCCGCGCCTCACGGGCCCCGCGCACCGACCAGTCCCACGTCTGCTCGGGCCGGCCAGCCCGGGCGTAGTGGCCGGCGACGACGGCCGCGTCCGGCTCCGGGTCCGCTGCCAGCCGGTCGGCATAGCCACCGTGCAGCGCCGAGCTGCGGTCGAACGGCAGTCCTGCATAGGCGACAGCGCGCACGAGGTCGTGCTCGAAGCACACCCGGCCGCGCTCGACGGACAGGAAGCCCCGGAGGCCGTTCCACTCCGGGTCCGGGTCGCCGAGGACGTCGACCACGACGTCGACGGGGACCTCGTCACCACCCACGGCGACCTCACGCAGGAAGCGCCGGTGCACCGGGTCGAGCTGGTCGATGCGAGCGCCGAGCACCTGCTCGAGGGTGTCCGAGAGGGCGCCGCCCTCCCACCAGGCGCGGACCAGCTCTCGCACGAACAGCGGGTTGCCCCGAGCGCGCGCCACGAGCCGGCCCAGCTCCTCATCGCTGATCGCGTGCTCGCCGAGCAGCTCGACCACCAGGGTGCGCGCCGCCGCGTCGTCGAGCGGTTGCAGCTCGACGACCTCCACCTCTGCCGGGAGGTCGGTGCCCGGCCGGGTGGCGATGACCAGCGCGACCCTGCCGTCGCCGGCGGCTCGTGCGAGGTCGTCGACGACGCCGCGCGAGGCGTCGTCGTACCAGTGGAGGTCTTCGACGACGACGGCATCGTGGTTCGCGAGCACGCGCTCGACGACGGCAGCCCGGAGCCGCGCGCTGCGCACGGCTTCGTCCAGGTCGGCGACCGACGCGAGCAGGTCGGCGTCGAGGTGATCCGTGAAGGGGGCGAGCGGGGAGGAGACGCGATACGGGTGGCCGGTCAGCCACGCCGTACGTCGTCCGGGGACCGATGCCACCGCGGCTGCGACCAGCCGCGACTTGCCCAGGCCGGGCGCGCCCGTGACGGCGACCGCACCGTGGCCCTCCAGGACCTTGCGGAGCTGCGCCAGCTCGGGCTCGCGCCCGACGAGCGCTGCCGTCCCGGACTCGTCGCGCGACAGCGGCGCACCGAGCTCGACGGCGAGGACGGGGCCCTTGCGGTTCCTGACCGTGAAGGCTTCCTGCCGGTTCACCGCGAAGCGCAGGCTGGAACGGCGCATCACGGACGCGCCGACGAGCGGCCGGTCCGGCTCGGACCTGACCATCAGCCGGGCGGCGACGTTCACCACGTCGCCCTCCACCGTGTAGCAGGCCCGCTGCTCTCCCCCGACCTCGCCGGCGAACAGCCGACCGCCGTTGACGCCCAGCCGCAACCCGAGACGTCGCTCGGCAAGGTCGTGGACGGCGAGCAGCATCCGCTCCTCGTCCCGTTCCGACAGCACCGGCGCCCCGGCGGTGAGGACGACCCGCACCTGGTCCTGGCCGAGGTCGGTGTCGAGACTGCAGAGCCCGTAGGTGTCGCAGACCTCCTCGACCGCGAGCGTGAGGCTGCTCAGCCGCTCCGCGAGCGCCTCGTCCGCGAGGTCGTCGGTGCCAGGCAGCGCCACGAAGGCCACCGTCGCCGGCCGGTGCTCGCCGGCCGCGTCGCCCTGAAGCGCTGGGACGAGATGAGGGGACAGCCGGTACGACGCCTCCTCCAAAGGCGGCGCTGGCGCGGCAACGGGCGCGGGGGCGCCGAGCCGGAGGCGGAACCCCGCGTCGACCCACGGCTCCGTCCAGGAGCGCGGCAGCCTCGCCGCGAGCTCGGCCGACACCGCGACGGTGCCGCGCGTGGCGAGCGACTCCAGCTGCAGCGTCCGGGTGACGACGGGTCCGGTCACGTACGACGGGGCGAACGTCGTCGCGGGCGCGACCACGAGCCGGGGCGTCCCGACGTGCAGCCCGACCGACATGCGGACCCGCACCTGGCCGGCCGGGGTCGCGATGCGGCCGCGCTCCCGCACCACGCGCTGCACCTCGGCCGCGCACCACGCGGCCCGCCGCTCGTGACCAGGGCCAGTGAAGAGCACGGAGATCGCGTCGCCCCCGAAGGTGAGCACGTCGCCACCTGCCTCGAGCACCGCCGCGATCGCCGGCGAGAGCACCGAGTTGACCGTCGTCGTCGTGAGCTCGGAGCCGACGGAGCCCAGCCGCCCTAACCGCTCCGCCAGAGTCGTGAAGCCCGAGACGTCGAAGAAGGCGAAGGTGCCGTCGCCCAGGTCGGAGACGCCGTCGGGCGCAGCTCCCGCAGCGCGTGAGGTGAACCGCGCCAGCCCTCCGACCGTCACGCGCAGAGCATCGCACCAGTGAGTTCTCCAACGGACAGAAACCTTTGCGCTTTCGCGAGTAGCCTGCGGTCTCTCCGGGGGGAGACATCCATGCGCACCCGTCGCAGCGCCCGATGGGCGATCTACACCGGTCTGTCCGCGGCAGCAGTCGCTGCCGCTGTCGCGTCAGGGCCCGCCACGGCCGCACCGACCTGCCAGACGACGTTCACCGACGCCTCCGGCGACCACACGTGGGAGAACCCAGTCAACTGGTCGGGAGGCGCCGTCCCCTCCGGCGTCGTCGCCTGCATCCCCGCGAGCGTCACGAACGTCGTCACGATGTCCGGCACCTCCTCGGTGACCGAGCTCGAGTCCTCCGGCACCGGCTTCGCGCTCTCCGGCGACCTGACCATCACCGGCACGGGAGGGTCCTCGATCACGGCCCTCACCCAGTCCGGCGGCACCCTGACGGTGACAGCAGCGGCAGAGACCGTGACGCTCCCGGGCGCGAGCTCGTGGACGGGCGGCACGAAGACGGGCGCGGGCACCGAGACGATCCCCGCCGGCGCCACGTCGACGATCGACACCCCGTCGTTCAGCGGCTACCTGCGCGGCGGGCACGTGCTGAAGAACCAGGGCACCCTGACCTGGAGCAGCGGACCGGTGTTCGACATCGAGGGCGCCGTCCTCGACAACGCCGGCACCTTCACCATCACCCAGCCCTTCGGCTACAGCATCGGCGCCTCCGGCGGCGACCCGCCCGGCAGCGTCCACAACAGCGGCACCCTCAACCTGGCCATCCCCACCGGCAACAACCCCGCCGGCATCTACGTCCCCTTCGACAACGACGGCACCGTCCACGGCACCAGCGGGCAGCTCATCCTCGGCGCCGGTGGCAGCAGCGGCCACGCCGCGACCGGCAGCTACGACCTCGACGCCGGCAGCCTCATCGACCTGCAAGGGGGCACCCTCACCCGCGCCGCGTCCGCGACCGGGTCCGGCAACGGCACCTTCCGCGTCGACGGCGGTGAGCTCGCCATGGGCGGCAGCACCCTGAAGAACCTCACCGTCACGGGCGGCACCGTGTCCGGCAACGGCACCGTCACCGGCGGCCTCACCTGGAACGGCGGCACCTTCACCGGCGCCAGCACGACCACCCTGACCGGCACGTCGACCTCGACGATCGACACCCCGTCGTTCAGCGGCTACCTGCGCGGCGGGCACGTGCTCAAGAACCAGGGCACCATGACCTGGAGCAGCGGACCGGTGTTCGACATCGAGGGCGCCGTCCTCGACAACGCCGGCACCTTCACCATCACCCAGCCCTTCGGCTACAGCATCGGCGCCTCCGGCGGCGACCCGCCCGGCAGCGTCCACAACAGCGGCACCCTCAACCTGGCCATCCCCACCGGCAACAACCCCGCCGGCATCTACGTCCCCTTCGACAACGACGGCACCGTCGCGCTCACCTCGGGCGCGCTGCAGACCAGCGGCTACACCGGGCACCCGGGCAGCACCCTGCGGGTCGACCTCGCCAGCGCGACCGCCTTCGGTCACCTGGGGATCGACGCGACGACCAGCACGCTGGACGGCACGCTCGCGGCCAACCCGGTCAGCGGCTACGCACCAGGCGCGAAGGACACCGCGTTCGGCGTCGTCACCTGCGGCACAGGGTGCGACACCCACGTCTTCGGGAGCGTGACGAGCGGCTGGTCGGCGTCCTACTCGCCGACGAGCATCGACCTGGTCCACGGCACGGTGGGCAACCAGCACCCGGCCGCGCAGCCGGACATCGGCTCGGTCGCGGCGAACCAGTCGGTGCTCGTCAACGTCCTGGCCAACGACGGGGACCCGGACGGCGACCCGCTCACGGTCACCGGCTACACGCAGCCGAGCCGCGGAACGGTGACGTGCACGACGGCGGGGGCGTGCACCTACACGTCGACGAGCACGATCGACGGAGACGACCAGTTCGGCTACACGGTCGACGACGGGCACGGCGGGACGGCCTCGACCACCGTCACGATCCACGTGGCCGGGACCCGCCCGGTGCCGAACCTGCAGCTCGACGACAGCAGCGGCACGACGCCGTTCCCGGTCACCGCGAAGATCTCGGCCACCGACCCTGACACGACCACCGTGTCGTACACGCTCGACTTCGGTGACGGCTCGGCCCTCGTGGCCGGTGAGCTAGACACGACGGTGACCGACCCGATCGAGAAGCCGCACACCTACACGATCGCCGGGAGCTACACGGTCACCCTCAGCGTGACGGACGGGACCGACACGGTCACGTCCACGGCGGGCGTGAGCGCCAGCGTCCCCGGGCCGCCGCCCGCCGTCGTGACATCAGGCCTGTCGGCCTCGCAGACGACGGTGCACCCGGGCGCGGTGTCCGTGAAGCTCAGCGACATCCCGAAGGAGCGCCTGAAGACCTTCGGCGTCGACGTCTCGAACGCTCCCCACGGGCGACTCGCACCGCACGGGCGGCTGGCACCCGACCTCAAGACCGCGCCGCTCATCGACCTCGCGGCGAGCCTGCGGCTCTCTCCGCACGGCCGGCTCGCGCCGCTGTCGGCGCTCGACGTGCTCTACCCCGGCGGCTGGCCGGCACTGCTCGTCGGCACGCCGCTGCAGGACGTCCCGATCCAGACGCTGACGTTCGGAGACCTGCTCGACCTGCTGGCGGACCACCCCGACCAGGTGCCCGTGGACAGCCCGCTGCGGACGATCTCCTTCGCGGAGATCAACCTCGAGGGCTCGCCGCTCGACGCGCTGACGCCCGCGGCCCTTCAGCTCGGCAGCACGCCGGTGACCTCGCTGGTCTACGCCGACGGCAGCGGCTGGTGCGCACGGCTCGCCGCGATCCCTGACGACAGCTCCACCTGCGCGAGCCTGGGCGTCACGGCGTCGACGTCGGTCCTGGTCCTCGACCTCGACCCCGACGCCCACGCCGTGCTCGACAAGGACCCGCAGCTGCGCCGCTTCCCGATCGAGCCCAACCTCGCCACGCTGCGCAGCCACCACGCACCGGCGGTGCTCGGCAAGCTGGACGACGAGAACCTGCTCGTCACGCGCCTCGGCGACCTGCTGCTGGCGCCCACCGTGCAGCGCGTCGCGACCGTGGCGGCGCTGCCGATCTCCGGCATCCCGGCTGCCCGCCGCGGCCAGGTCGTGACGTGCGGCGTGTCCTTCGACTGCACGGGCAAGACCCTCGGCGACGCCCTGACGGCGCACAAGCTCGTCGCCGGCGCGACGCTGGCCAGCGCCAACCAGGGCCTGGGCGGCGTCACCGTGAGCGACATCGGTGACCTGCTCCCCGGCTCGATCGAGCTCAACGACGTCATCACCGGCTTCCTCGACGAGAGCGACTTCCCGTGGGAGCAGCTCGACCTGCTCAGCTCGGGGATCCAGGAGCTCTCGCCCACCCACGAGACCGTCACCTTCACGGCGACCTTCTCCGCCACCGGCGGAGCGGCGCCCTGGTCCACCCAGCTCACGGCGGACCTCCCCGCAGGCTGGCGGATCCTGCCGTCGACGCTGCACCTCCCCGCCGGCATCACGCAGAGCGGCGCACCCGACCTCGTCCAGGACGGGACGGGTGCCCACCTGCACCTCGTCCTGGACGGCGCGCAGCCCGGGACGTCGTACTCGGTCACCTTCGACGCGATCCCCGGACTCACCCTCGGCACGCAGCCGGCCTCCAGCACCGCCACGGTCTCCGGCGTCAGCAAGACCTCCACCCAGCTCGACCTCACCGTTGTCGAGACGTCGGACCCGGGCGGCACGCCCGCGACGGCGACGCCGCTGTCGAGCGACGAGCTCTACTTCGGGCACATCGACACCGTCGGCGACGTCGACCTCTTCCACCACGTCCCGGCCGCCGGTGCGGTGGACGCGGTGCGGCTCTCCCACCTCGCGGGCGACGCGGACCTGGTGCTCTACGGCCCGCCCACCGACACCTCGTCGAGCGGGCCCTCGACGGCCCAGTCGACGGGCACCGCGCCCAGCGGCGGCGCTCAGGGCGACGGCTCACCGACAGGTGACCAGCCGGCACCCGACGCCGACCTCGCCGGCATCCCGGGACGGACCGTCGCGGCGAGCTCGCAGACGCGGGACGACCAGGAGGCCGCGACCGCGAACGGCGTCGACCTGGTCGAGGTGCGTCCCTACAACCAGGCCACGTCCAACGAGGCCTACGTGCTCCACCTCCGCGAGACGATCAGCCCGCCGGAGCCGAGCTGCCCCGCGTACTCGCGGAGCGGAGGCACCGCCGGTGCGGCACCGACGCTGCCCGCGACGGTGAAGACCGTGATCCTCGTGAACCAGCAGCGCCTCGGTGACACCTACGCAGCCGGCGACGTCAGCACGCTGATGACCAAGCTTCAGGGGCTGGCCACCGCCGTGCAGGGCGTCGTCGTGCCCGTCGAGAGCAACGGGTCCGTCAGCAGCGCCTACGCGAGCTGGAACGGCAACCCGTGCAGCAGCGACAAGGCCAACGGCGTGGTCGCGGCGATCGGCGCGCTGGTGCGGGACCTGCACACCAGCCACCCAGAGCTGGCGAACGTCGTGCTCGTCGGCAACGACGACATGATCCCGTTCGCACGGCTCACCGACGCGACCCGCTGGGGCAACGAGAAGGCGTACGCCGACTCGCTCGCGACGGACAGCCCCTTGCACGCGGCGCTGTCGACCGGTCACGACCTCTCCGACAACCCGTACGCCGACCTCGACCCCATCAGGTGGCTCGACCGCCGGCTCTACGTCCCCGACCTCGCGCTCGGCCGGCTGGTCGAGACGCCGCAGCAGATCAGCCACCAGGTCGACGTCTTCACCGGCGCCGGCGGCGTGCTCGACCCGTCGAAGGCCTACTCGGCCGGCTACGACTTCATGGCCGACGGCGCCGACGCGGTCGCTGACGCCCTGACGGGATCGCTCACTCAGGCGAACAACGGCGTCGCGCCTTCGCTGACCCGGCGCATCGGCCCGTCGTGGACGTCGGCGAACCTGCTCTCCGACCTGTCCGCGCACCCGACCATCGCCTCGGTCGACGGCCACATGGACCACAACTCCGGGCTGGCTGCGGCCGGCTTCTCGGGCGGCACGCCGGACACGTTCACGGCCAACGACCTCGCAACGGCTCTGCCGGCCACCGCTCACCTGGTGTTCTCGATGGGCTGCCACAGCGGCCTGTCGGTCCCTGACCTCGGCGAGCCGGCCGCGACCGCCGTCGACAACGCGCAGGTGCTCACCGGTTCGGGCGCGGTGTTCCTCGCCTCGTCCGGGTTCGGGCTCGGCGACCAGGCCTCGGTCGGTCTGCACGAGCGCCTGATGACCCTGTTCGCCGAGCAGCTCGACGGCGCCGTCACCCTCGGCGACGCGGTGACCCGCGCCAAGCAGTCGTACTTCAGCAGCGAGGGGCTCTACGGCGTCTACGACGAGAAGGTCCTGTCGACGACCACCCTCTACGGCCTGCCGATGTGGACGCTCAGGGCGACGCCGATCGCCAGGCCGGCGCCCACCGGCGTGACACCGACCGCCGGCAGCGGCGGCCTGTCCGTCCTCGACAAGACCTTCGCGTCGACGTTCCAGCACAGGACCAGCGCAGACGGCGACTGGTACGAGGTCGACAACCCGGCAGGCGGCACGTTCGAGCCGCAGGCGACCACCGGCAAGCCGCTGCAGCCGCGCCGCGACCTCGACGTCACCGCCGACGACGGCGCCGGGCACCTGCTGCCTGCGCACGGCGTCCTCGTCACCGCGCTGACGACGGGCGCCTCGAACCCGAGCAGCGACCCCGCCGTCTCGCGCCCGACCCTGGACGACGCGGCCAACGAGCAGCCGGCGGACCCGTCCGGCGTCGTGTTCCCCTCGTCCTTCGCGGCGGTGAACACCACGACCGACCCGCAGGGCCTGGCCTCGGCCACCGGCGTCCTGCAGCGCCAGCACCTGGTGGTCGTCCCCGGCCAGTGGAACCAGGGGACGCAGGACCTCTTCAGCTCGCTCTCGGTCCGGGTCTTCTACTCCGGCTCGTCCGACACGACGCCGCCCGGGTTCGGTGGTGAGACCGGCGTCGTCGACACCGCCGCCCACCAGGTCGCCTTCGACGTCGCCACGACGGATGCCGCAGGCATCACGCGGGTCCTGGTGCTCTACGACGACGGGACGGGCTGGAAGCCGCTCGACCTGACGGACGCCGGGCCGGGCCACTGGACGGGCACGGCGGCGACCAGCGCCACCGACGTCCGGTTCTTCGCCCAGTCGGTCGACGGCGCGGGCAACGTCGGCACCTCCACAGGCAAGGGCTTCGGCCACGTCGCGGCGCCGCCGCCGCCTGCCGGGGTGGCCCCGACGATCACCTACCAGCCGGTCGAGCCGGCGGGCGGCTACTACAGCGCGCTGCCGCAGGTCACCGTCACGGGCACGAACGGCGTGACCTACACGGTGAAGATCGACACGGGAACGCCCTTCACCTACTCGGGGCCCTTCACACCGACCGGCCTCGGCAGCGGGAGCCACACGATCACCGTGACGGGGTCGGATGCCGGCAAGGCGACTCAGGTCCTCAAGGTCGACGTCACGCCGCCGACCATCACGGCGGCGGGTGGCCGGTCCGCCTGGTACACGACGGCTCCGACCGTCACGTTCACCTGCAGCGACGCGCTGTCCGGCATCCAGTCGTGCCCGGCCGCGGTGATCGTCTCCACGCAGGGAGCGAACCAGGTCATCACGCGCACGGCCGCCGACAAGGCCGGCAACCACGCGACAGCGTCAGCCACGGTGTCCGTCGACACCGTGCGGCCGTCGATCGGCAGCATCACGGTGAGCCCGGCCTCACCCCGTGCGGGTCACACGCCGTACTCGATCAGCGCACCGGTCGCCGACACGACCTCGAAGACCTGGTACGCCGAGTCGTTCCTCGACCACGACCCCGGAGCCGGCCACGGCACCCGGCTGCTGCTCGACAACGGCAAGGCACACCTGACCTTCGCCGTCGCGCCCGCCGAGGGGCGGCACGTGATCGGGATGCGGGTGCGGGACCACGCCGGGCTCTGGAGCACGACCCGCGTGCTGGCGGTCACCTTCCAGGCACCGACCCCGCGCCTGCTCGCCAGCCAGCACAGCAACCACGCCGGGGCGGTCGTCCTGCAGGGGGCCAAGCTCAACACGGCGCAGCGCCAGTGGATCTTCGTCGAGGTTCCCCGCGTCACGACCAAGGTGCGGTTCTGGCTCGACGACCCGAAGCGGCTCCACGCGCCGAGGACGACCGACACGAGCGCGCCGTTCGACCTCGCCACGGCCGGCATCGCCCTGCGGGTCGGCACGCACACGGTCACCTTCGAGGCCTACGCAGGGACCCGCCTGCTGGCCCGGACGTCCTCGACCTTCACCGTCGTGCGGACCACGTCGCTCCGGCGCGACCCGAACGACAGTCAGCCCTTCGCGAGGTAGTCCTCGAACTTCGCCTGCAGCAGCGCCTTCTCGTCGTCGCTCAGGTCCTTGCCCATCAGCTCCCTGACGATCTCGATCGTGTCGGTGATCGAGCCGCCGATGCCACCCATCGAGCCGTCCTCGGCGGCGAAGGAGGCGGAGGCGCGCAGGTGCTTCACGAGGTCCCAGAAGAACCCGACGTCGTGCTCGTCACGAGCCTTGTCGAACGCGGCGCGGCGGAGCTCCTCGAAGTCCATGAGCCGAGAACCTAGTCCTCTGCGCCCGGTGGCGTGCGGCAGGCCCGCTCGAGGAGCAGAGCGGCCACCAGCAGGACCAGGCACGTGCCCGCGCAGACCAGGGACACGACCAGGTCGTCGCCCTTGGCGGCGTTGGACCCGGAGCCGGGCAGCAGCCACAGGGCGAAGCCGGCGTAGAGGCCGAGCAGCAGAGCGCCCGCGGCCGACGACGCCTTGGCGAGCGCGGCGGCGCGCGCCACCTGCAGCGCGTGCATCGGCTTCCCGCGGGAGACGCCGCGCACCTTCTGCGAGACCACCCGGGCCAGGACCAGCTCGAAGCCGGCCATGACGCCGGCGCTGACCGCGGCGTAGGTCGGCAGCTTCACGAGGTCGCCGTACGCGCCGGCGAGGAGCAGCCAGCCGAGGACCCCTGCACCGACGACGCAGCCGGCGACGAACTTCCACGAGGTGGGCCTCATGCGAGCTGCTCAGGCGCGAGCCAGACCGACGACCGGTCGACGTCGAGCTGGTCGACCCGCCCGTGGCCAGGCAGGACGGCCGTCGGGTCGACGTCGAGCCACGGGACCAGGACGAAGGCGCGCTCGTGGGCGCGGGGGTGCGGGAGCTCCAGCGCCTCGTCCTCGCCTTCGGCCCACACGACGTCCACGTCGAGCGTCCGAGGGCCCCACCTCACGGCGCGGACCCGCCCGGCCTGCTCCTCCGCGGTCACGGCACGCCGCCACGCCTCCGTCGCGTCGGCGTCGACCAGCGCGACCACGTTGAGGAAGTCGTCCTGCTCGACCCCACCCCACGGCGCCGTCTCCCAGACCCGGGACACCGCGACCGGTCGCAGCACCTGCAGCCCCAGCCGCAGGTTCGCCAGCCGGTCGCCCAGGTTCGACCCGAGCGACATCACGGCAGTCACGGGCGCTCCACCGTGACCGAGACATCGGTGAAGGGCAGCCCGACGGGGGCCGACGGCTTGTGCACGGTGAGTCGCACCGAGATGACGCGGTCGTCCTCGAGGCACACCGAGGCGAGCCGGGCGGCGAGGGTCTCGATCAGGTCCACCGGGTCCCCCGCCACGACCTCGGCCAACCGCGCGGCGAGCGCCCCGTAGTCGACGGTGTCGGCGAGGTCGTCGGAGGCGGCAGCGGTGCGGGTGTCGACCGACAGGACCGCGTCGACCAGGAAGTCCTGGCCCTCCGCGCGCTCCGACGGCAGCACGCCGTGGAAGCCGCGGACCCGCAGCCCGGTCAGGGCGATCTCATCCATCGTGGTCGAGCCTCCCCAGCACGGGCGAGCCGTGGTGCACGACCAGCCGCCAGCCGTCGCGCCGGCGCACGAAGACGTTGGTGGCGACGGCGTGCGCTCCCTCGCCGATGTCAGCGGAGGTGAGCACGTTCTCGGTGCAGGTCACGATCGCGGAGTCACCGGCGACGACGACCTGCAGGTCGGTCAGCACGAACTGGATGTAGTCGGTGTTGGCCATGACGGCGGACCAGGACCGCATCACGGCCGTACGTCCTCGCAGCATCGGCCAGCCGGGGTGGACGCAGACGAGGGCGTCCGGCTCCTCGACGTCCCAGACCGCCTCCATCAGGTCGACGTCGCCGGACTCGAAGGCGTTGTAGAGGGCCGCGTTGGCGGCCTCGACGTCACGCACCGAGTCGCTCCACACCGTGCTGCTGGAGTCGTTCCACGACCTGCACCGCGTCGGCCGACCCCCGGACGTCGTGCACCCGCACGCCCCAGCAGCCGGCCTGCGCGGCGACGACCGTGAGCGCGGTCGTCGCGGCGTCGCGGCCGTCGGGCGCGCGGCCGTCGAGCAGGGCGCCGAGGAAGGCCTTGCGCGAGGACCCGAGGAGCACCGGCCCGAGCTCCTGCAGCCGCGGCAGGCTCTGCAGCAGCGCCCAGTTGTGCTCGGCGGTCTTCGCGAACCCGATGCCCGGGTCGACGATCACCTCGGCCACGCCGGCGTCCGCGCACGCGTCGAGCCGCGCCGACAGCTCCTCGACGACCTCGGTCACCACGTCGTCGTACACGGCTCTGCTCTGCATCTCCGACGAGTGCCCGCGCCAGTGCATGGCGACGTAGGGCACCCCGAGCGAGGCGACGGTCGTCAGCATGGCGGGGTCGGCCAGCCCGCCGCTCACGTCGTTGACCAGCGACGCTCCGGCCTCGACGGCGGCCGCCGCGACCGAGGCGCGCATGGTGTCGACCGAGCAGCGCACGCCCTCCTGCACGAGCGCGGCGACGACCGGCAGGACGCGCGCGCACTCGTCCTCGACGGACACGCGGACGGCTCCCGGCCGCGTCGACTCACCGCCGACGTCGACGAGGTCGGCGCCGTCAGCGCGCAGCTGCAGCCCGAAGGCCACGGCGGTGTCGACCGTGTCGTGCCGGCCGCCGTCGCTGAAGCTGTCGGGGGTCACGTTGAGGACCCCCATGACCAGCGTCAGCTGGCCGGGTCCGCGCCGGGCCGGCGACGCGGTGCGCGGGCCTGGCTGGGCTTGGGCTCCTGCGCCTCGCGGTTGACGCTGGCGCGGGACCGGGACTTGCTGAGCCGGGGGGCGTCCTTCTTGCCGCGCGCCAGGTCCTCCAGGTCAGCCGGTCCGAGCGTCGCGAGCTCGGCCGGCGTGAGCACCGGCGGGATCGTCGACAGCGGCCGACGGCCGTTGCCCGTGGGGTGCTCGCGCTGCGGCCGCTTCTGGACGGGCGCGAAGATCTCGGCCAGCTCGTCGCGGGTCAGGGTCTCCTTGTCGAGGAGCTTGAGCACGAGGTCGTCGAGGACGTCGCGGTACTCGACCAGGACCTCCCACGCCTCGTGGTGCGCGTTCTCGACGAGCGCGCGGACCTCGGTGTCGACGACGGCCGCGACCTCCTCGGAGTAGTCGCGCGCGTGACCCATGTCGCGGCCCATGAAGACCTCGCCGGACTCCTGGCCGAACTTCACAGCGCCGAGCTTCTCGCTCATGCCGTACTGGGTGACCATCGCCCGGGCGATCGCGGTCGCCTTCTCGATGTCGTTGGAGGCGCCCGTCGTCGGGTCGTGGAACACGAGCTCCTCGGCGGCCCGGCCGCCCATCGCGTAGGCCAGCGTGTCGAGCAGCTCGGCGCGCGACTGGGAGTACTTGTCCTCCTCCGGGAGGATCATCGTGTAGCC
>CBIHPE010000029.1:0-23466 GCA_966212015.1 uncultured Frankiales bacterium | reverse complement strand
CCATGATCTCGTCCGTCACGGCTCTAACCTACCATACCTACCAGTTCTAACAAGACGTTTGACCCTGACCATCCTTGCATCCTGGATGTCTTTGAGCGTCGACCGTGCGGCCGCACCCGACAGACCAGGCCAACCGAGGCAGCAGCGCAGGCGTCTGTTGTGCCGCCTTGGGCCGCCTCGTATGCGGGGACGTTGTCGGGGACCGCGGGCGCCGTGAGCGTCAGAACCGGGAGGAACCGGACAAGAAACAGACGCTTACAAGACAGCTGCTCTACCACTGAGCCACGCCGGCCAGGCGGTGTGAATCTACCGGGCTACAGCACGTAGGCGTCGCGACGCCGGAACGGGTCCTTGGCGTACGACGGCGGGGCAGTGGTGTCGCGCGGGCAGGTCGCGATCGACAGGCCGACCCGGGCGAGCAGCTCGTCGACGAGCCGGGTCGTGGTCCAGCCGAGCATCAGGCCGTGGTCCTCGACCTGGACGCGGTGGAGCACGACCTCGCGGCTGCGCGGCATGTCGTAGGTGACGTAGATCGACCCGACCAGCCGGTTGGTGCCGGGACCGGTCCAGGGGCGGTCGTAGCGCTGCCAGACGCCGGAGGCGCCGCCCGTGCTCCAGACCCCGCCCTGGTCCACGGCGCTCGCGTCGAGGAAGGCGAGGATCTCGCGGGCGTGCGTCTCGGACAGCACCGCGGCGGGGCGGATGACCATGTCGGCCTCGGCGCGCGCAGCCGCCGAGGCGACCGCGGCCGGGGGCTGCATCGTGTGGGCTGACGGCAGCAGGGTGCCGTGACGCGGCTGGGTCATGCGGGGTCCTCGACGGTTCTCGAGCAGTGCGGGCAACCAGGGCACTGCTCAGGCTGGGTGCTCTCATGGTCCCGCAGCGCCGGCGTGGACAAAGGGCGCGATCGGCGCATCCTGCCCCGTGACCGCCTCCTCCGAGCGGACCAGTGGCAACGACCGCCACGACACCCCTCTCGACCGAAGATCACCCGCCGCTAGGCCGAGGTTGCGCCGAATGGCCGCTTCAGGTCATCACGGAGAGTGACCGCGCCTGGTCCGTTCAGGCGCAACATCACTCCTCCGGGTGAGTCACTTGTCACTCTGCGTGTCCGAAGTACTGGTCATGGCTCCCAGTACCCCGTGGTTCGCGACCTGCGCCACCGCCGCCGTGACCGGCTTCCTCGCCCTCACCTCCGGCGGCTCGGCGATGACCAGCGCCGCGTCGACCGCCACCTCCCCCCTCCGCACCGCCCCCGCGACCGCCGCTCACAGCGCCAAGGCCGCTGCTCCCGCCGCGAAGGTCCGCGCCCACCAGCCGTCCTCACGGCCCGGGTACGCCCTGCTCGGTCACACCGACGCCGGCGCTGCCGCGCCGAGCCGGACGGCCGCGCAGCGCATGAGCTCCTCGACCGGGGTCGCGACCGCCAACCTGGTCCGCGCCACCCTCGCCGCTGCGGGCGACCGGCACGCGACGGCGCTGCGCGACGCGTCGGTGTCGACGCTCAAGCGCAAGCGTCCCACGCCGACGCCCGCTCCGTCCCCTTCGGTCACGACCACCCCGACCCCCACGGCGACCCCGACGGCGACCCCCACCGTCACCCCGACCGCGGTCCCCACCGTCGGTCCCACCGTCGTCCCCACGCCTGCCCCGACGCCCACCGTCACGGCGAGCGCGACCCCGACGGCCACCCCGAGCGCCACCCCGTCCGCCACCCCGACGGCCACGCCCTCCTCCACCCCGAGCGCCACCCCCAGCGCCACGCCCAGCGCCACGGCGGTCCCCACGGTCAGCCCGAGCGCCTCGCCGACCGCGGTGCCGACCGTCGCACCGTCCGTGCTCCCGACCAGCCCGTCGGGTGAGTCCGTCCCGACGACCAGCCCGACCGGCTGGAAGCTCGCGATGACCGAGGACTTCACCAAGACCGCGCCGATCGGGTCGTTCATGACGACCTACGCGAGCACGATCGACAGCTACAAGGACGGCTGGGTCGACACGGCCCGGGTCGGCACCTACATGCCGAGCAAGGTCGTCTCGGCGCACGACGGGATGATGGACTACTACATCCACACCGAGAACGGCGTGCACATGGTGGCCGCCGAGATGCCGAAGCTCCCGAACGGCCAGTACGGCCAGACCTACGGCCGCTACTCGGTCCGGTTCAAGAACGACGTCATCCCCGGCTACGCGAGCGCCTGGCTGCTGTGGCCGAACAGCGAGGTCTGGCCGAACGACGGCGAGATCGACTTCCCCGAGGCCAGCCTGTTCGGTGGCAAGACGATCAACGCCTTCTCACACTACGCGAGCGCGGCCGGCGGCCAGGACTGGTTCGGCTCCTCGGTCGTCATGACCGGCGCGTGGCACACGGCCACCGTCGAGTGGGCGCCGGGCTCGGTGACCTTCTACCTCGACGGCACCAAGATGGGCACCTCCACCACGATGACGCCGAGCACGGCGATGCACTGGGTGCTCCAGACCGAGACGTCCTACGGCACGGTGCCGGCGGACAGCACCTCCGGTCACGTCCTCATCGACTGGGTCGCCCAGTGGAGCAAGGCTTGACCCGCCTAAGTCTGTAAAGCAGACTCAGGGTCGTGACCGACCCGCTGGCTGCCGCGCTCGCCCTCGTCGGCGACCGGTGGACCTTCCTGGTCGTGCGCGAGCTCGGCCTCGGCGAGGACCGCTTCGAGGGGCTCCTGTCTCGGACAGGGGCCCCTCGCGCTGTCCTGGCCGCCAGGCTGCGCGAGCTGCTGGAGCACGGCCTGGTACGCACGCACGACTACCGCGAGCCGCGGGCGCGCACCCGGCAGCGGTACGTCCTCACCGACGCGGGGCGCGCCCTCAAGCCGGTCCTGGCGGCCCTGTCCGCCTGGGGCGAGGACCACGCGGCCCCGACCGCCCACCCCTACAGCGAGCGGCACCGCGGCTGCGGCGGCCGCGTCTCCCTCCGGCTGGCCTGCGAGTGCGGCCAGCTCCCCGACGTACCCGACGTCCTGACGCAGATCGGTATCGCATGAGCCTGCCCGAGACCTCCACGGCCACCTTCGACGCGGACGTGCTGACGTCCGACAAGCCGGTCCTTGTCGACTTCACCGCTGAGTGGTGCGGACCGTGCCGGATGGTGACGCCGGTGCTGAAGCAGCTCGCCGAGGAGCGCGACGACATCACCTTCCTGCAGGTCGACGCCGACGCGAACCCCGAGCTGACGCTCCGCTACCGGATCCTGGGGCTGCCGTTCATGGCGCTGTTCCGGAACGGTGAGCTGGTCACGTCGGTGACCGGCGCGGTGCCGAAGTCGCGGCTCGTCAACCAGCTGGAAGCAGCACTCGCTCGTTGAGCCGCTCCAGCGCGACCCGGGTGGCCTCGTCCGCCGGCGTGTAGACCGTCATCCGGGTGCCGATGCGCTGGTCGAGCCACAGGTGCGTGAAGTCGAGGCACAGCAGGCCGACCGCGGGGTGCTCGAACCGCTTGTGACCCCCCTCGGGGCCCAGCACCTCGTGCCGCTCCCAGAAGCGCGCGAAGTCGGGCGACTCGTCGAGGAGCCGGGCGAGCAGCGCCTTCCAGGCCGGCTCGGTGAGGTGCTCCGCCATGCTGGCGCGGAACTGCGCGACCAGCCGGGGGGCGGCGTCCTCCCAGTCCGGCATGCACCGGCGCCAGGTCGGGTTCGTGAAGATCAGGAGCAGGGAGTTGCGGTCCTCGGGCGCGACGTCGGCGAGCTCGGGCCAGACCCGCGAGTAGGTCTCGTTGAAGGCCAGGATGTCGCGGCGCTTGTTGTGGACGACAGCCGGGGCGGGGTCGAGCTGCTCGAGGATGGCGCGGACGCCGTCGGTGACGGTCGGGCAGGTCTTGAGGGGAGCCGCGTCGGGCATGCCGGCGAGAGCCATCAGGTGGCTGTGCTCGTGGCGGTCGAGCTTGAGGGTCCGGGCGATCGCGTCCAGGACCTGGGTGCTGACGTTGATGTCGCGGCCCTGCTCGAGCCAGGTGTACCAGGTGACCCCGACCCCCGCGAGCTGGGCGACCTCCTCGCGGCGCAGGCCCGGCGTGCGGCGCCGGCCGTAGGTCGTCAGGCCGACCGACTCGGGCGTGATCCGCTCCCGGCGCGAGCGCAGGAAGGCCGCGAGCTCGTGGTGGTTCACCGTCATGGGTACCAGGATGGCGCACTTCTGTTCCCGGTACCAGGTAGCGCTGGTACCAGGATGAGCAGGCTTCTGGTACCAGGCTCGGCGCGGGTCGAGTGTGCTGGTCATGAACCGACTCACCACAGCGGGGCTCGTGACCCTGCTCTCCGCGGTCTTCCTCGCGATGACCGACTTCTTCGTCGTCAACGTCGCTCTCGCCGACATCGGCCGCGACCTGTCCGCCTCCACCTCGGCCCTCGAGCTGGTCGTGGCCGGATACGCCGTCGCCTACGCCCTCGGCCTGGTCATCGGCGGCCGGCTCGGTGATGCCCTGGGCCGGCGCCGGGTGTTCCTCGCCGGGATGGCGGCGTTCACCGTGTTCAGCGCCCTGTGCGGCCTGGCCTGGTCGCCCGGCTCGCTGGTCGCGTTCCGGGTGCTCCAGGGCCTGTCGTCCGCTGCGATGGTCCCGCAGGTCCTCGCGACCCTGCAGGCCACGACCACCGGTCCCGCCCGTGCCCGAGCGCTGTCTGCCTTCGGCGCGACCGGTGGCCTGGCGGCTGTCTTCGGTCAGCTGGGCGGCGGCCTGATCGTGGCGGCCGACCTGCTCGGCACCGGCTGGCGGCCGGTCTTCCTGCTCAACGTGCCGGTCGGGGTCGTGGCCCTCGTCGCCGCGGCCCGCGTGCTTCCGGACACCCGCTCCGACCGCCCGGCCGGGGTCGACCTTGTGGGTACGGCGCTGCTGGGCGCCACCGTCCTCGCACTGCTCGTGCCGCTGGTCGAGGGACGCTCCCAGGGCTGGCCGGTCTGGGGCTGGGTGTCGCTGGCCCTGTCGGTGCCGCTGGCCGCCGGTCTGCTGGCGTTCGAGGGCCGGCGCGAGGCGTCCGGTCGGGTCCCGCTGCTGCCTCCGTCGCTGCTGCGCCTCGACGGCATCAAGCGGGGGCTGGGGATCGCGCTGCCGTTCTTCACGGGCTTCGGTGGCTTCATGTTCGTCTACGCGGAGCTCACCCAGGTCGTGCTGGGCTGGAGCGCGTTGCGGGCCGGGCTCGCCATCACCCCGATGGCCGTGGGGTTCCTCGGGGCCTCGCTGTCGACCTCCCGCCTGGTGCCCCGCTGGGGCCGCTCGGTGATCACGACCGGCGGGGCGCTCCAAGGCGTCGGGCTGGTCGTCCTGGCCCTGACCGTCTGGTCGGCCGGCGCCGACCTGACCCCCGCGCTCCTCGCGCCGGGCATGCTGCTCGCCGGCACCGGTCAGGCGCTCGTGATGTCACCGCTCATCGGGGTCGTGCTGGCCGACGTGCCGGCTCACGCCGCAGGCGCCGGAGCGGGCCTGTTCTCCACGCTCCAGCAGTCGGCACTGGCCCTCGGGGTCGCCGTCTACGGCACCGTCTTCCTGGAGCTGCTCCCGCGGCTCGGGTCCGCGGAGGCCTACGTCATCGGCGCGGCCGTGCAGATCGCCTCGGCCGTCGGGGTGGTGGCGATGTCCCGCCGGCTGCCTGCGGCCGCCGCGCGCGAGGCCGTGGCCGTCGAGCGCGAGCTGCTGGTGCTGGCCGACGCCGCCTGACCGCCCACGCATGGACACTGCGCTGCGGAATCCCGGTGGATTTTCGCAGCGCAGTATCCATTCACGCAGGGGCTACTGGCGAGTAACGTGCCGCGCATGACGGACTACGACGCGATCCGCGAGACCATGCCCCAGCTGGTGCCCTTCGTGGCGACCCTCGGGCTCGAGTACCTCGAGCTCAGCGAGGGCCGCGCGGTCCTGCGGCTGAGCGACAACCCGGCGTTCTTCAACCACGTCGGCGGCCCGCACGCGGGGGCGATCTTCACCCTCGCCGAGTCGGCGTCCGGCGCGGTCGTCATCGGGTCCTTCGAGGACCTGCTCTCCCGCGTGACCCCGCTGGCCGCCAGCGCGGAGATCGCGTACACGAAGCTGCAGAAGGGCCCCGTGACGGCGGAGGCGCTGCTCGGCCGGCCGGCGGACGAGGTCCGCAAGGAGCTGGACGAGACCGGCAAGACCGTCCAGTTCCCGGTGCACGTCCAGATGCGGGACGCCGAGGGCAACGACACCTCGCGCATGACGATCAGCTGGGCGCTGCGCCCGAACCGCTAGCCGCCCAGGGGTCGCGGTATCGCCCCCGAGCGGCCTGTCCTGATGCCACCGCGCGACCCCCGGCAGCCAGGGGCAGGCAACGACGAAGCGGCCCCTTCCTTGGCAGAGGAAGGGGCCGCTCTCGTGGTTCGTGAGGTCTGGAGGGTGTGAGCCCGCATCAACCTCGGTCGTGCTGTCCAGCCTCTGCCCGAGGGCATCAAGACCGGTCCTTCAGGTCCTACAGCCCGGCGGGCCAGGTGATCGTGGAGCCGATCAGGATCAGGTCCGGGTCGGAGCCGATCGTGGCCCTGTTCGCCGAGTAGAGCTTCGCGACGTAGCGGTCCACGTTGGCGTTCGAGGTCGAGCGACCCGTCTTCGCGAGCGTGGCCTTGGTCAGGTCCCAGAGCGTGTCACCGCGCGCGACCTTGAAGGTGTACGCCGCCTTGGCGACGGTGCCTCCCTGCTGCGGTGCGGTGACCGGCGGCTTCGCCACGGGCTTGGGAGCCGTGACGGGCGCCGCTGGCTGGCTGCTGGTGGGGCTGGGGGTCGCGACCGGCGCCGGGCTGCTGGTGGCAGTGGGGGCCGGGGTGGCACGGGGCGTCGCGGCCGTGGTGGCGGCGACGGGTGCCTGAGTCGGTGCGGTGGTCGGCGTCTGCTTGACCGCCTTGGGGGTGGTGCCGGGCACACGCGGCCCGACCGGGTTCTGGGGCGCCGTCGCCGTCGGGACCTTCGGACCGATCGAGGCAGCGTCGGTCTTCTTGGTGTCCCGGCCGAACAGCGCCCAGGCTCCGCCGGCGACGGCGAGCACGAGCACGCCTCCACCGAGGAAGGTCAGCGCCCGCTGGCCGCGAGGCGGTGGTGGCGGCGCCGTGCTCGGCGGTCGCCCCCGGGGTGGGTTTGCCATGTTCGTGCCCTTCCAGGCTCGGTACGTAGAGCAGGAAGTGAACCACCGTCCGCACGCTCACGTCGGGGTGACACGGGCGACATCCGGTGTGACACCGGGCGACCGGGGTATGCCGGTCTCGCCGGCGGCCTTCCCGACCCCCCCTGGGCGGGCCGTCGGCCCTTTCGGTTGCTAGCCGGCGTCCGCGACCTCGCGCGCCTGCAGGTGCCCCTCGAGCTTGCGCTTGATGCGCTGCAGCGCGTTGTCGATCGACTTGACGTGCCGCTGGAGCCGCTCGGCGATCTCCTGGTAGCTCTTGCCCTCGACGTACAGCCGGAGCACCTCGGTCTCGAGGTCGGACAGCACCTCGTCGAAGTGGGCCTGGAGGGCGCGGATGCGCTCGGCGGAGATGACCAGGTCGGCCGGGTCGCTGATGGCGACGGTCGGGATGACGTCGCCGAGGACGCGCTCGCCATCGTCGTCGCTGCCCACGGGGCGGCTGAAGCTGACGTAGTTGTTGAGCGGGCCGTGCTTCTGGCGGGTCGCAGTCTTGATCGCGGTGATGATCTGCCGCGTGACGCACAGCTCGGCGAAAGCGCGGAAGGAGCTCTGCATGTCCGGGTTGAAGTCACGGATGGCCTTGTAGAGGCCGATCATGCCCTCCTGGACGATGTCCTCGCGGTCGGCGCCGACCAGGAAGTACGAACGGGCCTTCACGCGGGCGAACGCGCGGTACTTCGTCAGGAGCTCTGCGAGGGCGCCGTCGTCGCCGGTGCGGGCGGCCTGGACGAGCTCGTTGTCGCTGCGCTCGTCGGACGTGCGCCAGCGGTCCTTCGCGGCGACACCGCCGTGGATGTCGCGGTCGAGCTCGGCGACGAGCGACTCGGCGGCGGTGATCTCTTCAGCGAGGGAGGCGGCGAGCTCGGCCTCCACCTCGGCAGCGAGGGCGGCGTCCTCGTCCAGCGCCTCTGCGGGGGGCGCGTCCACGACGACGGTGAGCGCGGGGGCGCTCTCCCGGGTGCGACGGCTCACACAACCCCCAAGGCGGCGACGCTTGTGGCGTCGGGCTGCTACGACAGGTGCCGGGCCGGATGGGCCCGGGCACTCCAGTGTTGCAGGTCACAACGAGCAAGGCGAGAGGAGGTGACGGCTCCCTGTTGTGACCTGTTCCACCCCTGTGTTGCGGGCGCGTGCGCTCAGCCGCCGCTCGTCCGGCGACGGCGGGCCACCTCGGCGAGCGTGACGGCCGCCGCGATGCCGGCGTTGAGCGACTCCGTGGCGCCGCTCATCGGGATGCTGAGCGTGAGGTCGCACGCCTGGGCCACGAGGCGGGAGAGGCCCTCGCCCTCGGAGCCCACGACGAGCACGAGCGGGTCGGTGGCGACCTCGAGGTCGTCCAGGCTCACGCTGCCGGCGGCGTCGAGGCCCACGACGAACAGACCCGCCTGCTTGTACGCCGTGAGGGTGCGGGTCAGGTTGGTGCACCGCGCCACCCGCAACCGGGCCGCCGCACCGGCGCTGGTGCGCCAGGCCGCAGCGGTCATGCCGGCCGACCGGCGCTCGGGCGTGAGCACGCCCTGGGCGCCGAAGGCGGCGGCGGACCGCACCACGGCGCCGAGGTTGCGGGGGTCGGTGACGCCGTCGAGGGCCACGATCAGCGGGTTGTCGCTCGCGAGGGCCCGGTTGAGCAGCTCGTCCGGGTGCTCGTAGACGTACGCCGGCACCTGCAGCGCGATGCCCTGGTGCAGCATCCCGCCGGTCATCTTGTCCATCTGGGCGCGGGTCATCTCCAGGATCGAGATGCCGGCCTTGCCCGCGACGCTGATGGCCTCGGCCATCCGCTCGTCGTTGTCGTTGCCGAGCGCGATGTAGAGCGCGGTGGCGGGGACCTTCGTGCGGAGGGCCTCGACGACGACGTTGCGCCCGAAGATCGTCTCGGGAGCGTCCGGGTTGGGCTTGCTGCCGCGGGCCTTGGCCGGTGCGGTGCCGCGCGGGCCTGTCGTCGGCCTCGGCGTCGCGGCCCGCTTGGCCGCCGCGGCCGCCTTGCGCGCCTTCGGGTGCCCCTTGCGCGCCTCGGCCGGCGGCGTCGGTCCCTTGCCCTCGAGCCGCCGCTTGCTCTGCCCCCCGGACCCGACGGCCGCACCCTTGCGGTGCGACCCGGGCTTGTTGCCCCGGCCGCCCTGGCCGCCCTTGCTGACGCCGCCCTTGCTCATGCTGTGCTCCTTAGCCGGTCTCGGCAGCACCCTGGTGCTGTGGAGACCGGAGTGGTGGTCAAGACAGGCGCCAGCGGACGCCGTCGGCGGTGTCCTCGAGCGTGATGCCGGCCGCCGTGAGGCGGTCGCGGAGGGCGTCGGCCTGGGCCCAGTCCTGGCGCTCGCGCGCCTGGGCCCGGGTCTCGACCAGCAGCTGGACCAGCGCGTCGACGACGGGGGTCAGCTCGGAGGACCCGGACTGGGGCCAGTCGCTGATCGGGTCGAGGCACAGCACGCCGAGCATCCGCCGGACGAGCGCGAGGGTCCCCGCGAGCTCCCGCAGCTCGCCGGAGGCGAGCTGGGTGTTGCCGCGACGGACCGCGTTGTGGACCGCCGCGAGCGCCTGGGGGACGCCCAGGTCGTCGTGGTGGGCGGCCGCGAACTCGTCCCAGCCCGGCTGCTCCGCCGGCTCGACGCCGGCGGTCGCCTCGCCGGCGTTGCGGACGAACGTCGCGATCCGGTCGTACGCCGCGGCCGCGTCGGCGACGACCTCGTCGCTCCACTCGATGGTGGACCGGTAGTGCGCCGCACCGAGGGCATACCGCAGGACGGGCGCCGGGACGGCCTCGAGCGCGTCGGTGACGAGCACGCTGTTGCCGAGGGACTTGCTCATCTTCACCCCGCCCTTGGCGGTGACGAGCCCGTGGTGCAGCCAGGTCGACGCGAAGGGGTGGCCGGCCGCGGTCGACTGGGCGTTCTCGTTCTCGTGGTGCGGGAAGACGAGGTCGAGGCCGCCGGCGTGGATGTCGAACGCGGCCCCGAGGTACTCGACCGCCATCGCGGAGCACTCGATGTGCCAGCCGGGGCGCCCGGGGCCCCAGGGCGAGGGCCACCGCGGCTCGCCGGGCTTGGCGGCCTTCCACAGCGCGAAGTCGAGCGGGTCGCGCTTGAGGCTGTCTGGGCCATCCTGACTGGCCTCGCCCTGCTTGAGCTTGCCGGGGTCCTGGTGGCTGATCTCGCCGTAGTGCGGGACCGCCTTGACGCTGAGGTAGACGTCGCCGCCCGACTCGTAGGCCGTGCCGTTGCCGATCAGGTGCTCGATGAGGGCGGTGATCTGCGGCAGGTGGCCGGTGACCCGCGGCTCGACCGTCGGGCGGAGCACCCTCACGGCGTCGTAGGCGTCGCCGAACGCGCTCGTCATCCGGGTGGCGAGGGCCCAGAACGGCTCGCCGCCCCGGCTCGCGTCGTGGATGATCTTGTCGTCGACGTCGGTGACGTTGCGGACGAACGTCACCTTCAGGCCCTTGGCGAGCAGCCAGCGGTGCAGCACGTCGACCGCTACCGCGCTGCGCAGGTGCCCGACGTGCGGCTTCGCCTGCACGGTGGGGCCACAGACGTAGACGCCCACGTGACCGGGCTGCAGGGGCTGCAGCTCGCGGACGGTGCGCGATCGGGTGTCGTAGAGCCTCACCGGCTCCAGACTATCGGCGCGTGAGCAGGGCGGTCGCGATCGCGGCGCGGCCCTCGCCCCGGCCGGTGAGGCCGAGACCGTCCGTGGTCGTCGCGCTGACCGACACCGGCGCTCCGCCCAGGGCCGCCGAGAGCGCCGCCTCGGCCTCCGTGCGGCGCGGGCCGACCTTGGGGGTGCTGGCGATGACCTGGACGGCCACGTTGTCGATCACCCAGCCCTCGAGCAGGCCGAGCACGTGGGCCAGCATCGTCTCGCCCGAGGCCCCGGACATCTCAGGACGATCCGTGCCGAAGACGGTGCCCAGGTCACCCAGTCCGGCCGCCGAGAGCAGGGCGTCGCACACGGCGTGGGCCGCGACGTCGCCGTCGGAGTGACCGGCGCAGCCGTCCACGCCCTCCCAGAGCAGCCCCGCGACCCAGCAGGGACGGCCGGGCTCGATCGGGTGGACGTCGGTGCCCACGCCGACGCGGCTAGCCACGGGGCTCCCCCTGCAGCACAGCCTCGGCGACCAGCAGGTCGAAGGGCGTCGTCACCTTGAAGGCGAGCGGAGAGCCGGGGACCGTCACGACCGTCACCCCTGCAGCCTCCACCAGCCCCGCGTCGTCGGTCAGCGACGCGCCCGCGGCCCGGTGGGCCTGCTCGAGCACCGACCGGCGGAAGCCCTGGGGGGTCTGCACGGCACGGAGGTCCTCGCGAGGCACGGTACGGACGACGGCGCCGGTCGCGTCGACCTGCTTCACGGTGTCGGCGACGGGGAGGACGGGCACGACGGCGTCGGCGGACTCGAGGGCCGCGACGACGGCCTCGACCACCTCGATCGGGACGAGGGCGCGGGCCGCGTCGTGCACGAGGACCCGGTCGACCTCGGGCGGCAGCGCAGCCAGGGCGGCCGCGACGGAGTCCTGCCGCTCGGCCCCGCCGGCGACCACGAGCGCGTCGGGGAGCAGGTCGCGGACGAGCGCGAGCTCTCCGGGCGGCGCGGCCACCACGATCGGGCCGACCGACGGGCAGGCCCGCAGCCGCCGGACGGCGTGGACGAGCAGCGGCTCACCGGCGAGCTCGCGGAGCGCCTTGGGAGCTCCCGGGCCGAGGCGGGTGCCGGCGCCGGCAGCGGGCACGATCGCGCCGACGGTCACCGGGTCGAGGGGGAGGTCATCGCCCGGGAGGTGCGGCGACGGGCGGTCCGGGGACGGGGCGGTCGGTGCGGCGGGACTTCTGGGTGCGCGCCGGGGCGCCGGGGAACTTCGCGAAGACGAGGCGTCCGTTGGCGGTGACCACGACGCTGGCGACCTGCACGGTGACGTCCTCGCCCACGTGCGGCCGGCCCTGCTCGACGACGACCATGGTCCCGTCGTCGAGGTAGCCGACGGCCTGGCCCGGCTCCTTGCCGGCCTTGAGCAGGTGGACGGACACGTCCTCGCCGGCGGAGACCGGAGGGCGGAGCGCGAGCGCGAGGCCGTGCAGGTTGAGGACCTTCACCCCGGCGAGGCCGGCGGCCTTGGCCAGGTTGGTGTCGAGGGTGAGCAGGGCGACGCCCTCCTGCTGGCAGATCTTCACGAGCTTGGCGTCGACCTCGAGCACGGCGGGGACGTCGAGCTCGACCACCTCGACCTCGACGTTGGGCTCGCGCTTGAGCGTCTCGAGGACCTCCAGCCCGCGCCGGCCCTTGGCCCGGCGGGCGTCGTCCGGGGAGTCGGCGAAGTGCTGCAGCTCGCCGAGGACGGGTGTCGGGACCCAGAAGGTGCCGTGCAGGAAGCCGGCCCGCACCACGTCGACGATGCGGCCGTCGATCGCGACGCTCGTGTCGAGCACCCGCGGGAGGGTCGAGACCGGTGCCTCGCGCGGCGCCATGCCCGCGGCTCCGCCGAACAGGGCGAGCACGCCGGCGCGCTTGCTCGCCCCGAGCAGGTAGCCGACGTAGGCCATCGTCACGCAGACGAACGCGAACAGCGGGAAGCTCAGGTAGGGCTGGCGCAGCAGGAAGACCGGCCAGGCCACGAACGCCCCGAACAGCACGCCGGCGATGGTGCCCATGCCGCCGGCGACGAGCTCCTCCGCGGAGACCTCGTGCAGCCGGGTGCGGGCGCGCTCCGCGCTCGTGGCGGTGGTCCGCCCGAGGACGCCGCCCAGCACGTAGCCGAGGCCCGAGCCGAGGATCAGGCCGAGCGCGGTGCCGTTGAGCGCCCCGAGCACCTTGGTGTCGGAGCTGACGCCCGTGCCGACCTCGTAGCCCGCGCCCGCGAAGAACACGACGACCAGGAAGCGCATCGCCTCCAGCACGAACGTGGGGGTGCGCCGAACAGCACGACGCCGGGGCGAGCTGCTGCTCGACCCCGGCGAAGAGCCGGTTGCTGCCATGGGCCTAGCTGGCCAGGACCTCGTCGAGGATCGCCTCGGCCTTGTCCTCGTTCGTCCCCTCGGCGAGCGCGAGCTCGCTGACGAGGATCTGGCGCGCCTTGCTAAGCATGCGCTTCTCGCCCGCGGACAGGCCGCGCTCCTTGTCGCGCCGCCAGAGGTCGCGGACGACCTCGCCGACCTTGTTGATGTCGCCGGAGGCGAGCTTCTCGAGGTTGGCCTTGTAGCGCCGGGACCAGTTGGTGGGCTCCTCGACGGCGGGCGCGCGGAGCACCTCGAAGACCTTGTCGAGACCGGCCTGACCGACGACGTCCCGGACGCCGACGATCTCTGCGTTGTCCGCGGGAACACGGACGGTCAGGTCGCCCTGAGCGACCTTGAGGACCAGGTAGACCTTGTCCTCGCCCTTGATGGTGCGCGTCTCGATGGCCTCGATCAGCGCTGCTCCGTGGTGCGGGTAGACGACTGTCTCGCCAACCTTGAACGTCACGTGGTGGTCCTCTCGCCGGTCTCCAGGTTAGCACGTCCCGGGCCCGGCCCGCGGGGGTCGTCCGGAGCAAAACTGCAGGTCAGAAGGCACGTGCGGCTGTCCTCACCCCGCGAATGGGTCTTGACAACCATGCCTTCGGGATGCAACCAGTAGGCCCGGTGAGACGTCTCGTCGCGGCCTGCCACCCCGGTCCCGCCCTCGCCGTGACAGCTCTGGCGACGGCACTCGCCGCCTCGGTCGACGCCCGTCCGGTCCGGGTGGCGCTGGCCTTCCTGGCCGGCCAGCTCTCGGTCGGGTGGAGCAACGACTGGGTCGACGCGGACCGAGACCGGGCGGTCGCCAGGGCCGACAAGCCGGTCGTCCAGGGACTCCCCGTCGGCACCGTGCGGGCGGCGGCGCTGCTCGCCGGAGCGGCCTGCGTCCCGCTGTCGCTCGCGCTCGGCTGGCGGGCGGGAGCCGCGCACCTGGTCGCCGTCGCGAGCGCCTGGGCCTACAACCTCGGCCTCAAGGCGACGCTGGTCTCCTTCGTCCCGTACGCCCTGTCCTTCGGGTTGGTCCCGAACGTCGTCACGCTCACCGGTCACGGGTCCGAGCACCGCTGGGCGCCGTGGTGGGCCACCACGGCCGGCGCGCTGCTGGGGGTCGGCGCGCACGCCGCCAACGTGCTCCCGGACCTCGCGCAGGACGCCGAGACCGGGGTACGGGGACTGCCGCAGCGGCTGGGGGCGCGCGGCGCCTCGTGGCTGGCCGGGGTCTGCCTCGTCGCCGCGAGCCTGGTCCTGAGCCCGCTCGCCGTCGTACCCGCCGTGCTCGTGTTCGCGGTCGGGCTGGCGCGCGGGGGACGGGCCGTCTTCCTGTCCACCATCGCCGTGGCCGCTGTGGACGTGGGCCTGCTGCTCGTCCGCGGAGCGGACCTGCTCGCAGGTGGGTGACACTGGAGACGTGAAGCGCGCTCTCGCTGCAGCCCTCCTGCTCCTGACGGGGCTCGCCGCCTGCAACGACTCACCCAAGGCCGCGCCCCCGCTGGCCTACCACGGCGTGGAGACGCAGGCGCCGCAGCCGCTGCGGCCCACCTTCGTCCTGACGGACACGAGCGGGAAGCGGTACGACTTCGCCAAGGAGACGGCGGGCCGCCCGACCTACGTCTACTTCGGCTACACGCACTGCCCCGACGAGTGCCCGACCGCCATGTCGGACGTGGCCTCCGCGCTGCGCAAGGCCCCTCGGGCCGAGGCGGACAAGGCGGTCGTCGTGTTCGTGACCACCGACCCGAAGCGCGACACCCCGGCCGTCCTGCGCCGGTTCCTCGACCAGTTCTCGACGCGCATCGTCGGCCTGCTCGGCACGCAGGCTGAGCTCGACGCCGCGCAGACCGCCGCGGGGGTCAAGGTCGCCTCGGTCGGGCCCCCGATCCCGACCGTCCCCGGGCACCCCGACCAGCACCTCACCGAGGCGGGCACGGCCCCGCACAAGCACTTCGGGGAGCCGCTTGGATACTCTGTGACGCACTCAGCGGTGATCTTCGCCTACAACGCGGACGACCGGCTCCCGGTCCTCTACCCAGGCGGCGTGACCGTCGCTGACATCGCCAACGACCTCCCGCTGCTGCTCGACCCGCGGCGGGCCGCCAGCTAAGGAAGGACCGCCCTCGTGAGGACGCGTCTCGTGCCCGCCGTGCCTCTCGTGAGCCTGCTCGCCAGCGGGCTGGTCCTGTCGGGTTGCGGCACCGGTCTGCAGGCGACGACCTACACCAAGGAGACCTCGCCCCGCGACTTCAAGGGCACCACGGCGGGCGACCTCGACATCCGCAACCTGGGCGTCCTCGCGCCCCCGACGGGCATCGTGCTCAAGGCCGGCGACCACGCCACCCTGACCGGCTCCCTCATCAACACCGGGACCGAGGCGGACACGCTGGTCTCGGTCAGCAGCGCCGACGCCACGTCGGCCACGCTGCTGCCGGGCGGCACGGCGACCGACATCAGCATCCCGGCCGGCGGCGACAACGACACCTGGTCCGCCGACCTGGTGCTCACGCGGGACGTGACCGTCGGGTCCTACCTCACCGTCACGCTCCAGTTCTCGCGTGCGGGCGCGGTCACCGACCTCCAGGTCCCCGTCCGGAGCGGCGACAACGCTCTCGGCAACCGGGGGCGCGCGCAGGACCCCTACTCGTCGGGCGAGTAGCCCACAGCCTCCGCCGGCCTGTCACGGGTTCGGCATAGCCTGCGCGGCATGCCCAAGCCCGCGGTCGTGAAGGCGCCGTTCCGCTGCACGGAGTGCGGCACGACCGTCGCCAAGTGGGTCGGCCGCTGCCCCGAGTGCCAGGCCTGGGGATCCGTCACCGAGACCGCCGCGACCCGGGTCCGGCTGACCAGCGGGCCGGTCAGCACCGCAGCGACCCGCATCAGCGACGTGAGCGCGGAGGACGCCCGGTCCCGCGAGACCGGTGAGCCGGAGCTCGACCGGGTGCTGGGCGGCGGCATCGTGCCGGGCGCCGTGGTGCTGCTAGCCGGCGAGCCGGGCGCCGGGAAGTCGACGCTCGCCCTGTCGGTCGCCTCGAAGGCCGCCTCCGAGGCGAGCCCCACCCTCTACGTCACGGGCGAGGAGTCAGCGGCGCAGATCCGGCTGCGCGCGGGGCGCACCGGATCGCTCAACGAGCACCTCTGGGTGGCCGCCGAGACCGACCTCGGTGCGGTCCTCGCCCACATCGACACGGTGCAGCCGGCCCTGATCGTCGTCGACTCCGTGCAGACGATCGGCTCGGCCGAGGTCGAGGGGTCCGCCGGCGGGGTCACGCAGATCCGCGCCGTGACGTCCGCGCTCATCGGCGTGGCCAAGGAGCGCGGCATCGCGACGATCCTCATCGGCCACGTGACGAAGGACGGCAGCATCGCCGGCCCGAGGCTGCTCGAGCACCTCGTCGACGTCGTCCTGCACTTCGAGGGCGACCGGCACTCGACGCTGCGCCTGGTCCGCGCCGTCAAGAACCGCTACGGCGCGGCCGACGAGATCGGCTGCTTCCAGATGAACGAGAACGGCATCGAGGGCCTCGCCGACCCGTCCGGCCTGTTCCTGTCACGTGCCGAGAAGCCCGTGCCCGGCACCTGCGTCACGGTCACGGTGGAGGGGCGCCGCCCGCTGCTCGCGGAGGTCCAGGCGCTGGTGTCGGTCGCGTCCGAGAAGTCGCCCCGCCGGGTGACCTCGGGTCTCGACGGCCAGCGGGTCGCGATGGTGCTCGCCGTCGCGGAGAAGCGCGCCGGCACCGAGCTCGCCGGCAAGGACGTCCACACCGCGACCGTCGGGGGCATGCGCGTCACCGACCCCGGCTCCGACCTGGCCCTCGTGCTCGCTGTCCGGTCGGCCGTCCGCGACGACGCCATCCCCAGCGGGCTGGTCGCCATCGGCGAGGTCGGGCTGTCGGGTGAGGTCCGCCCCGTCCCCGGGGTGCAGCGCCGGCTCGCGGAGGCCGCGCGCCTCGGGTTCAGCGCTGCCGTCGTACCCGTCGGGAGCGGCACTCCCCCACCCGGCATGGAGGTGCTCGAGGTGGTCGACGTCGACACGGCGCTGCGCGCGGTGTCGGCCCTGCGGGGCCGGGCGCGGCGCACCGTGCCGCGCCCCTGAGCCCAGGCCGTGATGCAGACGTGACCAAGACGCGGCACGATCGGGACCCGTTCGCTCCCTAGACTCCCGGGTGCAACCGTGGGGAGGAGCGTGCGTGGCCGGCAACACCGACGACCTGCTGCGCTCGACCCTTCTCGCCGTCGCCCCCGGGACAGCGCTGCGCGACGGCCTCGAGCGGATCTTGCGCGGCAACACCGGCGCCCTGATCGTCCTCGGGCACGACCGGGCGGTCGAGGCGATCTGCACGGGCGGCTTCGACCTCGACGTCGACTTCTCCGCGACACGGCTGCGCGAGCTGTCCAAGATGGACGGCGCGATCGTCGTCGCCGGCGACATCCTCAAGATCGTGAAGGCGTCGGTGCAGCTCGTGCCCGATGCCTCGATCGAGACCGCCGAGACCGGCACCCGGCACCGCACCGCGGAGCGGGTCGCGAAGCAGACCGGCTACCCGGTCATCTCCGTCAGCCAGTCGATGAAGATCATCGCGCTGTACGTCGACAACCGTCGCTACGTCCTCGACGACAGCGCCGCGATCCTGTCCCGCGCCAACCAGGCCCTCGCGACCCTCGAGCGCTACAAGCTGCGTCTCGACGAGGTGGCCGGCACCCTGTCGGCGCTCGAGATCGAGGACCTCGTCACCGTCCGCGACGCGATGGCCGTCTCGCAGCGGCTCGAGATGGTGCGACGGATCGCGACCGAGATCGAGGGCTACGTCGTCGAGCTCGGTACGGACGGGCGGCTGCTCTCGCTGCAGCTCGAGGAGCTGATGGCCGGCGTCGAGGCCGAGCGCGAGCTCATCGTCCGCGACTACCTGCTCGCCGGCAGTGGGCGGAAGGCCCGCAAGGTCGCCGACGCGCTCGCCGAGCTCGACACGCTGTCCGGCACCGAGCTGCTCGACCTGTCCGTGCTCGCCCGCGCGGTCGGCTGGACCGGCGGCGCCGACCAGCTCGAGGTCGCCGTCAGCCCGCGCGGCTACCGGCTGCTGGCCAAGGTCCCCCGGCTGCCCAACCCGATCCAGGACCGCCTCATCGAGCACTTCGGCGGCCTGCAGAAGCTGCTGGCCGCGAGCATCGACGACCTGCAGGCGGTCGAGGGCGTCGGCGAGACCCGCGCCCGCTCCGTGCGCGAGGGCCTGTCCCGGCTGGCCGAGTCCAGCATCCTCGAGCGCTACGTCTGACGCGCTGCCGCTCAGGACGACGCGGGTTCCGCGGCGTCAGAGCGCCGTCGAGCTCACATCGAGGGCGCTAGGGCTGGGAAGCCTTGCGAGCCTTGGCGGCCTTGGCGGCACGGCGGCGCAGGCGTGCAGCGACCATCGAGTCGACGAAGCAGAAGGCGGCGACGTACCAGGCCCAGGTGTAGCCGAACAGGGCCACGACGACGAAGACGAGGGCCAGGACCAGCAGGCCGTCGGAGAGGCGCTTGAGCTGGGTCACAGGACGGCCTTGCGCGCTGCGTCCACCATCTGCGGCAGGTCGACGAGGAACACCGGGCCCGCGGCGCCGCGCAGGACCTCGACGACGTACGACGGGAGCTCGTCGCCCGCGGCCCCGCCCTGACCGAGCTCCTCGGCACCGACGACGGCCCGGACCCGGTCGACGGCCACGCCCACGAGCGACTCCTCGGTGGTGCCCTCCATCACGAGGACGTCGCCGCGGGACTCGGCGGTCGCGCCGAGCCGCAGGTCGAGGACGGGGAGCGCGGTGCCGCGCAGGTCGAGCACGCCGGCCAGCGGCTTGGTCATGCCCGGGAGGTCGGCGAGGCCCTCGAGGCGGACGACCTCACGGATCGACGACAGCAGCGTCGCGTACTCGCGCTCGCCCAGCACGAAGGTGACCAGCCCGCCGTTCATGAGACCTCTTCGCCGTACTGCTCGCCGTACTGAAGGTGAAGGGACTGCAGCTGCCCGCCCAGGAGGCGGTGCTCCAGCTGCCGGCACAGCTGTGCCAGCTCTCGCACGCTACGCCCGCCGAGCTCCTCAGCGGTGGCATCCGCGGGTTGCAGGCCGAGGGTGTCGGCGGCGGCGGCGTACTCGCGCGCGGCGAGCAGCGGCTGGCCGAGCCGGTCGAGCACACCCGCCAGCAGGAAGTGCGCGAACCCGCGCTCGGGCTCGAGGTAGACCGCCTTGCGCAGCTCCACGAGCGCGTCGTCGTCCCGGCCGAGGTCGACGAGGGCCAGGCCGCGGAGGTAGAACGCCTCGGCGCGCAACGGGGCCTGCAGCGCCGCGTCGGCGGCGTACTGGGCAGCCTCGGCGTAGCGGCCGGCAGCGAGCGAGATGCGGCACTGCTCGATCAGGGTCTCGACGCTCACGACGACGGGAGCCGGGGGCATCGCCGGTGCCGGGGCGCGCCGGGCCTCGACGCGGCGCTCCTCGGGGGCCGGCTCCTCAGCGGTACGACGGTCCGGCAGCACCGCACGGCGCTCGACCTGCTTGTCGAGCCGGCGGTAGACGAACGCCGCCGCCTCGCCGGTGCCGATGGCGACCAGGCGGAAGTCCTCGCTGACCTGCCAGAGCGTCTCGGAGTGGCCGAGGAACAGGTAGCCGCCGTCGCGCAGGCAGTGGTGCAGCCGGTTCATGAGCGCCCGGGTCGTGTCCCGGCCGAAGTAGATCGTGACGTTGCGGCACAGCACCAGGTCGATGCGCTCGGACGGCGCGAAGGGCACTGCCTCGGTGACGAGGTTGTGGTGCCGGAACTCGACCAGCTCACGGACCTCGGGCCGGACCTCGTAGCCGTCGTCGGTGGCCACGAAGTGCCGCGCCAGCTCCTCGGGGGTCGCCAGCTGCACGGCACGGGCGCCGTAGCGGCCCGACCTCGCGGCAGCGATCGCGCGCTGCGACACGTCGGTGGCCACGATCTTCACGTCCCAACCGGCGGTCGAGGGCAGCAGCTCGCGCAGGTGCATGGCGATCGAGTACGGCTCCTCGCCGGTCGAGCAGCCGGCGCTCCAGATCCGCAGCCGCTTGCCGTTGAGCTCGGCGTGCCGCAGCAGCTCCGGCAGCACGTGCAGGCGCAGCGCCCGGACCTGGGGCGGGTTCCGGAAGAAGTGCGTCTCCTGGATGGTGACCTCGTCGAGCAGCTGCTGGCGCTCGGTCGGCTCGTCGAGCCGGGCGAGGTAGGACGAGACGTCGCGCAGCCCGAGGGCGCGCATGCGCTCGGCGACGGAGTAGGCCATCGACTCCTTGCGGGCGTCGTCGAAGACCAGGCCAGCGGCCCGCGCGAGCAGCGCGCGCAGGGCGTCGTACTCCTCCGCGCTGAGTGAGACCTTCATGCTGACCGCCCCAGCAGGCCGAGCACCGCCGGGGCGATCTCGTCCAGGGGGAGCTGGCGGTCGACGGCGTCGAGCGCGAACGCCGCCTGCGGCATGCCGTAGACGGTGCTGGTGGCCTCGTCCTGGCCGAGCGTCGGCGCCCCGCGGCTGCGCATGTGCTTGAGCCCCTGGGCACCGTCCCGGCCCATGCCCGTGAGCAGCACGCCCACCGCATCGGGTCCGAGGGCGTCGGCGATGGAGGCGAAGCACTGGTCGATGCCGGGCACGTGGAACTGGCCGGGCTCGGGGTCGACGCACAGCACCCGCAGCCGGTCGTCCTGCACGAGCAGGTTCTGGCCGCTGGGCGCGATGGTGACGGTGCCGGGCTGAAGCCTTCGGCCGCTGCCGCCGACCACCACCGGCATCGGGACCAGCTGGTCGAGCCAGGACGCGAGCCCGGGGATGAAGCCCTCGGCCATGTGCTGCACGACGAGCACCGCCTGCTCGAGGTCCGCCGGCAACGAGCGCAGCAGCGTGTGCAGCGCCTGCGGTCCGCCGGTGGAGGCGCCGATGGCGACGAGCTTCACGCCGACGCGGGCCTCGACCTCCTCCACGATGGGCGTCGGCTGCGACAGCCCGAGCCGCGGGGTCGCGTGGACAGCACCTGCGGTCTCGCGGGTGCGCAGCTTGCCGCGCGGGTGCGTGATGACGCGGACGCGGGAGGCGACCCGCAGCTTCTTGCGGATCTGGTCGGCGTACTCGTCCAGGCTGCCCGTGTCGCCCGCGCCGGGCTTCGCCAGCACGTCGACGGCGCCCGCCGCGAGGGCCTCGAGCGCGTTGGCGGTCTCGCCGTCGCCGACGTGGGCGCTGTAGACGAGGATCGGCGTCGGGCTCGCGGCCATGATCCGCTCGATGGCCTCGATGCCGCTCATGACCGGCAGGTCGAGGTCCATGAGCACGACGCCGGGGCGGAGCCGCGCGACCAGGGCGACGGCCTCCTTGCCGTTCCGGGCCTCGCCGACGACGGTGAAGGCCGGGTCGGCCTCGACGGCCGCGCGCACGAAGCGCCGCTGGACGGGACTGTCGTCGACGACGACGACGGGCGTGGGGGTGGTGCTGGCAGCTGAGGTCATGGGACGAACGCCTCCAGCGCCGCGACGAGCTCCGGGAGAGGGCCGTCCGGCAGGCCGCTCTCGACCTCGCGGGCGAGGCGGGCGATGACCGGCTCGCCGATCACCCAGGCCGAGCTGGCGATCGTGTGGGCGTCGCGCTGGGCGACCTCGAGGTCGGTGACAGCACGCAGGTGGGGCAGCCGGGCGTCGACCTCGCGACCGAAGGCGGAGCGCAGGTCCGCGAGCAGGGCAGGCGCGATCCCGGCCGCGACCGTTCGCTCACCCACGCGCACCCCTTGTGTCCCCACGCAGGAGTGTCGTCCTGTTTCGCGCGCTGCTTGAGGCGTCGGGACTAGCGGAAGTGGAAGACCACCCTGGCGCTGGTGAGCGTGCCGACGGTGCCGCTCACCTGGTAGGTGCCCGCTGTCGCTTGCGCCCGCGGCGCGGGGCAGCCTCGCTGGGAGCGCAGGCCGTTCCAGTGGTAGTCGACGACGAGCGTCTCCTTGCCCGGCGCCAGCGTGGTGATCGCGGAGTCCTTGCCGTTGCTGCAGTCGTCGCTGCTCCAGGTGCGGGCCTGCCCGCTGACGACGGTCAGCGCCACCGCCTTCGCGCCGAGGTCGCGCTTGCACGCGGTGCCGGACACGTTGGTGACCGTCAGCGTGAAGCGCGGGTTGGTCCCGACGGGGTACGTCGCCAGGTCGGTCTTCATCGTCAGCCGCAGCGCCGAGTCGGCACAGGTCCCGCCGGCGGCCGTGGCCGGCGGCTTGGTGGCGGACGGCTTCGGTGACGCCGGGGCGCTGACCGACGGGGTGGCGCTGGGCCGGCCCGAGGTCTTCTTCTTCGGGGCGTCACCGCCGCCGACGCACGACTTCAGCAGGAGCAGCACGACCAGCAGGCTGAGCACGAGCACGGCACGGCGACGCCAGTACGTCGATGCCGGGAGCGGCCCCACCGGTTGCATGACCACGCGCTGACCCTATCCAGCGAGCCTGGTTGGATCGGGGAGCCATGCCCTTCCGCTCCGCCCTCACCTCCTGGTACGCCGAGCACGCCCGCGACCTGCCGTGGCGCGGTCCGGAGGTCACGCCCTACCAGGTGCTTGTCAGCGAGGTGATGCTGCAGCAGACGCCGGTGGCCCGGGTGGTGCCTGCCTTCGGGGCCTGGATCGCCCGCTGGCCGACAGCGCGCGACCTCGCTGCCGCGCCGTCCGGTGAAGCCGTGCGGCAGTGGGGTCGGCTGGGCTACCCGCGTCGCGCGCTGCGGCTGCACGCGGCCTGCGTGGACGTCGTGGAGAGGTACGGCGGACAGCTGCCGACGACCGTCGAGGAGCTGCTCACCTTGCCGGGCGTCGGCGACTACACGGCGCGGGCCGTGGCGGCCTTCGCCCTCCGGCAGCGGCACCCGGTGGTCGACACGAACGTCCGCCGCGTCGTCGCGCGACTGGTCGAGGGCGTCGCGGACGCCCCCGTGACGCGCCGCGACCTCGCGCTCGTGGAGGCCCTGCTGCCCGCCGTCGACGAGGACGCGGCGACGCTCTCGATCGCGCTCATGGAGCTGGGTGCGCTCGTCTGCACAGCCCGGTCCCCCCGGTGCGCGGCCTGCCCGGTTGCCCCGTGGTGCGCCTGGCTCGCCGCGGGCTCACCCGCGCTCGGGGCACCGGTGAAGCGGCCGCAGGGCTACGCGGGGACCGACCGGCAGGTGCGGGGGCGGCTGCTGGCCGTGCTCCGCGACGCCACCGACCCGGTCGAGGCTGCGGTGCTCGAGCAGGTGTGGGACGAGCCGCTCCAACGGGCGCGGGCGCTCGACGGTCTGGTGGCGGACGGGCTGGTCGACCCGCTGCCCGACGGCCGCTACGCGCTGCCCGGCTGAGGCAGCAGCGACCGCACCTT
>CBIHPE010000028.1:0-24112 GCA_966212015.1 uncultured Frankiales bacterium | reverse complement strand
GGTGCGGTTCACCCTGGATGCCTCCGGCAAGCTGGCCGGGCGCCCGGCGGTCGACGTCGGCCAGCTGCGCGCACGAGGCGAGCCAGGTGGCCGCGACAGGGCGGCTGCCGAGTGTCTTGCGGTAGCTCAGCAGCCTCTCGAACGTCGGGCGGTCTGCAGCGATGATCCCGAGCCGGACAGGTGCCGCAGGCGGCACGGACGACGCTGACGGCGAGGCGGCCGTCGAGGTGCCTGGCGTGGTCGGCACGGTGGCACCGGGCGACGCCGCGCCGCTCGTGGTCGGACCCGTCGACGTACCCGGCCCGAGGCTGCCCGGTGCCTCTGTCGGCGGAAGCGCGGTCGCGTCCGTCGCCGACGACTGACGCGTCGGCTGCACCGCGCTTCGCTGCGGCACGCGGCTGCCGCACGCGGTCAGGGCGAGGGCGACGGCCAGCCCGACAGCGGTGCTCTTCACGGCCTGAGGCTAGAGGAACCGCTTCGCATACGGCGCATACCGGGTGCGCAGCTCGTCCACGTCGAGCCCGACATCAGCTGCCACGTAGTCGATCGAGCCGAGGCGGCCCCGCCGGTGGGTGTCGAGGTAGGCGCGCATCGCGGCCTCCGCCTCGTCCGTCACCGGCTCCTCAGCGAGCGCGCAGACCGCTCTCGCCGTGGCGAGGTCGTCCTGCATGAACTCGTCGAACCGCACGTCCATCGCCCGGGGCAGGACGTCCCGGTCCCTGACGGCAGCCTCCAGCATGTGGCCGAGCCGGTCGGCCCAGGCGCGGCCGATCCCTTGCGCATCAACGGGGTGGGCGTGCATCCGGGCCGTGTAGGCGATCATCGTCGTCATCGAGACGGCGACGCTGACCGGGTCGCGGTGCGTCACGACGACCGTGGCGTCCGGGAAGACGTCCGCCAGCACGGGGAACTGCTCCAGGTGCTGCGGGGACTTCAGCAGCCACCGCTTATCCGAGGGGTTCAGCCACTCCATCGCCTTCAGCATCGTGCGCAGGTAGCGGTAGTGCGGTCGCTGGTCGTGCGTCCGGTAGTACGCCTCCCAGGCCGGGACGCGCGCGAGCGTCTCGAAGAGCATCGACGAGAGGTCGACGGCCAAGAGCTGGATCTCCTCGTGGACGTGGTCCGTCGTCATCTCGTGCATCAACGGGAACAGCGGCATCGCCAGGTTCATGAAGCCCACTCCGACGTCGCACCGGTCCCGCCGCCCGTCTGGCTCCTCCCCCGGCACCGGGAACGGCTCGACGCTCTCCCAGTAGGGCAGGGTCCGGAAGCCCGGGTGGTGGCTCAGCAGGTTGTGCAGGTGCGTCGTGCCGGTGCGGGGAAGCCCCGCGATGATGACGGGCGGTGCGAGCTCGACGTCGTGGATCTCCGGGTGCTTCGTCAGCAGGTCCTGCAGCAGCAGCCGGTTCTTCAGCGCCTGCAGCAGCTGGGTGTGGACCGTGAGGACCCCGCGGGCCTGCAGGTTCTCGACGTCGCGGAGCGCCCCGCAGAGGACTGCCAGCCGCTCCTCGAAGTCGTCGGGACCGAAGTCCGAGAGCCCTGTCTCGGCCGCTGCCTGGTCCTTGATCGCTTGCGGCTCAAGGGAAAGAGCCCGCCCCATGTCGTCCATGAAGGCGAAGGCCGCGAGCACGTCCTCGGTGAAGGCCGGCTCGGCCAGGTCGTCGATGCGCACCACTTCCGTTACCCTCCGTCTCGCAATGTCTACCGCGACCGCCTCTCTGCTGACGGGGGTCCCGTCATGACGCACGCGACCACCGAGGCCTGGCGCGAGCTGCTCGACGGCCTGCGCGTGCTCGACGAGAAGCTGCTCGCCGAGGTCGACGACGAGCAGGGCGTCGCGGACGGCTACCGGTTCCTCGCCACCGCGCTCGGGGTCGCGCTCGACACGTACCTGTTCTCCGACACGCACCGGCCGTCGTTCGTCGACGTGAACACGCCCTTCCGCCGTGACCGCAGGTGGGGCGGCGACAACACCGATGCCTACTACTGCCTCGCGCCGATCGACCCGTCCCGCACCTACCGGGTCAGCGGCACGCGTGGAGACAGCACCTACTTCAGCCTCACCGTCTACAACGAGCCCGCCCCCGGAGCCTGGTCGGACCGCGTCGTCGGGATCCGCAACGACACCGACCTGACCGTCGACGCGCAGGGCCGCTTCAGCTTCGTCATGGGACCCGTTCGTCCACCCGGCTACGACGGCGACTTCCTGGAGCTGAAGCCGGACGCGTCGGTGGCCTTCACCCGCGACTACCAGGTGGACCCCCTCACCGGCCAGCGCGTCACCTGGCAGATCGAGTGCCTCGACGAACCGGGCCCGCTGCGTCGTACCGATGCCGAGACGGCCCAGCGCTTCCGCACGGCCCTCACGTGGGTGCGGACGATGATGGCGATCGTCCCGTTGTCCCTCGCACCGCGCGTCGACGAGACCTCCCTGGGGCACGAGGTGCCCCAGCGGGCCAACGAGTTCGCACCGCCCTACCAGGTGCAGGACGCGAACTACGGGTGGTCGGCCCGAGACGCCTGCTACGCCTTCGCGACGTACTCGCTCGAGGCGGACGAGGCCCTCGTCATCACCCACCGACCGCCGACCTGCCGGTTCTGGAACGTCATCACCTGGAACCGCTACATGGCTGGCGAGAACGCCGGTGACGCCAGGACCTCCGTGAACACCGGCACGGCCGTCCCGAACGAGGACGGCACTGTCACGGTGATCGTCGCGCAGGAGCAGCTCGACCTGCCCAACGCCATCACTACCGCCGGCAAGCCGCAGGGCATGGTGGCGTTCCGCTGGTTCCTCGCCGACGCCGTTCCCGAGACCCCGCGCGGCGAGCTGGTGAAGCTCAGCTCGCTGAGGGCTGGCTAGCGCTGGTGCAGACCGTGACCAGCTCCTGGTAGGCGGTCATCGCGTCCTTCGCGACGCTCGCGTCGTAGCTGTCGGTGTCGTTGCGGATCCGCAGGATCCCAACGGCGGTGATGAGCTGTTGGACGGCCGGCTTGAGGTCGTCGGGTGCTGCGCTGTTCAACGACCGCACCCTGGCCTGCGCGGCCTTGATGGAGTCGGCCTGCGCATCGGAGGGGGCTCTCGTGCCGAGTGCGTGCAGGTCCTTGCCGAGAGCGAGGACCGGGGAAGCGAGGTCGCGGCAGCTGCCCGGTGAGAACGCGCTCGCCTTGGGCTGGGCGAACGAGGACCCGCCGTGGGAGCAGGCCGCAGCGAGCAGCAGGACGGGAAGGGCGGCGCGCAGGCGCACGGGGTTCTCCTGGAGACGTGGGGGTGGTCCGGGGCGGACGACCGCTCGCCCGCCCCGGACCGGGGGCACTACCTGACCGTGATGGTGGTCAGCGGGCCGTAGCCCGGGCTGTTGTTGCTGTCCGGACCGGTGAGGATCCGGATGTAGAACTGCTGCGTCGAACCGCTCTTGAAGTAGCGGTAGACCGGAGCAGGCAGTGCCGTGCCGGCGGCGTTCAGCGGGAACGCCCCGATCGGCACGAAGGTGCCGTTGCCGAGGGCCTGGAAGAGCTCGGCCTTGGCACCCGGCTGCGCCGGCGACACGCCCGCGACGTTGATCGCGACCCGACCGGGCGTGGTGGTGAAGCCCTGGCGGAACGCGACCGGCGCCTGGCCCGGGTTCACCGAGGAGCCCGAGTGCGGGTCCGCGATGTACGGGAAGGACGACAGGAACGGCTTGTCGTTGGCGTTGACGCCGTCCCCGAGACCGGTCGGCTGGCCGAGGAGCACGCCCTCGGCGACCTGCAGCGCCTCGTCGATGACGTCGTCCGTCAGGCGACGACCGTTCGGGAACCCGGCGAGGTCTCCGGCGAGAACACCCAGCCGCTTCGGCGACGCGGTCGGGGCGACCGCGAGGTTGAGGCGGAGGTACTCGGCCGGCTTGACGCCGCCCGCAGCGATGTCCTGGTTGAGGTCGAGGCTGTTGAGGTCAGCGTCGGCCCCACCACCCGTGCCTGCTCCGCCGAAGTCCGTGCCCGCGTAGACCTTCTTGGAGATGCCCGTGAGGAACACCGCCGTCAGGTCGTTGCGGGTCTTGGCACCTGTGGCCGAGAGCTGGTTCGGGTTCGGGACGCCGTAGATGCCGTCCACGAGGTACGGAAGCTCCGGGTTCTGGACCTTCTTCAGCAGCGCGCCGTCCTGGTCGGGCGTCGAGCGGTTGAAGTAGTCCTTGAGGTTCGCCGGGACGACGACCTCGTTGACGAGCGGGTTGCCCAGTCGGGAGACCTGCGCGTCGTAGGTGCCGGCCGGACTCGTGCTCTCGGCAGTGCCGGGAGCCGCGCCAGTGGCGGCCAGGGTGCGCGTCGAGCTGCGGCTCGTCGTGCTCCAGACGCCGATGACCGGGTTGTTCGACGCGTTGCCGCCGCCGGCCAGGTCGTTCTTGGGCACCTGGAGGGCGATCGTGTTCACGTTGTAGTGCGACAGCGTGTCGTGACCGGCCTCCTTGAGGTTGGTGCCGTAGAGCAGGTCGAAGACGCGCAGGTCGAGGAAGAACGGGTCGTCGGCCTGACCGACGTAGCTCTTCCCGCCACCGGTGATCGCACCGGCGGCCACAGCGGCCTGCCGGAGCGAGGCATAGCTCGGCATCGACGCGGACCCGACGTAGGACGGGGCCACCGGCTTGTCGGTGAGCAGCGTCTTCGGCGTGCCGGTGCCGGCCGCGTTGAAGTCGATCTCCGTCAGCGTGTACGTCTGGCGGAACAGCAGGTTGTCGTCGGTCAGCGAGGTGACGGGACCGTCGTTGTTGAGGAACGTCCCGCCGATCCCGTTGCCCGAGATGCCGTCGTGGTCGGTCTTGTCACCGTGATCGACGGTCCCGCGCTTGTCGACGTCCTTGAAGGTCCAGCGGTAGGTGATGTCGGGCTTGGCGTCACCGTTGTTGTCGATGTTGATGTCGTAGGCGGCATCGGTGGCCCACGAGTAGAAGTTCGGCCCTCCGGAGGGGTCCTGGAACGGTGACCAGTTGGCGATCAGCGTCGCCGTCGACGCGTTGTCGGGACTGACGAAAGCGTAGAGGTCGGTGTTGTCGATGGCCGGGTCGCTGGCGACGTAAGGGGCCTCGCGGTGACTGGACGCGGACGACGTGCCCGGTCCGATCAGCGAGATCCCTGCCGTCGTGGTGGCCACGACCGAGAGAGCGGCCAGGGCGCGCCTTCGCGCCCGTGACCGGCGGGGATGGGACATGTGGCTCCTTGCAGTTGCCCCCGGACAGAGACCGGGGCAGGGACAGGGATGGAGCTGCGAACCCGAGTCGGGCCCGCAGAACCGTTTCGATCCGCAGCCGCTACCGGTTCGCTCCGAACCGAACGCGGCCATGCGACGAACGCCTTCCGTGCCGCTTCCACGTCTCTCGCGCATCCTCCCCCTGTGCGCGATCACGGGGCTGCTGCTCCTCGGCGGGGCGGCCCCGGCTGACGCGCACCCGCTCGGGAACGCGACCGTCAACCACTACGACGGCCTGCAGCTCTCGACGACCGAGCTGGTCGACAACGCCGTCGAAGACATCGCCGAAATCCCTACGTACCAGCGCAAGACGCGCATAGACACCGATGGGAACGGCGTCCTGTCGGACGACGAGCGCTCGTCGTACGCGACGTCGCAGTGCGCGGCGATGTCGCAGAGCGTCACGGCGTCACTCGGCGGCACGCGGATCCCGCTGACGGTCACCTCGTCGTCCTACACCGAGCGCGCCGGTCAGGTGCACCTGACGATCGGCCGCCTCGAGTGCCGGTTGCGCGGCGACGTGTCGGTGACGTCGTCGTCGACCCTGAGGTTCAAGAACCTCTGGGACGACGACGGCATCGGCTGGCACGAGATCACCGCCGTCGGCACCGACGTCTCCCTCAAGGGCTCCCCCTTCCCCGCGAAGAGCATCAGCGACGAGCTGCGCCGCTACCCCGGCGACCTGCTCAGCTCGCCGCTCGACGTGCGCAGCGGCACCGTCACCGTCGAGCCGGGCGCCGGCTCGTCCAGCTATCAGCTCGCGAAGAGGCTGCCCGTCGCCGGTCCCGCCGTGCGGGCCCTCAACGCGCTGGCAACGACCTTCAACGACCTCGTCGGTCGCGAGCACCTCACGGTCGGTGTCGGGCTGCTCGCCGTCCTGCTGTCGATGCTGCTCGGCGCCGGCCACGCGTTCCTGCCGGGCCACGGCAAGACGATCATGGCCGCCTACCTCGTCGGTCGGCGAGGACGGCTGCGCGACGTCGTCACCGTCGGCGCGACCGTCACCTTCACCCACACCGCCGGGGTGCTGGTGCTGGGGCTGCTCATCACGACGACCGCCGCCTTCGCTCCCACGGCGGCGGAGCAGCTGCTCGGGATCGTCTCCGGCGCGATCGTCGCGCTCGTCGGCGTCGGGCTGCTCGTGTCCGCTCTGCGCCGCCGGCACCAGCCTCGCCTCAGCGCCGCGCTGGCCCCCGCTCCCGAGCAGGTCCTCGTCGGCGTCGGCGCCGGTGGGCACGTCCACGGGGAGGCCGGGCACACGCACGACGAGCAGGGGCACGACCACGAGCACGGGCACGACCACTCGCACGGGCACGACCACGAGCACGACCACGGTCCGCGTCACCGGCACGGCCTGCTCGGCAGGGGCCACAGCCACGGCCCGCAGGACAGCTTCTCCAAGGGCGGGCTCATCGGGCTCGGCGTCGCAGGCGGACTCGTGCCGAGTCCGTCCGCGCTCCTCGTCCTGCTCGCCGCGTCGGCCCTCGGCCGCACCGCGTTCGGCGTCACGCTCGTGCTGGGCTACGGGTTGGGCATGGCCCTCGCGCTGTGCGCTGCGGGCCTGCTGCTGGTGAAGCTGCGGGGCCGCATCGACCGCATGGCGCGGGGCACCCGGCTCGCCCGGGCCGACAAGGTGCTCGCGGCGCTGCCGGTGCTCACCGCCCTCCTGGTGCTCGCGGTCGGAGTCGGCCTCGCGCTGCGTGCCGCAGGCGGGTCGGTCTAGCCGTGGGACGCACGCGCCAGGTCCTCGCCAGCGGGCTCGTCGCCGGTGGCCTGGCCGTCGGGCTGTTCGTCGCGGTCGCCCTCGGCGGCTCGGCCCCCAAGGAGCAGGAGCGGACGACCGGCTCCTCGCGACCGACCACGCTGGCGGGATCGCTTGCCGCCACGCAGGCGAAGCTGAAGCAGAGCCCGAACGACGCGCGCACCTGGGCGGCTCTCGCCCTCGGCTACGTCGCGCAGGCGAAGGCCACCGTCGACCCGAGCTACTACGCGAAGGCTGAGGGTGCGGTCGCCCGCTCGCTCGCGCTGGACAGCACCACCAACGACGCGGGCTACGCATCGCTCGCAGCGCTGAAGAACGCCGAGCACGAGTTCCCTGCCGCTCTGGCCGCTGCCAGGAAGGGCCTCGCGATCAACGGCTACAGCAGCACCCTCTACGGCGCTCTCGGCGACGCCCTCACCCAGCTGGGCCGCTACGGCGAGGCCACGAAGGCGGTCGACCGCATGAACACCCTTCAGCCGGGGGTGCCTGCCTTCACACGCGCGTCCTACGTCTTCGAGCTGCGCGGAGATGTGACCGGCTCACGCAAGGCGCTTGAGCGCGCGCTGCAGGACGCCTCCGCCCCGGCCGACGTCGCGTTCGCACGGACCTACCTCGGCGAGCTCGACCTCAACTACGGCGGCCACGCCGAGGCGGCGCTCCAGCAGTTCCAGGCCGGACTCGAGGCTGACCCGACGGACTACGCGCTGCGCGCAGGCGAGGCGAAGGCGCTCGCTGCCCTCGGGCGGACGAAGGAAGCGCTCGCGGCCTACTCCTCGCTCGTCAGCGCCGTCCCCCAGCCCCAGTACGTCCTCGAGTACGCCGAGCTGCTGGAGTCGCAGCACTCCCCCGACGCCGCACGGCAGTACCAGCTGTTCCGGACCCTCGAGGACCTGTTCCGCGCCAACCGCGTCGTGCTCGACACCGAGCCCACCCTCTTCGAGGCCGACCACGGCTCGCCCGCCAAGGCCCTCGACTACGCGACGGCTGGTTGGCGCACCCGGCCCTTCCTCGAGATGGCCGACGCGTACGCCTGGGCCCTCTACGCCAACAAGCGCTACGCCGAGGCGCTCACCTGGTCGGGGAAGGCGCTGGCCACGGGCTGGACCAACGCGCTGTTCCACTTCCACCGCGGCATGATCGAGAAGGCTCTCGGCGACCGGCGCTCCGCTCGAGCGGACCTGGCTCGCGCTCTCGCCCTGAACCCCTCGTTCAGCGCCCTCCAGGCTCCTCGGGCACGAGCCGCGCTGCAGCAGCTCGCAGCGTGAGGTAGTCGCGCTCGCGGGCGCTGGTCGTCCTCGCGGCGGCCCGGGCATAGAGCTCCGCCGCAGCCGTCACGTCGCCGCACTCCTCCAGCAGGTGCGCGCGCACGGCATGCAGCCGGTGCGAGTCGAGCTCTAGGCCCTCCAGCAGCTTCAGGCCGGCGAGCGGGCCCTCGGCCTTGGCCACCGCGACCGCCCGGTTCAGCGTGACGACCGGGTTACCGGTCATCCGCTCGAGCAGCCCGTAGAGCGTCGCGATCTCGGCCCACTGCGTGTCGGCGTCGGACGGCGCCTGGTCGTGGAGGCCGGCGATGGAGGCGAGCAGCTGGTACTCCCCGACCTGCCGCCGCTTCAGCGCTGCCGTCAGGATCACCATCCCCTCGCTGATGCGGCCCCGGTCCCACGCCAGCCGGTCCTGCTGGGCAAGCGGCACCAGCGCTCCCGTGTCGTCGGTGCGCGCGGTCCGTCGGGCATCGGTGAGCAGCATGAGGGCGAGCAGCCCGGCGACCTCGGCGTCCTCCGGCAGCTGCCGGTGCAGCAGGCGGGCCAACCGGATCGCCTCGCCGCTCAGGTCGACCCGCGCCAGGTCGGGGCCGCTGCTGGTGGCGTACCCCTCGTTGAAGAGCAGGTACAGCACCTCGAGCACCGACCGCAGACGCGTCGTGACGTCGTCGGGGAGCGCGAACCGCTCTCCCTTCAGCTTCGCCTTCGCCCGGCTGATGCGCTGCGCCATCGTGGCCTCAGGCACGAGGTAGGCCGCAGCGATCTCCCTGGTGGTCAGACCCGCGACCGCCCTGAGGGTCAGCGGGATCGCGAGGGTCGGCGAGAGCGCGTCGTGGCAGCACAGGAACAGCAGCACGAGGGAGTCGTCAGTGTCGCTGACCTCTGTCGGGACGTCGAGCAGCGCCACGTGGTCCTCGCGGCGGCGCCTCGCGTCGTTCGCGCGGATGTCGTCGATCAGGCGCCGGCTCGCGACCGTGACCAGCCAGCCGAGCGGGTTGGTCGGCAGGTCCTGCGGCCACTGCTGGCTCGCGGCCAGCATCGCCTCTTGCAGGGCGTCCTCCGCATCGGCGAAGTCGCCGTGCCGCCGCACCACCGCGCCGAGGGCCCGCGGCGCGAGACCGCGCAGCAGGCCCTCGACGTCAGAGGTGCTCACACCTCCGGCTCGGGAGCGCCGAGGACCTGCCGCACCTCGATCTGCTGCTGGATCGCGACGCCGCCGGGGCCGGGGGCCGCAGAGGAGAGAGCCGCGATCTCGAGCGCCCGGTCGAGGCTGTCGACGTCGATCAGCCGGTAGCCGGCAAGCAGCTCCTTCGACTCCGGGTACGGCCCGTCGATGACGCGCGGCGGGTTCGTACCGTCGCTGATCACGACCTTCGCCTGGTCGGGCCCGGCGAGCCCCTGGGCGTCCACCAGCTCGCCGCGCTCGAGCAGCTCGGCGTTGAGGGTGTGCTGGAAGTCGATGTGGGCCTTCACGTCGGCCGGGTCCCACTCGTGCATCGGCGTGCACCCGGGGAGCTCGACGCCGCCGTAGGCCTGGAGAAGCATGAATCGCATGTCGTCATCCTTACCTCTGGTGAGCCCTGCTGGCTGCACTCACCCCTGGGTCGGAGCCGTCATCCCGTTCTCGACATGGTCGCGAGCCGCTCGGTCGACACGCAGGAGATCAGGCAGCGCTCCTTCGCGTCGCCGCGGAGCACAGCGGTCCATCTGGTGAGCCCTCCGTCGCCGACCTCGACGTCGCCGACGTGCACCTTGAACGCGATCTCCTCGTAGTAGCCGCGCCCGTGCCGGTCGGGGATGTCGGCGACCCGGGCGCCGAGGTCGTGGAGCACGGGCAGGACCGTGTCACGCAGCCGCTCCGCGACGGCGCCCTCCCTGAAGACGGTGAAGCCGAAGGTCACCGGCACGTCCTGGAGCGCCCCCCGCCAGGCGAGCAGCTGATCGAGCAGCAGGTCCGCCTCGGTTCTGCCACTGCCCCGGTCGCGGGCACTGCTGACCAGGCTGAAGAGCCGGAAGTGGGCGGCGGCTCCGGGGGCGTCGAAGCGCTGGGCCCGCAGCACCCGGTGCGCGGCGGCGACGTGGACGACGGCCCTGGTGTCCCGGCGCCGCGCGGCCTCGAGCGCGAGCACGTTGGTCGCGTCGGCGACGACCTCGTGCCCGCGCATCGTGGTCACGACCCGGTTCTGGTGCACGCCGGCGAGGGCGTAGGTGCCCTGCGGCGCCAGCGGCGACAGCTCGACTCCCTCGAACCTCTCGGGGAGCGCCTCCCAGATCCGGTGCTCGGTCGCGGTGAGCACGCGGGGGTCGACGCGTGAGCTGCGCGTGAACCGGTTGTCAGCCAGCAGCCGCGAGGGCGGGACGCGCGCCGCCCGGCTCGCGGCGACCGGCAGGAGCAGCGAGGTCAGGTCGGGGGCGGGAAGGGACTCGAGCAGGTGCACGAGCTCGTCACCGACGTGCTGCCTGACCCGCTCGGAAGCTCCCATGGCGGCAGGGTGGCAGATGCCGACGGCTTCAGCCCCTGCTTATCAGCCGCTGGACATCAGCCGGCGACGACGCGCATGTTGCTCGTGGGCTCCGGTGTCGCCGGGATGTCGTCGGGCATCGGTACGCGAGCCCTGCGGGGGCGGTTGCTGTGCAGGAAGTGGCCGAGGAACGCCAGGACCACCAGGCCCAGCAGCGCCGCCCACGGCAGCAGGGTGCTCGCGAACGCGGTGGCGACGAATCCGACGCCGGCAGCCACGAGCTGCCAGTCGCTGGGCTGGCGCCCGACCTCTCTCAGCACCTGACCGAGCGTCGCGCCGGGCCGGCGGTTGCGCGCCGTGTCGAGCACGACGCAGGCCACAGCCAGCAGCAAGAGCACCCCGAAGACGACCCCCACGGACGCACGGTAGGACCGCTCGTCGCGACGGTGTGGGAGGTCAGGCGGTCTGGTCCTCCGCCGGCAGGGAGGCGACGGCACCCGCGGCCGGCTGCTCGGCCGGCTGCTCGGCGGCCTGCTGCACGAGCCGCTCGGCCTCCTCCTTCGACAGCTGGCTGACCTGGCCGCAGAGCGCGCACTGCATGAGGTGCTTGGTGCTCGTCGGGAAAACCGGGATCCAGAACAGCGTGAACCAGCGCTTGCGCTCGCCGATGGTCTGCGCGGCCGGCTTCTGGCACAGCGCGCAGACGAGCAGCAGGCGCGCGAGCACCTTGGACTTCGTGCGGAACCCCCAGACGAGCAGCATGCCCGTACCTCCCCAAGTCGTGGTTGCCGAGCAGTGAAGCGCGCCGGAGGGCCTGTTCGCAGCGGCTTCGGGGAAGTCGTCGCCGCCTACCCTGGTCCGATGAGCACGATGATCGGCCTGCTCGCCGGGTTCCTCACCACCGGTGCGTGGGTGCCGCAGCTGCTGCAGACGTGGCGGACCCGGTCGTGCGAGGACATCTCCTGGGCCTACCTGATCACCATGACCGTCGGCTTCGTCACGTGGCTCGGCTACGGGATCCTGATCGGCGAGGTGGCCATCGTCGTCACCAACGTCGTGACGCTGGTGCTCGTCCTGGGGCTCGTGACCCTGAAGGCGAGCGTCCGGTCAGGCGGACTTCTCGAGGATGTGCACCCCGCAGGCTGATCCCAGGCCGATGACGTGGGCCAGGCCGATCCTCGCGCCCTCGATCTGCCGGTCGCCCGCCTCACCGCGCAGGTGGTGGGCGATCTCCCAGACGTTCGCGATGCCGGTGGCGGCGATCGGGTGCCCCTTGCTCTGCAGACCGCCCGAGACGTTGACCGGGAGCGCGCCGTCGCGGAACGGCTTGCCGCTCTCGAAGAAGTCGACCGCGCCGCCCTCGGGGCAGAGCATCAGGTTGTCGTAGTGGACGAGCTCGGCCGTCGCGAAGCAGTCGTGCAGCTCGACCAGGTCGAGGTCGGTCGGGCTGACCCCCGCCTGCTCGTAGGCCTGCTGGGCCGCGCGACGCGTCAGCGTGTTGACGTTCGGCAGGACCTGGCAGCCCTCCTCGTACGGGTCGGAGGTCAGCACGGAGGCGCTGATCTTCACCGCGCGCCGGCGCTGGTCGGGGTCGAGCGTCTTGAGCTTCGCGTCGCTGACGAGGACGGCCGCAGCGGCACCGTCGCAGTTGGCGGAGCACATGGGTCGCGTGTTCGGGTAGGCGATCATGATGTCGCCCATGATCTGCTCGAGCGGCATGGCCTTGTTGTAGGCAGCGAGCGGGTTCAGCACCGAGTGGGCGTGGTTCTTCTCGGAGATGCGGGCGAACAGCTCGAAGGAGACTCCGCCGTACTTGTGGCCGTACTCCATGCCGACCTGCGCGAAGGTACCCGGCATGCCGGCCGTCCCGACCCGGCCGTCGAGCGGCATGATCGCGCCGTCGGTCCCCCGGGGGGTCCAGGTGTCCTTGTCGTACTTGGAGCCGCCGCCGCCGAGCAGTCCGGCGCCGCTGAGCTTCTCGACGCCGACGGCGAGACCCATGTCGGCCTCGCCCGCCTTGATGGCCATGATGACCGTGCGGAGCGCGGTCGCCCCGGTGGCGCAGGCGTTGCTGACGTTGAAGACCGGGATGCCGGTCTGGCCGATCTGCTTCTGGACCTGCTGGCCGATGCCGATGGCGCCGCCCATCAGGTTGCCGGCGGCGAGCACGCCGATGTCCTTCATCGTCACGCCGGCGTCCTTGAGGGCGCCGAGGGCAGCCTCGGCCGCGAGCTCGTCGGTCTCGACGTCGGGGCGCTTGCCGAACTTCGTCATGGTGATCCCGAGGATCCAGACGTCACCGCTGCTCATGGGTCAGTCTCCGATCGGGGTGAAGCCGAAGCCGATCGCCTCGGTGCCGTGGGTGTCCTGGCCGAGCTCGAAGGTCGTGAGCCGGACCTTCTGCCCGAGGTGCACGTTGTCGGGAGTGGGCTCGATGCCGACGACGTTCGCCTGGATCTTCGTGCCGCCGAGGTCGACGGTCGCGGCGACGTAGGGGGTCGGGACGCCGGGCATCGCGAACGCGACGATCGTGAAGGCGACGACCTCGCCCTCCGTCGGGAGCGTCGCCTGGGTGAACTCCTCGTTGAAGCAGCCCGCGCAGGCCGCCCTCCGCCCGAAGAACCGGGCACCGCAGGCGGTGCACTCGTTGGCCACCAGGTGCGGCTCGGGCTCGAGCGCGAGCGCGCTGATCACAGGAATCACGGTGGGCCTCTCGATATGGATGTACTGCGCATGAAACCATGCCGAGCGTGACCGATCCGATCAGGTACGAGCTCCGCGACCGCACCGCCTGGGTGACCCTGTCCCAGCCCGATCGGGGGAACCCGATCGACCTGCCGCTGGCCGTCGCGCTGTGCGACGTCGTGGAGCGGGCGAAGCGCGACGACGTGCACGTGCTGGTGCTCCGGGCCGAGGGCAAGGCGTTCTCGGTCGGGGGCGACATCGCCGCGATGGGCGCAGCCGACGACCCCGGTGCGTTCATCCGCGAGCTGGCCGACACCCTGCACCAGGGCGTCGCCGGTCTGCTGGCGCTCGACGCGATCGTCGTGTCCGTCGTTCGCGGTACGGCTGCTGGCGCGGGCTTCCCCCTCGCGGCAGCCGCAGACATCGTCCTCGCCGCGGACACGGCCAAGTTCACGCTGGCCTACACGAAGATCGGCCTCACACCGGACGGCGGCTCGTCGCTCCTGACGTCGACCCTCGGCCTGCAGCGGACGCTGCACTGGGCGCTGCTGAACCCGCTGCTGTCGGCCGCAGAGCTGCAGGCAGCGGGGGTCGTCGCGCAGGTGCACCCGCTCGACGAGCTCGACGCAGCCGTCGACAAGGTCGTGCAGACGCTGCTGTCGGGGTCTCGTTCCGCGCAGGTCTCCGCCAAGCGCCTGCTGCGCGACAAGGTCGCGCCGGACCCGATCGTGGAGCTCGATCGGGAGACGGACGGCATCTCCGCGGCAGCGGAGTCGCCCGACGGCAGGGAGGGCGTCCGCGCCTTCCTCGACAAGCGGGCTCCCGCCTTCCCCTCCTCGCAGTGAGGGAGTACGGGCCGAGCCCGGTCGACTGGGTGCGCAACGACGTCGAGCACTACGAGCGCACCGGGACCGCGGCGGACGGACGGTCCGTGGTGGTGCTCACGACGATCGGCGCGCGCTCAGGACTGCTGCGCAAGACGCCGCTGATGCGGGTCGAGTCGCGAGGCGTCTACGCGGTCGTGGCGTCGCAGGGCGGCCTCCCGACTCATCCGCACTGGTACGCGAACGTCCTCGCCCACCCGCACGTGCTCCTGCAGGACGGCCTGGTGCAACGGCCGTACGTGGCGCGTGAGGTCGTCGGCGAGGAGCGGGTCCGCTGGTGGAACACGGCCTGCGTCGCCTTCCCGCCCTACGCCGACTACCAGAGCAGGACGAGCCGCCGCATCCCCGTCCTGGTCCTGGACCCTGACTGATGAGCCCACGTCGCACGCGCTCTGATATGTGTTGTCGAGTCCGTCTGGGACAGCAGGGGGTCTGATGGGTTTCCTCAAGCAAGACGCGCCAGTCATCGACTTCGCCGAGTGGGTGCAGGGCACCCGCTCGGAGAAGATCAAGCCGATGGCCCGGCACTGGGCCGAGGTCGGCTTCGGCACCCCGGTGGTCCTGCACCTGTTCTACGTCGTGAAGATCGTGCTCTACGTCCTGGTGGCGTGGCTGCTCGCGCTCACCACGACCGGCGTCGACGGGTTCACGCACGTCAAGGACTGGTACGCCGCGCCGGTCGTCTACGAGAAGCTCGTGCTCTGGACGATGCTGTTCGAGGTGGTCGGTCTCGGCTGCGGCTTCGGCCCGCTGAACAACCGGTTCTTCCCGCCGATGGGCTCGATCCTCTACTGGCTGCGCCCGGGGACGATCCGGCTGCCGCCCTGGCCCACCCGGATCCCGCTGACGGCTGGCGACACCCGTACTCCCCTGGACGCCGCGCTCTACGGAGCGCTGCTGCTGTCGCTCGTCGTGTCCGTCTTCTCCGACGTCTCCGACGACGGGCTGCTACCGGGGTGGGAGCTCTGGACGGTCGTCGGCCTGCTCGCCGTCTGCGGGCTGCGCGACAAGGTGATCTTCCTGGCAGCGCGCGGTGAGGTCTACGGCTCGTTCGCCGTCGCGTTCCTGTTCATCGACTCCTCCGGCTTCGACGTCATCGTCGCGTGCAAGCTGGTCTGCGTCGCGATCTGGATGGGCGCCGCGACCTCCAAGCTGACGAAGCACTTCCCCTTCGTCATCTCGACCATGATGAGCAACAACCCGGTGCTGCGACCGAAGTGGATCAAGCGGGCGTTCTTCGAGGACTTCCCGGAGGACCTCCGGCCCGGCCTCCCGTCGCGTGCCCTTGCCCACACCTCGACCGCCGTCGAGGGCCTCGTGCCGCTGGTGCTGCTCTTCAGCCACGGCACGCTGCTGCACGTCGCCGCCGTCGTGATGCTGCTGTTCCACTTCGGGATCCTGTCCGCCATCCCGATGGGCGTCCCGCTCGAGTGGAACGTGTTCATGATGGCGAGCGTGCTGTGCCTGTTCGTCGGGCACGACGACATCGGCGTGACCGACATGACCTCGCCGCTGCCCCTGCTGCTGCTCGCCGCCCTCGTGACCACTGTCGTCCTCGGCAACGTGGCGCCGCGCAGGGTCTCGTTCCTGCCCGGGATGCGCTACTACGCCGGCAACTGGGACGTCGGCCTGTGGTGCGTGAAGCCCTCGGCGTCGGCCAAGATCGAGGCCAACGTCGTGTCGATCGCGAGCATGCCGCAGTCGCAGATGGAGCGCTTCTACGGCAGTCCCGAGAACGCGATGATGTACCTCTACATGGGCTACGCGTTCCGCGGCTTCAACAGCCACGGGCGCGCGATGTTCAGCCTGGCGCACCGGGCGATGGCCGATGGCAAAGAGGACGACTACCTGCTGCTCGACGGCGAGCGCATCTGCAGCACCGCCCTCGGCTGGAACTTCGGCGACGGGCACATGCACAACGAGCAGCTCATCGCCGCCCTGCAGAAGCGCTGCCAGTTCGAGCCGGGCGAGGTGCGGGTCGTGCTCATCGACGCTCAGCCGATCCACCGGCAGCGGCAGGAGTACCGCATCGTCGACGCCGCCACCGGCGAGCTCGAGCGCGGCCACGTCCTCGTGTCCGACCTCGTGACGCGCCAGCCGTGGGACGACACCGCGCCCGTGCACGTGCACCCCTGAAGCCCTACAAAGCGCCCGCGACTCCCGTACCCTGGGCGCAGGCGCCTGCCCCAGCCTGGCGCCGGGTGGAGGGGTCCGTGCTCAAGCGGTCTGCCGTGGTGCTCGCAACGGCGGCGCTGTCCCTCTCCATGACTGCTGCGCCGGCGCGCGCAGCGGGTGGAGCGATCGAGGGCACCGTCACGCTGCCCGGTGGCACGCCCGCTGCCGGTGTCTGCGTCACTGCCCTCGGCGCCAGCGAGGTGGGCGGGACCACCGCGGCAGACGGCACCTTCCACCTGGACGTCCCCAACGGGGCGTACCGGGTGCGCACCGCTGACTGCGTCGATCCGACCCGAGACCTCGTCACCACGTGGTGGCCGCAGAAGCTCGACCCGAACGAGAGCACTCAGGTCGCCGTCGACGGCGACACGGCGACCGGCGTCGACACGATCCTCCCGCAGGGCGGTCGCATCGTCGGGACTCTCTCCGGTCCGGAAGGTGAGCCCGTCGGGAACGGCCAGGTCGTCGTCTCTCCTCTCACCGGCCCCGAGTTCAACGCGATCCTGATCGCCCAGGCGGACGGCACCGGCAGCTACGTCGCCCACGGGGTGCCGGTCGGTTCGTGGCGGGTGCAGGGGCTGGGATACCCCTACGCGCCGAACTACCGGGGCGACACGGACGACTGGCGCAAGACGACGCCGACCGAGGTCACGAGCGGCGGCACGACGACGGTCGACCTGCTGCTGCACAAGGGCGCGACGCTGTCGGGCGTCGTGACGCAGGACGGCACCGGGCACCAGGGCCTCTGCGTCGATGCCTGGGGCAGCGCTGACGACGTGCACCTGGCCACCACGGCCGTCACCGCAGCCGACGGGTCCTTCTCGATGCCGACCGTGCGACCTGGGGCGGTCCGCCTCTCCGCTCAGCTGTGCACTGCCGGCTCTCACAAGACCTGGTACGGCGAGAGCAGCAACTACGACACGGCCACCCCCATCGTGCTGGGCGAGGGCGCCGCTGTCGGGGGGCTCGACGTCGCACTCATCGCCACCCCGCGCCTGCGCGGCACCGTCACTGACCCCGCCGGGAAGCCAGTCGCGGGCGTGGAGGTCGACGTCTACGACGGCACGGGCAACGCGCAGACCAGCAGCTTCGGACGGACGGACGCTAACGGCCGCTACGAGGTCGACGGTCTGCTCGACAAGCTCTACAAGGTCGGAGCCCGCGCCCCCTACAGCCGTCCCGACCTGGAGGGCCGCTTCTACGTCGACGCGGCCACCGTGGGCGAAGCCACAGCAGTCGCGGCCTCCACGAGCGCCGACGGCATCGACATCACCCTCCCGGCTGCGCCGGAGACGAACACGCTCGCCGGCACGGTCACCTCCGAGGGTGCGCCGGTGCACGACGCGTGCGTCGAGGTCCCGGGAGTCACGCCGGCCCGCTCCGACGCGGACGGGCACTACGTGCTGCACGGAGTGCCCGACGGCACCTATCACCCGCTCTTCACGGACTGCCGCCTGACCCCGCGGCTCACGCCCGTCTACTACGCCGGCACGGACGTCGCCGAATCCGGGACGACGGTCGCGGTCTCCGGCGGCCAGACGGTCACGGGGCTCGACCAGGTGATGACGCCAGGTGCCGAGCTCCACGGAAGGCTCGTCGGCCCTGCCGGTGAGGCGATCCCGAACCACTGCCTGAGCGTCGGCGCCAGCAGGCCCGGCAGCCGAGCCAGCGCGTACCTCATCACGGCACAGGACGGGACCTGGTCGACGCCGGCGACGATGCTGCCCGACGCCGAGCAGCGGATCTACACGCAGGGGTTCTGCTCGAACGACGGCTACGTCGATCGCACCGACGGGACGGGCGTGACCGGAGCCGTGGGCACCGACACGAACGCCGGCGACCTGGTGCTCGCGCGAGGCGGGTCCTTCAGCGGGACGGTGGTCGACCAGTTCGGTCAAGGTCGCGTCGACGTCTGCGTCTACGCCGTCGACCCGACCTCCGAGAGGTCCAGCCAAGCCGCGGCGAGGACCGACAGCGACGGCCGCTACACCGTGAAGGGCGTGGCGCCGGGCACCTGGAGCGCCGAGTTCGGGGACTGCGGCGCAGGCTTCCAGTGGACCTACTGGCACTCCTCGAACCGGGCGACGGCGGACACCTTCACGGTCCTCGCGGACCAGGACCGACCGCTGGTCGACCAGCAGGTCACGGCATACACCCTTCCTGCCGAGCCGGTCGACGTGACCGTCACCCGCGAAGGGTCGACGGCGACAGTCCGCTGGCAGCCGCCGACCGACACGGGGCACACGGGTCTCACGGGCTTCCTGGTGCACACGCCCGCCGGTGACCAGCAGGTGGGCAGCGCCGCCCGCAGCCTCGTGCTGAGCGACACCAACCGCAGTGCGCCGCTCGAGGTCTCGGTCGCGGCGAAGAACATCAAGGGCATCGGACCGACGGCAGCTGTCACGGCACCTGCGGTCCCGACCAAGGTCACCCTCCTCGGGCCCAACTCAGTCGTGACCGGAGGGACCGTCACCCTGCACGGGCGCCTGACGCTCGCGGACGGGTCGGCGGCTGGTGGACGCGCGCTCGGCATCTGGCGACGGGCCGCCGGCACGTCGGCGGCGCTCACGCACCTGGCGGACGTGACGACCTCCAGCACGGGCGACTACAGCGTCACGACCCGGCTCAGCGGGCCGACGCAGTACGTCGTCCGTCCTGCGTCGACCATCGCGCCGAACGCCGTGCTCTCGGTGCGCGTCGTGCCGAAGCTGGTGACGTCAGCCTCCGGACGCCGGCTGAGCGTCGCGACGGCGCCGGCGCGCCCAGGTGCCCTCCTCGTGCTGCAGCGCCGGCACGCGAGCGGTGCCTGGACCAACGACCTGCGCGTGCACCTCGACAGCCACGGCCGCTGGGCCGGAACCCTGCCGGCAGGCACCTGGCGCGCTGTCCTCACGGCGTCAGGCTGGTGGTCGCAAGCCGTCGGAGCGGTGACGGCCCTGCGCTGATCAGGTGCCGACCGGGTGGGGGCTCTCGGACGACCAGACGCTCTGGATGAGGTCGTCACGGACGGTGTAGACAGCGACCTGGCGCCACCGCCGCTCGCCTTCGCTCATCGCCAGGAGGACTGAGACGTGGCCCTCCCCCGGCATGGTGTCGACGACCTCCATGGCGAAGTCCGGGCGGGTCGCGCGCCGCTCCGCCGACCAGGCGATGAAGGCGTCGAAGCCGCGCAGCTCCAAGCCGGGCAGCTCGAACAGGCAGTCGTCGGCGAGGACGGCGCGGGCGGCGTCCAGGTCTCCTCGGCGGTGGGCGTCGTACCACTGACCCAGGACCTCGATCGGCGTCATGACGGCGACGCTAGCGGCAGGTGGACAACTGTCCAGAGCTCTGGCTGAATGACGCGCGTGATCCTCGACGACTTCCGCCTGACCGACCAGGTCGCCATCGTGACCGGAGCAGGCGCGGGGATCGGGCGAGCCATCGCGATCGCCTTCGCGGAGGCCGGTGCCGATGTTGCCGTCGCTTCCCGCACGCAGGCAGACCTCGACGAGACGGTGCGGCTCATCGAGGCGACCGGCCGGCGCGGTCTCGCGGTCGTCACGGACGTCATGCAGGAAGACCAGCTCGCGCGCCTCGTCGAGACCACCGTGGCGCACTTCGGGAAGCTGTCGGTGCTCGTCAACAACGCCGGCGGGACGCAGCCGCGCCCAGCCATGCAGACCTCGGCTCGCTACTTCACGACGGCCATGCAGTTCAACGCCCTCGCCCCGTTCCTGCTCTCGAAGCTTGCGGCGCAGGCGATGGTCGACACCCAGGGCGGCGGCTCGATCGTCAACATCTCCTCGCGGTCGGGCGACATGGTGATGACCTCGATGCTGGCCTACGGCGCCGGCAAGGCAGCGCTCAACATGCTGACCCAGGACCTGGCTGCCGACCTCGCGCCCCAGGTGCGGGTGAACGCCATCGGGGTCGGCGGCGTGGACACGCAGGCGATGGAGTTCGTCATGCAGAACGACGCACTGCGCGCCGAGTACGAGGCGGGAACCCCCATGGGGCGGGTGGGCCAGCCGAGGGACATCGCGGTCGCGGCGCTCTACCTCGCGTCACCCGCGTCGTCGTGGGTCACCGGCGTGATCCTGCGGGTGGACGGCGGCACGACGAGCCCGGCCTTCCAGATCCCGGTCCCGCCGATCACTCCTCAGACGTGACCCTCTGCCCGTAGCCAGTCGACCGTGTCGCGGAACGTCTCGACGACCGGGCGGTACGTGATGCCGAGCTCCCGCAGGGCGAGCGAGTCGTCGCCGGGCTTGCCCGCGGCCATGATGACCGCGGCCTCGACCGAGAGCGGCGGCAGGTCCTGCTGTCCGGCGGCCCGCAGCTCGTCGAACTGGCGGCCCATCTCGACCATGTCGGCCTCGGTCACCTCGGTGTAGGGCACGTCCTGCCCGGACGCCTCGGTCATGAGGGCGGCCCACCGCTCCCACGTGACGTACTCGCCGGTGAGCAGGTAGCGGCGCGGACCCAGACCCGGCTTCAGGGTCGCTGCGAGGGCCTTGGCGACGTCCCTGACGTCGACCAGGCCCATACCGCTCGGCGGCGCCACCATGCCCATCGTGAGACCGCCCATGACCGCCGCGAAGGCGGAGTCGAGGTGCGGGCTGATCGGCCCGTAGACGCCACCGAGCACCACCCCTACGACCGGCTTGCCCTGGTCCGACAGCTGACGGGCGTAGCGCTCGATCTCGCCCTTCTGGGCGCCGTACTCCGACAGCGGCGCGGCCAGGGGCGAGTCCAGGGTGAGCACGTCGTCGTCCGTCGGGAGGTACGCGCTGACGGACGCCGTCCAGACGATCGGGTCGAGCCCCTTCTCGGCAGCCAGCCCGAGCACATTCTGTGCGCCGATCACATTTGCGCTGCCGAGTAACACACTGCCACCACCGCTGACCCCGACCTCGGCAGCGCAGTGCATGACGGCGTCACAGCCCTCAAGGGCACGCGCCACGTCGTCGAGGCTCGTCATGTCCCCTTGGACGACGTCGTCCACCTGGCAGCCCACGGCCCCCAGGACCGCGGGCACCTTCTCAGGGGTGCGCGCCAGCAGCCGTACCGCGAAGCCCTGCTCGAGCAGCTCCTTGACGGCGTGCGACCCGACGAACCCCGTTGCGCCGGTGACGAGGACCCGCACCTACATCCCGCTCGGCACGCACTGCACGGTGCCGCCGTCGATGACGAACTCGGCACCGGTGACGTAGGACGCCTCGTCGCTGGCGAGGTAGAGCACCAGGTGGGCGACCTCCTCGATGGTGCCGGCGCGCCCCATCGGGATCTTGATGATGTTCTCGGGGATCTTCTCCGTCAGCGGCGTCCTGATCAGCCCGGGGTGGATGGAGTTCGCCCGCACGCCGTGAGGAGCGAGCTCCATCGCGACAGACTTGGTGATGCCGCGGACGGCCCACTTCGACGCGACGTAGCCGTGCGCCCAGCCCGTGCCACGGATGCCCTCGATGGAGGAGACGTTGACGATCGAGCCCTTGCCGGTCGCGATCATCGCGTCGGCGGACGCCTGCATGCCCAGGAACGTGCCGGTGAGGTTGATGTCGAGCACCCGCTGCCACTGGGTCAGGTCGAACGTCTGCAGCGCGCTGCCGTTGGCGATCCCGGCGCTGTTGACCAGGACGCTCAGGCCGCCGAACTCGCCCACCGCTGTGGCGACGGCACCCTTCCACTGCTCGGGGTCGGTGACGTCGAGGTGCACGTAGAGGGCGCTGTCGCCGAGCTTCTCGGCGAGTGCCTTGCCGTCGTCGTCGAGGATGTCGCCGATCACGACCTTGGCGCCCTCAGCGACGAGCCGCTCGGCGCAACCGCCCCCGATGCCACGCGCACCGCCTGCGACGATCGCGACCTTGCCGTCAACCCGTCCCATGCGTCAGTGCTCCCCTGTGCTGAACATCCCACCGCGGATGAGCGGCAGGTCGAGCGTGGTGCGAAGGCCGGGCTCGGCAGCGATGACAGCCGGGATCGCGTTCACGACGCGGCCGGCGCCGGCGAGGATGGCGGCGTAGTTGTGGTCGCCCTCCCGCGAGGTGGGGCAGACGTCGATCGTGTAGGACGGCTCGCCCGTGATCTCGACCCGATAGCTGCCTCCGGCCTGCGCGGGCTGCGCCCAGTCGGGCCGGATGCCCTCGCGCAGCCGCGTCACGTGCTCGACCACGAAGGCCGGACGGCCGTCGACGGTGCCCGTGATCTCGAAGCGGACGGCCTCGACGCCGCCGACAGGGATGTGGCCGGCCGCGACATCGAACGCCTCGGTGGCGTACTCGCGCTCGTAGGACTCGGTGATGCCGTCGAGCTCGACCCCGAACCCGGCCGCGAGCATCCGCAGGCTCACCCCCCAGGCGGCGCTGAGGACACCTGGCTTGAAGAGCATCGGCACCTTGTCCGCTGGGTAGCCGAACCCCATCACGTCGAACATGACGGTGGCGCCGTCGTAGGTCGCGTAGTTGGCGAGCTCGAGGCACCGGATCTGCTCGATCCTTCGGCACGTGCCGGCGAGCGCGAACGGCACGAGGTCGTTGGCGAAGCCCGGGTCGACGCCGTTGATGAAGATGCTCACGCCGGCCTTCTGGGCGGCGCCCTCGATCGGGTCGATCATCGAGTCCGGCAGGACCTTCCACGGGTACATCAGGGTCGTGGGCGACGTGCCCACGACGTTGATGCCGGCCTCGAGGACGCGCTGCACGTCGCCCAGTGCCTCGAAGAAGCGGGTCTCGCCCATGGCGCAGTAGACGAGGCAGTCGGGGTGATCGTCGATGACCGCGTCGAGGCTGCCGACAGCCATGATCCCGGTGGGCGCCGTGCCCGCCATCTCACCGGCGTCCTTGCCGACCTTCTCCGGCGAGGAGACGCACACGCCGGTGAGCTCGAACCGCGGGTCCTCGATGAGGTGCCGGAGGGCCAGGCTCCCGGCGTTGCCGGTGCCGACGTGCGCGACGCGGATCACCGCAGGAATGTTGCACATCGGTGGACAGGTGTCCAGACTGCCTTTCATGCTCGCTGGCAAGGTCGTCGTGGTCACCGGATCGAGCCGTGGGATCGGGCGTGCCGTGGCGTCGCTGCTGGTCTCGCTCGGGGCGTCGGTCGTGGTGAACGGGCGCGAGGAAGCGGTCGTCGCAGACATCGCATCGACCCTCGGCGCGCTGGGCCTCCCGGGTGATCCCTCGGTGCCAGGTGTCGCCGCGTCGATGCGCGACGAGGTGCTGTCGCGCTTCGGTCGGGTCGACGCGCTCATCACGGTCCAGGGCATCGTCGAGCCTCCCGGGTCGTCGATCCTCGACGTCACGCGGGAGGACTGGGACGAGCTGATCGGGTCGCACGTCACGGCCACCTTCGAGACCTGCCGCGCCTTCGCACCGGCGCTGGTGCAGGCGCGCGGGTCGATCGTCACGACCGGGTCGCACGCCTTCCTCGGCCTGTACGGCGGCACCGGCTATCCCGCTGGAAAGGGTGCAGTCGTGTCCCTGACGTACGCCCTCTCGACGGAGCTGGCCGACCGCGGCGTCCGGGTCAACTGCGTCTGTCCCGGTGCTCGCACGAGGATGTCCTCGGGGCCGGTCTACGAGCAGGCGATCCGCGAGATGAACCGGCGCGGGCTGCTCGACGACGCGATGCGCGACGCCTCCCTCGACCCCGCGCCCCCGGAGCACTGCGCACCGCTC
>CBIHPE010000027.1:0-24203 GCA_966212015.1 uncultured Frankiales bacterium | reverse complement strand
CCGCAGCCACCCTCGGGGCCGCTGCCGGCGTCACGGTCCCCGACTCGACCCGGCTGGGCTTCGTCCGGTGCAGCACCTACTGCGCCGGGCTGAAGAGCGACGGACCCGTCAACGCCGGCAGCGGCACGGAGTTCGGCGGCAGCACGTCCAGCTTCCTCACGCCCACGGCGACCGTCCTCGTGCGGGGTCCGGGGAGCGCGACGCTGACGAGCAGCCTGGTGCACGGGCGCTTCGAGCTGGCGGGACCGGCGACGGGCTCTTTCACCGACACCGAGCTGCGCGGCGGCGACGGGCTCAGCGTCCACCCGGGCGACCTGTTCGTGAACGTGCCTCCGCCCCCGGCGCCGAAGGTCGACCTCGTCCGCACCACCGCGACCCAGGGCGCCGGCATCAGCATCAGCCGGGCGACGAGCACGCTCACGGGCGTCACGGTGAACGGCGGTGGCGGCGTCTCCGTCAGCCTCGGCTCCACGACGGTCACCGACCTCACAGTGCACCAGGGGTCCCTCGGGATGTCGCTCCTGCACGGCTCCACCGTGAAGGGCGTGCAGGTCACCGACTCGCCCGGTCCGGCGGTCCTGCTGTCCCTCGACGGTGTCTCCTTCGGGCCGGGTCAGGACGTCGACGGGCTGGTCGGCTCAGGCAACGGCGACGACTCGGTGGGGATCTCGGGCAACATCCCCAACGCCCTCACCTGGCTGACCCCCTCGCCGTCGAGCTCGCTGCACCCGCTCGGCTACGTCATGACCGACAGCCTCGCGGTCGGCGGCGGCGTGGTCTTCCCGCAGGGGTCGACCGTCCGCCTCTCCGGTGGGCTGTCGACCGCGGCCGGTGACCTCGATGCCAGTGCCGGCGGCACCGTCTTCGAGGGACTGCCCGCGTCGTACTGCTCCTTGGGCTACTGCCCCGCTCCCCACCGCGGCTTCTACCTGACCGCTCAGAGCGGCGCTCTGCGGCTCGACCACGCGACGCTGACGGGCGGCGAGGCGGAGCTGGTCGGCACGGGCAGCCTGTCGGTCACGAACAGCACGGTGACCACCGCGCCCGAGGCCTACTACGACAACGCCATCGGCGGCTTCGGCTCCTCCGTCGTGGTCACGCACAACGTCGTCCAGGGCCGCATCGGGGCGAGCAGCTTCACCCACGCCGTCATCGACGACAACGTCGTCACGGTGACCGGGCCGACGAGCGACAACCTCGCGCCGGCGGCGATCAACGTGCGCGGGGCCGGCGTGACGACGGACGCCGACCTCGAGGTCGCGCGGAACACCGTGTCAGGAGCGGACAGCGGCATCCTGCTGAGCCAGCTGCGGACGACGGTGGGGACCGGCGGATCCGTGCACGACAACCTGGGCTCCGGCAACAACAGCAACGCCGTCCTGATGCAGAACGTGAGGCTCGACGCCGACCTCGACTGGGTCGCCGTCCCGTCGGGGCTGGTGCCGCAGCCACTCGGCTACGTCGCCGACTACGTCGAGGTGCTTCACCACGACGTCGTCGTCCCCGCCGACACAGCCGTCCGGGCGAGCCAACTGAGCGTCACCGGCGGCGCGTTCGACGCGAGCGCAGGCCTCGCGACCATCACCGGCGCCACCCAGCCCGACGCCGTGGTCTACGTCGTCTCCGACGGCGTCCGCGCCGGCAAGGCGCTGCTGACGCAGGCCACGTTCACCGGCACGCTCTACGCCACCGGCACGACACCCCAGGCGGGGCAGCAGGTCGTCATCGACCACAGCAGCGTCATCGACACCGTCCGCTCGACAGGAGTGCCGACGACCGTCTCCGACAGCGTCGTGTCGATCCTGCAGGTCGACAACTCGCGCTACAACCCGGCCCAGACCGACGGCCCGACCCAGGTCCGGAACTCGCGCCTGACCCTGACGGCGCAGTCCACCAGCGCCCTGGACCTGCTGGGTGTCCAGATCAGCGGCGGCGGCCTCGGACTGGGGCTGTCCGACGCCACCGGTCAGCTCAGCTGCCTGGACGTCACGGACAACAGCTTTGGAGTCGGTGTCCAGGGCCACCCCGTGACCATCACGAGCAGCAACATCCGGGGCAACACGCAGGCCGACGTCGAAGGGAACGGAGACCTCAGCACGGACGACGTCTACTGGGGCCAGCCGGGTGGGCCTCGCCCCGAGCAGGTCTCGGGCTCGGTCGCGCTGCACGACACCAACCCGCGCTCGACGCCCGCGCCCTGCGCCGTGGCCACGCCGACACCCCCGCCCGGCGTGCCCGGCCCCCTCACGTCGACCCCGGGCCTCCACGGGTTCGCCCTCTCGTGGACGGCGCCGACTGCAGGCGCCCCGGTGACCGGCTACGAGGTGTCGGTCCTCGACGACCAGGGCAGCCCCGTCAACCAGCACAGCGTGGACGCCGGCACGACGCAGACCGCTGTCGCCGGCTTGACGAACGGGAAGACGTATGAGCTCGTCGTGAGGGCCTTCAGCGGAGCCGTCGCCGGCCCGACCTCTCGGCTGCTGGTCGTGCTGCCGCTCGTCCCCCCGCCCGGTCCGGTCACGAACGTCAAGGTCGGTGTGGTCGGCAACCGCGCCAGCACCACCTGGACCAACCCCACCGACGCGGGCTACTCCGCGACCAAGGTCGAGCTGGTGCGTGCCGGCAGCGGCGACGCCCCCAGCACGCTCGTCGACGCGGCGACGACCAGCGTCGGCACTCCCGCGCTGCTGACCGACACGGCGTACGACCTCGTCATCACCGCCCACGACGCCGACGGCGGGTTCACCACGCCCGTTGTCGTGCACCTGCGCGGCTCGAGCACGAGCCTCGCGGTCGATCGCACGTCGGTCGTCGACGGCTCGTCGGTCCTGGCCACTGCCGAGGTGCACCGCGACGACGGCCAGGCGCTGGGCGGCAGGGTCGTCAACCTCGTCGGCAAGGCCGGCAAGGCCGCCGTCAGCCTCGGCCACTGCACGACGGCCGCCAACGGGCGCTGCCAGGTGCGCTTCACCCCGCCGAGGAACCTGACCCTGACCGCTGTCGCGCCCGCTGCCGGCCAGAGCACTGCCTCCACGTCGGCCGCGCGCAGCGTGTCCGTCTCGCCGCGGATCACGACCGCCACCAGCCGCACCGCGTACACCCGCTCGACGCGGACGACCGTGTCGGTCGCCGTCCGCACCCCGCAGGCCGGGCACGCCCTGCAGCTGCAGTGGTGGAGCGGCCACAACTGGTACGTCGTGGGCCACGCGGACGAGGACAGCCGCGGTCGGGCGCACCTGCCGTTCACCGTTCGCCCCGGCCGGCAGCTCTACCGGGTGCTCGACAGCGCCTCCGGGGGCTTCTGCACAGGCACCAGCGCGACCTTCGCGATCACCGGGCAGTAGCCGCGCATCCGTACCCTTGACGGGGTGAGCATCGATCCCGAGCGGCTGAGGATCGCGCTAGAGGTGATGAGGGAGCTCCACGAGCTCGACCCGGAGCACCCCGACGCGGTCGCGATCCGCCGTGCGACGGCCCACATCTACAAGGACGTGAAGCTGCGCCGGAAGAGCGAGAGGCGCGCCGCGGTCACGGCTCACGACGAGGCCGTCACCAACCTCACGGCCACCGGCGCCAAGGACCGCATCGACGACGAGACCGCGGGGATCCCCCTCGCTGCGACCGACAGCGGAGTCGTCGGGGAGCTCAAGCGGGCTCGTTCCTGCTACATCTGCAAGCAGCGCTACCGCGAGGTCGACGCCTTCTACCACCAGCTCTGCCCCAGCTGCGCCAAGGAGAACTGGGCCAAGCGCGACGAGCACGTCGACCTGAGCGGCCGCAGGGCGCTGCTCACGGGTGGCCGCGCCAAGATCGGCATGTACATCGCGCTGCGCATCCTGCGCGACGGCGCCGACCTCACGATCACGACCCGCTTCCCGCACGACGCGGTCCGGAGGTTCGCGGCGATGCCCGACAGCTCCGACTGGCTGCACCGGCTCAAGGTCGTCGGCATCGACCTGCGCGACCCCGCCCAGGTGATGCACCTCGCCGACGAGATGGCCGCCGGTGGGCACCTCGACATCCTCGTCAACAACGCCGCCCAGACCGTGCGCCGCAGCGCGGCCAGCTATGCCCAGCTGGCCGCCGCGGAGCACGCCGCCGAGCAGCTCGAGCACCCCGTCCCCATCACGGACCTCCGCTCCCCCGTTGCCGAGATCGAGGGCGCGATCGGGCGGAAGCTGACCCCCGAGGCGGTCACCGCGCTCGCCCTCACCAGCGGCTCCGCGAGCCTGTCCCGGATCGAGCAGGGCCTGGCGATCGACGCCGGCGGCCTGGTCCCCGACCTCGCCCCGGAGAACAGCTGGAGCAAGCCCCTCGGCGACGTCGACGAGGTCGAGATGCTCGAGGTGCAGCTGTGCAACAGCGTCGCCCCGTTCATCCTCATCTCACGGCTTCGGCAGTCCCTCGCGAACAGCCCCCATCGTCGTACCTATGTCGTGAACGTCAGCGCCATGGAGGGCCAGTTCGGCCGCCGCTACAAGGGCGCCGGCCACCCCCACACCAACATGGCCAAGGCCGCCCTCAACATGCTCACCAAGACGAGCGGCCCCGACATGTTCGAGCAGGGCATCCTCATGACCGCCGTCGACACCGGCTGGATCACCGACGAGCGCCCGCACCCGCAGAAGGCCCGCCTGCACGACGAGGGCTTCCACGCGCCCCTCGACCTCGTCGACGGCGCCGCACGGGTCTACGACCCGATCGTGCAGGGCGAGCGAGGCACCGACCTCTACGGCGTCTTCCTGAAGGACTACGCGCCCTCGCCCTGGTGAGGCACGTCGATCCCCTCGTCATGCAGCATGGCGGCCAGGATCGCCTCGGTCTCCTCGACGCTGTGACCCTCGGCAAGGAAGGCCTTGTCCTCCGCGACCGTGATCTGGACCCAGCTCTCACCCGTGTGCGCGGTCGCGACCTCCCGACCGTCCAGCGCCGGGTCGGAAGCCACGGAGTACGGCAAGGGCAGCAGGTCGATCCCGCCGACGACGCCGTCGCCCTTCAGCTCGACCGCCAACCCGTCCACGCCGGGGCTCTCGCTCGGGGTGTAGGTCACGTGCGCGGCCCGCACGACGATGCGCGAGTGCGGCTCGGCCGCGATCTGCTCCAGCAGCTTCAGCGGCTCCTCCTCACTGGCACGCAGCGTGGAGAACGAGACGGCCGGGTCGTTCGACCGGAAGATCCGGTCCTCGTGGAAGCGGTAGACGAAGCCGGCGATCCCGCCGCCCACGAGCAGCACGAGCAGGCCCGCGGCCACGTAGACCTTCGTCATGCTGGTCTCCACCGGCACCGGCCGGGGTGCGACGAGCGGCGCGTCCCCGAGGGCCGCCTGCGTGAGCTCGGCGATCGACGGTCGGTGCTCCGGGTCGGTCACGCGGGCAGCATGCCGCAAGAACCGGCTGGCGGGGACGCGTTAACGTGCGACGCGTGAGCCGCATCAACGACGTCGGTGGCATGACCGGCTTCGGTCCCGTCGTGGAGGAGCTCGACGAGCCGCCGTTCCACGCCGACTGGGAGGCGCACGTCCTCGCGATGAACCGCGCCCTCATCGGGCGGAAGGTCTACACGCTCGACGAGTTCCGCGACGCCGTCGAGCGCATCCCGCCGACCACGTACCTGTCCTTGAGCTACTACGAGAAGTGGCTGCACGCGATCCAGACCCTGCTCGTCGAGAAGGGGGTGTGCACCGCCGATGAGCTTCAGGCCAGGTGATCGGGTGCGCACCTCTCGGCAGGACCCGGCGCACCACTACCGCGTCCCGCGCTACGTCCGCGGCGCCGAGGGCGAGGTCGTCGAGCAGATCGGTGAGCACCCGCTCCCGCACGACCACGCGGTGGTCGAGCCGGTCTTCACGGTGCGGTTCGAGGCGGAGCAGCTCTTCGGGACGGGTACGCACTCGGTGACCGTCGACGTCTGGGCATCCCACTTGGAGGGCGTGTGAGCGACGACCACGACGACGCGAGGCCGGCGGCGCAGACCCGGCACGTCGAGGCACTGCTCGAGTCCCGCGGGCTGCTCGACGCCAACGAGCTCGACCGCGCGCTGGAGGCCTTCGCAGCGGGCGGTTCCCGGGCTACGGGCGCTCGCGTCGTCGCCCGGGCCTGGGTCGACGAGGGCTTCCGCACCCGACTGCTCACGAACGCGAACGACGCCGTGGAGGAGCTCGGCCTGTCGATGGGCGGCGGCATCCAGCCGCAGCGGCTGAAGGTGGTCGCCAACAGCGAGACGGAGCACAACGTCATCGTCTGCACGCTGTGCTCCTGCTACCCGATCGCGATGCTGGGGCCGTCGCCCACCTGGTACAAGTCCGAGGCCTACCGGTCCCGCGTCGTCCGCGACCCGCGCTCGGTTCTCGCCGAGTTCGGCACGACGCTGCCCGACGACGTGCACATCACCGTGTGGGACGCGTCGTCGGAGACCCGCTACATGGTCCTGCCGCGCAAGCCCGCGGACCTGCCCGAGGCCGAGCTGGCCGCCATGGTGACCCGCAACGGCCTGATCGGCACAGCCGTTCTGTGACCTCGGGGACGAATCCGGGGGCCTCGCGCGTTGTCCCGGCATGGTCTTCCGCCGCACCGGGCTGCCGCCCGCGGGTGCCGCCATCGTGGCCGAGCACCTGGCGGTCTGGTCGCAGCTCACCGAGGACGAGCAGCAGCGGCTGCTCGTCATCACGGACGAGCTGCTGGCGCGCAAGAACTGGGAAGCCGCCAACGGGTTCGCCCTCAACGACGTCGTCCGGGTCGTGATCGCCGCCCAGGCCGCACTGCTCGTCCTCGAGCTCGACACCGACCACTACCGGCTGGTCAGCGGCATCATTGTCCACCCGTCGACGCTCCGGACGGCCGGTCCGGCGGCCGGGCCCTCGACAGGCACCGTCCGGGCGGACCGGCTCGCCGTGCTCGGGCTCGCGCAGAGCGGCCGGGGCCCGATCGCCCTCGCCTGGGACCAGTCGCTCGCGGGAGCCCACCGCACCGAGCGGGGGCACAACGTCGTACTGCACGAGTTCGCGCACAAGCTCGACATGCTCGGCGGCGACGTCAACGGCACGCCGCTGCTCCCCCGCGATGTCAGGGCCGACTGGAAGCGGGTCTGCACCGAGGTCTACCGCGACCTCGAGCGCGGCATCCCGCGGTTCCCGATGCGCTGGTACGGCGCGACCAACCCCGGTGAGTTCTTCGCCGTCGCCACCGAGGTCTTCTTCGAGCAGCCGGTGGAGCTCCAGGACAACGAGCCGGAGCTCTACGACGTCCTGCAGCGCTTCTACCGGCAGGACCCCGCTGCCCGGGCCGCCTGACGTGTCAGGCCTCGAAGAGGTGCCAGCGTCCCTCGGAGACCACCTCAACGACACCGTCGACCACCTTCAAGCCCGACTGGTCGTCGAGCGCGTAGGTCGCCGCCGGGATCCGGGAGGCCCAGGTGACGGCGTTCTCGACGGAGGCGTCAGGGTGCGAGGGGTTGTCGTAGTGGACGATGAGAGAAGCGTCGACGAACCGCGCTCCGTCGGCCGTGACGAGCGTGCGGGGCACGCCGCCCTCGAACATCACGTCCTCCGACCGCACCGCTGTCCCCGCCGCCGTGCGCGGCTCGGTGAAGGTCTCGACGACCACGCTGGTGGCCGCCATCGCGCCCGCGCTCACCCCGACGTAGACGAGGTCCAGCGCCGGCAGCACCTCGCTCAGGCCCGTCTCGTTCAGCCAGTGCGCGAGGTAGACCGGGTCCCCACCCCATGCCAGGAGCGCATCGGTCTCGTGGAGAGCGCTCAGCCAGACCTCGCGGTCGATGCTCGGCAGAGCGGTGAGCTCGAGCAGCCCGAGCGCACCCCACCCGAGCCCGGTCAGACTCGCCCCGACCTGCGCACGCATCAGCCGCCCGCCCACCTGGCCCACCGAGTAGGGGTTCATCGCCGTCGGCACGACGAGAGCGCTCGCCTCCTCGATGGGCTTGCCCAGCAGGTCGACCAGGGCCGTCCGAAGGCTGTCGTTCGTGATGCCGGAAGAGGTGAGGAGGAGCTTCACCCTGCGCACTCTGCCCGACACCTCCGACACGCGGCGGTCCTGGGTCCCTCACCCCTGCGAGCCCTGGACGTCGCCGCCGCTGACGGCGGCGGACTCCCGAGAGCCCGAGCCGGAGTGGGGCAGCCTGAGGGAGTGATGCTCGAGGACCTGGTCGCCGCCGGCAGCGTCGTGGTCCTCTCCGGTGCCGGGCTGAGCACGGAGTCGGGGATCCCCGACTACCGCGGCGAGACGGGCCGCGCCCGGCCGGCCACCCCCATGACGTACCAGGAGTTCACCGGCAGCCCGGAGAGCCGGCAGCGCTACTGGGCGAGGAGCCACCTCGGGTGGCGGTTCATCGGCGACGTTCAGCCGAACGACGGTCACCGGGCCGTGGCCGCGCTGCAGGGGCAAGGACTCCTGACCGGCATCGTCACGCAGAACGTGGACGGGCTGCACCAGGCCGGCGGGGCGCAGGACGTCATCGAGCTGCACGGCGCCCTCCGCGACGTGATCTGCCTCAGCTGCCGCGAGCTCACCAGCAGGAAGCGCCTCGAGGAGCGGCTGACCGCGGCGAACCCCGGGTGGGAGCGCGAGAGCCTGCCGCTGAAGCCCGACGGCGACGTCGACCTCGACGACACCAGCGGGTTCACGGTGGTCGACTGCGAGTCCTGCGGCGGCCTGCTGAAGCCGGACGTGGTGTTCTTCGGCGAGACGGTGCCCAGGGACAGGGTCGACCGGACGTTCGCGCTGGTTGCGGCGAGCGACACGCTGCTCGTGCTCGGGAGCAGCCTGACGGTCATGAGCGGCTTCCGGTTCGTCCTGTTCGCGAAGAAGAACGGCAAGCAGGTGGCCATCGTGAACCAGGGCCCGACGCGTGGGGACCAGCACGCCGATCTCAAGGTGGAGGCCCCGTTGGGCCCCACGCTCACGTCGCTGTCAGCGACAATGGTGGGGTGATCCGCGTCGTCTTCATCTGCACCGGCAACATCTGCCGGTCGCCGACGGCCGAGGCAGTGCTCCTGCACAAGGTGCGCGAGGCCGGGCTCGAGGACCAGATCTCGGTCGCCAGCGGCGGCATGGGCAACTGGCACGTCGGCAACGGGGCGGACAGCCGCGCCGTCAGCGCGTGGCGGGCGCGCGGCTACGAGCACGCCCACACGGCGCGGCACGTGCGACGGGACTGGCGCGACGACTACGACCTGTTCGTGGCCGCCGACACGGGCCACCTGATGGAGATCCGCAGCCTGCTGCCCGGGGTCGAGGCCAGGCTGCTGCGCGACTGGGACCCCAAGGGGATGGGCGACCTGCCCGACCCCTACTACGACGGGCAGGAGGCCTTCGAGGAGGTCCTCGACATCGTCGAGCGGTCCTGCGACCGCCTCCTGGAGGACCTTCGTGGGCGCCTGGACCAAGCGGCGAGCTGACGCCCCGCTGGGCGCCTTCGTCGCGGAAGCGGCGGGCCTGGACTTCATCCGGGTGGCGGGCGGTCCGCCGGTGCCCCGCGTGCACGACGTCACGCCGACGACCCTCCGCATGGACGAGGTCGTGACGGCGGACCCGACCGCTGCCACGGCCGAGGACCTCGGACGGCGCCTCGCCGTCCTGCACGCCTCGCCCGCGCCCGCGTTCGGCGCGCCGTGGACCGGCTTCATCGGCCCGACCGGCGACCTGCTGCCCATGGACAACATGGCCGACGCGACCTGGGCCGAGCACTTCGCCAACCGCCGCGTCCTGCCCGCACTCCGAGAGGCTCGCGACCGCGACCGGTTGACCCCCGAGGACGGTACGGCGGTGGAGGCCGTCGTCGACCGGCTCGCCGACCTCGTCCCCGACCCGGGACCGCGCAGGATCCACGGCGACCTGTGGTCCGGCAACGTGCTCTGGGCCGAGGACGCGGCCTGGCTGATCGACCCGGCCGCGCACGGCGGCCACCCGGAGACCGACCTCGCCATGCTGCAGCTGTTCGGGCTGCCGTTCCTCGACACGGTCCTGTCGTCGTACGCCGAAGCCGGGTCGCTGGAGGGCGACTGGAAGGCCCGGGTGCCCGTGCACCAGCTCTGGCCGCTGCTCGTGCACGCCGCGCTGTTCGGCGGCGACTACGGTGCCCGCGCCGGAGCAGCGGCACGGAGCCTCGCGTGACCCTGGTCGCGACGGGCGTGACGATCGGTCCGCTCGCCGGCCTCGACCTCGAGCTCGGCCCAGGACTCACGGTCGTCCCCGGCGAGCCGGAGTGCGGCACCAGCACCCTGCTCCGGGTGCTGGCCGGCACCCAGCCCGTCGACGCGGGAACCATCACCGGCGGGTCGACAGCGCTGCTGGACACGCCTCCCGGCTTCGAGTGGTCTGACCACGACGTCGCGCAGCACTCGCTCGACCCGTCCTTCCTCGGTCGGGAGATGTGGACGCTGTCAGGTGGTGAGCGGCAGCGGGTCCGCATCGCGACGCTGCTCGCCGGCGACGCCGAGCACCTGCTGCTGGACGAGCCGTTCGGACTGCTCGACCAGCGCGGCATCGACACCGCGCTCCGGGCCCTCCGCGCCGACGGCCGCCCGGTCCTCATCGCCTGCAAGTCGGTCGAGGTGCCCGGCGCGGACCGGACCCTCGTCCTCGCGGGCGGAGTGCTCACGTAGGTTCGACCCATGGACCTCGGACTCGCCGACAAGGCCTTCCTCGTCACCGGCGGCTCCCGTGGCCTCGGGTTCGCCACCGCTCAGGCGCTGGTCGCCGAGGGCGCTCGCGTCATGATCGCGGCGAGGGACGAGCAGGGCGTCAGCAACGCCGCGCTGGAGCTCGCGTGCGAGGGCGTCGCCGCGGACCTCGCCGACCCGGACGCCGCGGAGCGCCTGGTCGCCGCGACCGTCGCGTCGTACGGCCGGATCGACGGCGCGCTGGTCAGCGTCGGCGGTCCGCCGGCCGGGGAGACGCTGGGCCTCACCGAGGACCAGTGGCGCGGAGCCTTCGACAGCGTCTTCCTGGGTGCCCTCAGGGTCTGCCGGGCGGTCGTCGACGCCCTCCCCGAGGAGGGCGGAGCGCTGGCCCTGGTGCTCAGCACCAGCGCCAAGCAGCCGATCGGCGGGCTGGCGGCGAGCAACGGGCTGCGGCCGGGGCTCGGGATGCTCGCGAAGTCGATGGCCGACGAGCTCGGGCCGCGCAACATCCGGGTCAACGGGCTGCTGCCGGGGCGCGTCGACACCGACCGCGTCCGCGAGCTCGACGGACCCGATCCCGCCGTGCGCGCCGAGCGGGAGCAGACGATCCCGCTGCGCCGCTACGGGCAGCCCATCGAGTTCGGTCAGGTCGCTGCGTTCCTGCTCTCCCCCGCTGCCTCCTTCGTGACCGGCGCCATGGTGCCGGTCGACGGCGGCGCGCTACGGAGCCTCTGAGCGGGGTAGGGCGACGTCATGACCGAGCCCGACACCGACCAGGACCACGAGCGGCCCGACACCCCGCTCACGACCGACCCCGACCAGCAGCGCGACGACGAGATCGAGGACCCCAACACGGGAGAGGGCGGCGCCGGATGACGCTGGCGGGCACCGCGGCGCTGGGGCCGCACACTGTCCACCGCATGGGCTACGGCGCCATGCAGCTCGCCGGCCCGCACGTCTTCGGACCACCGCGCGACCGTGAGGAGGCGCTCGCCGTCCTCGCCGCCGTCCGCGACGCGGGCGTCGACCACATCGACACGTCCGACTACTACGGGCCGCACGTCGTCAACGCGCTCCTGCGCGAGGCGCTCCACCCCTTCGACGGCATCACCCTCGTCTCCAAGGTCGGCGCCCGCCGCGACGACACCGGCGCCTGGCTGCCGTGGAACCAGCCGGCGGACCTGCGGCAGGGCATCGAGGACAACCTCAGGGCGCTGGACGTGCCGAAGCTCGGCGCTGTCAACCTGCGGGTCATGCCGACGGACCCGCCCGCCCTGTTCGAGACGCAGCTGGCCGCGATGGTGCTGGCCCGCGACGAGGGACTCATCGACGCGGTCGGCATCAGCAACGTGTCGCAGGAGCAGTTCGAGCTGGCAGCCGACGAGATCGTCTGCGTCCAGAACCCCTACAACTACGTCGATCGCAGCTCGCAGCCGATCCTCGAGGCGTGCACCGAGCGCGGCATCGCCTTCGTGCCGTTCTTCCCGTTGGGCAGCGGCTTCGGCGTCGACGACGTGCGGGGCAACCCGGACATCGTCACCACCGCCGAGCGGCTCGGACACACGCCGCCCCAGGTCGCCCTCGCCTGGGTGCTGGCCCAGGGCCCGACCGTCCTGCTCATCCCGGGCACCTCCTCACGGGCGCATCTGGCGGAGAACCTGGCCGCCGCGGAAATCTCGCTGGACGCTGAGGCGCTCTCCCTGCTGTCGTGAGGTCGTGCAGATCAGCCCGGTGACCACGCGCGCCGACCTCGAGGACCTCCAGTCCGTGATGGCGGCGGCGCTGGCGCACGACTTCGTGGCGCTGCCCGCCGATCCGATCGAGGAGCGCGCCCCCTGGCTCGAACGTGACGAGATCGCCGGAGAGCGGACCGTCATGCACGTGGGCCGTGACGGTGGCGTCCCGGTCGCCGCTCTCTCGATGTCGCTGCCGGTGCTCGACAACCTCCGGGTCGTCAACGCCGAGCTCGAGGTGCACCCGGATCACCGGGGACGCGGCTTCGGCCGCAGCATGGGCGAGCACCTGGTGGCCGAGACCCGCGCCCACGGCCGTGACCGCGTGTTCTCGGCGGTGAGCACGACAGCAGGGCGTCAGCTGGCCGAGGCGCTCGGTGCGAAGCCGGTGCTCGACGACGTCCGGCGGGTGCTCGACCTGCACGCCTTCCCGCCGCTGGCCCGTCCTGCTGCACCGCCGGGCTACCGGGTGGTGATGTGGCAGGACCGGGCACCTGACGAGTGGGTGGAGGGCGCGGCCTACCTCAACGGCCGGATGACCCTCGACGCTCCCAGGGGCGACATGGACTACGAGCCGGAGAAGTGGGACGCGGCGCGCTACCGCGAGCGGGAGCGGGCCGCTGCGGACCGGCGCCGCCGCATGGTGGTGGCGGCGGCCGTCCACGAGTCGGGTCAGGTCGCCGGCATCACGGAGATCGGGATCAGCCTGACGGCGCCTGAGATCGGCTACCAGTGGGACACGATCGTCGACCCGGACCACCGCGGGCACGGCCTCGGCCTGCTGCTCAAGCACTGGAACCACGCGCAGCTGGTCGAGGTGCAGCCCCAGGTGCGCTGGGTCAACACGTGGAACGCCGCGAGCAACAGCTTCATGATCCGGGTCAACGAGGCCGTCGGCTACCGCGTGATGGACACGTGGACGGAGTACCAGCTCGACCTGTAGAACCTCAGGTCGTGATCACCCACGTGGCGCGAGAGGTACGGCGGCTGGTCGCCGACCGCGTCCTGAGCGGGTCGCTCCCCCGCACTGTCGACGCCGTCACGCCGGAGCTGCTGTCCGAGGTGCTCGGCGGCCGCGTCGAGACGATCACGCGGGTCGACGGCACCGAGGGCACCACCGACCGGGTGCGCCTCGCCCTGACCGGCGAGGGCGTCCCCGACTCGGTGTTCGTGAAGATCGCCTCCCATGCCCCAGGCAACCGGCTCTTCGGCGGTCTCGCGTCGCTCGGCGAGACCGAGGTGCGGTTCTACCGGGACGTACGACCCGGCCTGCCCATCTCCGCGCCCCTGTCCCACGGCTGCCGGTTCGACCCGCGCACCGGTCGCTTCCTGCTCGTCCTCGAGGACCTCGCAGCCCGGGGTGCCCGTTTCGCCGACACCCTCACACCGCTCACCGTCGACGAGGCCGCGCAGGTCCTGTCGACGCTCCGCGAGGTCCACGAGGGCTCGCCGCCCTCGTGGGCCCTGCGCAACAGCGACGACCCGATGCTGGGCCTCATCACGAGGTCGCTGAAGCCGCTGCGCAAGCGCGTCCCGGAGGAGCTCCGGCGGCCGGAGGCGGACTGGGTGCTGGACGAGTACGGACGGGTGGCGCGCGACCTCGACGCCGGCCCGCTCACGCTGCTCCACGGCGACCCGCACCCGGGCAACCTGTACTTCCTCGACGGCGGCATCGGCTTCCTCGACTGGCAGTGCGTCCGACGCGGCCCGCGGATGCGCGACGTCACCTACTCGATCGTGCTCGGCCTGACCCCGGAGGACCGCGCCAAGCACGAGCGCGACCTGCTGGCGCACTACACGAGCGAGGACGTCTGGGACGACTACCGCCGGATGGTCGCCTACGTGTTCGTCGCGACCACCTTCACGAGCGGCCTGGGCGGCCTGCAGGGCAGCGACATCGCTGACGAGGGCCTGCGTCGCGCCGTCTGTGCCCTGGACGAGCTGGAGACGCTGTCAGCCCTTCGGCGCTGAGCGCCGGCGCGTGAGGCTGACCATGAGGATGACCACGCCGACCGCGGCGACCAGACCGCCGCAGACTCCCACCGCAAGGCCGCGCCACCCGCGGAAGGCGTAGGAGAACGGCCGGGTGACGAGCACGTCGCGCTGGGGCTGGTCGTGAGAGGCGATCGCGATCTGGTGGTCACCGCCGGACGCGACCCGGAAGCGCGCCACCTCCGTGTAACGACGATCGTTCACCGTCAGGCTGTTGTTCCCGCTCTCCGCGGTGACCGTGCCGCTGCCCCCGTCGACCCTGATGTCGGCGGCGGTGATGGTGCTCTCGCCGAGAGTGCTGAAGGTGATCGGTCCGTGCCGTCCGGTCGTGCCCACCTGCTCGTAGACGGCCCATGTGCCGGAGTCGAGGCGGAGCGTCGCCGTCCCTGGAGCACTGAGGTGCGGCCCGTTGAAGACGGAGAGCGGGTGCGGCAGCCCCATGCTGGCGGACCAGCCGATGAGGGCGAGCCCGACGGTCAGGACCGTGAGCGGGATCCAGAGCGCGATCTGCCGCTTCGGCGGCGGTGGCACGTTGACCGCGTCGGTCCAGCGGTAGCCGTCGAACCAGCGCACGGTGCCGCTCTGGTCCGGGTACCAGCCTGGCGGCGTCGTCACGGGCGGGACGCTACTGCGCGGCCGGGTCCTTCACACGGCGCATGTCCCACGCGTCCGTCACCAGCTCGCGCAGGCGGCGCTTGGTCACCTTCGGCAGCCGCACGAGGACGAACGGCCAGCCGTCCCAGCCGGGCTCGATCCAGAACAGGTCCGGCTCGCCCTTGACCAGGGCCTGCTGCTCGGACACGTCGCCGACGTAGAGGACCGCGACGTCGAGCCGGATGACGCGCGGCTTGCCCGGCACCCGCTGCGGCCAGCTCCACACGAAGCCCTTGTTGCCGACCCGGAAGTCGAACCCGTCGCTGTCGATCTCGACGACGCCCTCGAGGGCGAGCGCGATCTCGCGCACGTCGTCTGCCGTCGACACGTGATCAACGCTACCGACGCAGACCGACAGGCCTCGAGGTGACAACACCCGAACCTTGGCCACGGACGGCACACAGCCCTGTCACGCTGACAGCGAGCGTTCGGGGGGCAACGTGAGCAGCAGCGGCAGGCACAGGGTGATCAGCGGTCTCGCGGGGGTGGTGGCTCTCGCCGGGATCGGCGCCAGCGCGGCCTGCGAGCCCTCCGTACCCGCGTCGTCACCCGTCGCGCGCCCGACGGCCAGCCACGCGGTCGAGGAGCAGAGCATCCAGGGGTTTGCGGCCGAGCCGACGGTCAGCGCGCGGCCCTCGCCGACGCGCAAGCCGGTCGCGTCACCCCCGGTCAAGCGCACAGCGGCGAGACCAGTGCGCACGACAGTGCCGGTCGCGACGCCGGCCCCGAAGCCCAAGCCGACGCCGGTCATCCGCACCGCCCCGGCCGCCAAGAGCTATCCGAACTGCAAGGAGCTGAACGTCGACTACCCCCACGGCGTGGGCCGTCCCGGAGCCGCCGACCACACCAGCGGCCGCTCGCCCGTCACCACCTTCACCAGGAACCAGGTGGTCTACGACGCGAACACGGCCCGCGACCGTGACGGCGACGGCATCGCCTGCGAGAAGCAGTAGCCCGGAGCGCTTGGGTCTGACCTGGGCAATCCGGCACATCCCGACCCGGTGCCATCTCGGATCCGGCCCGGTCGGGCCATGGTCTGCCCGACCCGTTCGCCTCGACCATGGACGGCATGCTTCAGCTGCGCGGCCGGCTCCGCACCCGGGAGAGCGTCCAGGCCTACCTGGACCACATCGGCAGCGAACCGATCCGCGTGCCGGAGCGCCATGTCATCGACCTGCGCGAGCCCCAGACAGTGCTGCGGGACCGGGTGTCCCGGGCCGAAGCCGAGGGCGAGGCGCGAACGGTGATCTCTCTCCCCGACTGACACGCGCTGCCGCGCATCGAGCCGGGGCCGTGACAGTGTTGACGGCGTGAACGGTCCGCTGCAGGTGCCGCGGGGTTCGGTGGCGATCCGGACGTGCTTTGACCACGACGCCGCCTATGACGCGCTGCTGAAGGCCTGGTCCACCGAGAACGAGGACGGCTTCCGCGCGTGGATGGAGACCTACGAAGACCGACGGCTCGACGGCCAGGACCCCATGGGCTTGATCGGCCTGCTGGCGGAGGTCCCCGCCCTCCTCGTCGTGGTCGACCGGTTCTGCCTCGAGCACCCTGAGCACGCAGCGCTCGTGATCGACGCGTCGTCCCGCCGCTCTCTGCGTGTCATTCCCTCCGAGATGTGGAGCATCGAGAACAACCTCTCGATCGCGAACATGGACTTCGAAGAGTTCTACGAGTCTCGTGACCACGACGGAGTGTTCCGCGGCTTCGTCGATGCTCAGCCCGACCCCGACAGCCTGATCGAGCCGCGTCGAACCGTTCAGGTCACCTGGTCGGGGCTGAGCGTGCCCGCAGGCGTCGATCCGGTGAGCTATGCCCTGTCGCAGCCGGTGGGTGGCACGACCGTCTACACGACCTGCGAGTACGACAGCCTCCTCGGGGGCAACACGAGCAGCGGCGCAGGGCTCCACTGCGTGCACGCCGATGTCGCGTTGGTGCTCACGAGCTGTCCACGCTGCCTCGAGCGATGCCGCAGTCACATGTTCTGCGCGCGCCACGCCGAGCGCGTCAGGACAGCCCGGCAGGCCTGAGGCTCTGCTGGTACGACCTGAGCGTCAGCCGGTCTCGGGGATCGAGCCGTGGAAGTGCCTGAGCCTCCATCCGTCGCTGCCAGCCACGGCGAGGCAGGTCAACCGGAAGGCGTCACGGGGCCCGTCGGGCCGGCCCTGCTCGTCGTCGAAGCCCACGGTCCCCAGGGCGGCGAAGGCCAGGACGTGGCTGGACTCCCACAGGGGCACGACCTGCTCCCACTCCCACCGCAGCGCTCCGGGCTGGGCGACGACCCGCGCGAGGTAGGCCTCCGTCGCCGCACGGTCCAGGTTCGCCGCGGACGACCCGATGAGCACGGCCTCGTCGTCGAAGAGCCTGCCCAGCCTGGCCAGGTCCCTGCTGGCGACGGCGTCCTGCAGAGCTGCGAGCAGGACCCGCGCACTGTCGCCGCTCCGGGGGTGCTCGTCAGAAGGCAAGGACATCTGCCGCACGATGTCACGCCCGCACGACGCGCACGGGACTTCGCGCCAGGTCGGGCAACCTCAGAAGGGTTCGACGGAGGCGGCCAGGGCCTCGGGAGCTCCGGACAGCGCCTGACGCTCGAACTGGGTGCGGTAGAGCTCGGCGAACAGCCCGTCCTGGGCGAGCAGTGTGTCGAACGTCCCGCGCTCGGCGACGCGGCCGTCCTCGATGACGAGGATCTGGTCGGCGTCCCGGACGGTCGACAGCCGGTGGGCGATGACCAGGCTCGTACGCCCCTCGAGGGCCGTCGCGAGAGCTCGCTGCACCGCAGCCTCCGACTCGGAGTCGAGGTGGGCTGTCGCCTCGTCGAGCACGACCAGGCCCGGCGCCTTGAGCAGCAGCCGGGCGATCGCCATCCGCTGCTTCTCACCGCCGGAGAGCCGGTAGCCGCGGTCGCCGACGACGGTGTCGAGGCCGTCGGGCAGCGACCGCACGAGCGGCCCGACCTGGGCGGCGTCGAGCGCTGCCCAGAGGTCGTCGTCGCTCGCTCCGGGGCGGGCGTAGAGCAGGTTGGCGCGGATCGAGTCGTGGAACATGTGCGCGTCCTGGGTCACGACGCCGACGGCGTCGCGCAGGGACTGCAGGGTCACGTCGCGGACGTCCTGGCCGCCGATGCGGATGGCGCCGTCCTGGACGTCGTACATGCGGGTGACGAGCTGGCTGATCGTGGTCTTGCCGGCCCCGGACGGCCCGACGAGCGCTGTGAGGGAACCCGCGGGCGCGGTGAAGGAGATGCCGTGCAGCACGGTCTGCGGCTCGGTGTTGTCGAGGATCGCGACCGACTCCAGCGAGGCCAGCGACACCTCGGAGGCGCGGGGGTAGCGGAAGACGACGTCGTCGAACTCGATCGACTGCGCGGTGGACGGAAGCGCTGCGGCATCAGGCTTCTCGGCCACCATCGGCTCGAGGTCGAGGACCTCGAAGACGCGCTCGAACGAGACGAGCGCGGTCATCACGTCGACGCGCACGTTGGACAGCGCCGTCAGCGGGCCGTAGAGGCGGGTCAGGTAGGACGACAGCGCGATGAGGGTGCCCACGGAGAACGAGCCCTCCGCCGCGAGCGTGCCACCCACGCCGTACACCAGAGCGGTGGCGAGACTCGCGACGAGGGTCAGCGAGACGAAGAAGACCCGGCCGTACATGGCGCTCGTGATGCCGATGTCGCGGACGCGGCCGGCGCGGGCCCGGAAGTCCTCGTCCTCCACCTCTGGCCGGCCGAACAGCTTGACCAGCAGCGCGCCTGAGACGTTGAACCGCTCGGTCATCGTGTTGTTCATCTGCGCGTTGAGGCCGTAGGCCTCGCGGGTCAGCGCCTGCAGCCGGGTGCCGAGCAGCCGCGCCGGGATGATGAAGACCGGGAGCAGCACCAGCGACAGCAGCGTGATCTGCCAGGACAGGATGAACATCGCGGTCAGGGTCGTGACGACGCCGATGACGTTGCTGACGACGTTGGACAGCGTGCCGGTGAAGGCCTGCTGCGCGCCGAGGACGTCGTTGTTGAGGCGGCTGATCAGCGCGCCGGTCTGGGTGCGGGTGAAGAACGCGATCGGCTGGCGCTGCACGTGCGCGTAGACCTTGGCGCGCATGTCGTAGATGAGGCCCTCGCCGATGCGGGCGGAGTACCAGCGCTGGGCCAGCCCGAGGACGGCGTCGAACAGCGCGAGCCCGACGAGCAGCAGCGCCATGGCGAGCACGACGCTGGTGGAGCCGGTCAGCGGCGGGTTCTTGCCGATGCCGTCATCGATGACCTTCTTGAAGATCAGCGGGTTGGCGACCGCCACCAGGGCGTCGACCACGATGAGGACGAGGAAGACCGCGAGGTCGCGCTTGTAGGGGGCGGCGAACCGCCCGATCCGGCGCACCGTCCCCGGGGCGAGCTTCTGCTCGAGCACGGACGAGTCGCGCTGGAACGAGCGCATCATCTGCATCGGGCCGCCCGGGCCCATGGGTCCTGCCATACCGCGCCTCCTGTCAGAAGGCGCTGATACCGGTCAGTGCTCGCCCGATGATGAGCTTCTGGATCTGGGACGTGCCCTCGTACAGAGTCGTAACGCGGGCATCCCTCAGGTACTTCCCTGCGGGGTACTCGTCGATGTATCCGTAACCGCCGTGCGCCTGGACGCAGTTGTTAGCAGCCCGCACCGACGCTTCCGACGCGTAGTACTTCGCCTTCGACGCGGCGAGCGAGTAGTCCTCGCCGCGCGTCTTGAGGTCGGCGACCCGCCAGGTCAGCAGCCGGGCGCAGTCGACCTCGACCGCGGTGTCGGCGATGAGCTCCTGCACGAGCTGGTGGCCGGCGATGACCTTGCCGAACTGCTTGCGCTCGGTCGTGTACCTGATCATGGTGTCGAGCGCCGCCTGGGCCAGGCCGGTGCAGGAGGCGCCGAGGGACATGCGGCCGTCGTTGAGGGCGGTCAGCGCGACCCGGATGCCCTTGCCCTCCTCGCCGCCGAGCAGCGCCTCCGGGCCCACGCGGACGTCGCGCAGGACGAGCTCGGCGGTGTCGCACGAGCGCAGGCCGAGCTTGCCGTGGATCTTCTTGGCCTCGAAGCCGGGAGTGTCGTTCGGCACGAGGAAGGCGGAGACGCCGCGGGCGCCCTCGCCGCCGGTGCGGGCCATGAACAGCGTGACACCGGCGATCGTCCCGTTGGTGATGAAGATCTTGTTGCCGTTGAGGACGTACCCGCCATCAGGCTGCTTGACGGCCGTCGCCTGCAGGTCGGCGGGGTTGGAGCCGAAGTCCGGCTCGGTCAGCCCGAAGCAGCCGAGCACCTCGCCGGTGGCCATCTTCGGCAGCCACTGCTGCTTCTGCTCCTCAGTGCCCCAGCGGGCGATCGAGCCGGCGACCAGCCCGAGGTGGACCGAGACGATGGAGCGGACGTTGGCGTCGCCACGGCCGAGCTCCTCGATGTAGAGCACGTAGGAGAGCGGGTCTCCCCCGCCGCCGCCGTACTCCTCGGGGATCGACAGGCCGATGAAGCCGGTCTCGCGCAGGCCGTCGAGGGCCTCCTGGGGGAAGCGCTCCTCACGGTCGTTCTGCAGCGCGCGGGGGGCGACGACGTCGTCCACCCACTCCTTGACCGCCTTCTTGACGGCGTCCTGCTCCGGGCTGAGCGTCAGGTCCATGGACGTCAGCCTAGGAGAGCGTCAGACCTTCTTCTTGCGGGTCGCGCCGCCGCGGCCGCGGAGCGTCGCTCCGGCCTCGCTGAGGATCCGGTGCACGAAGCCGTACGAACGGCCGTGCTCCTCGGCCAGCGCCCTGATGGAGGCGCCCGCCTCGTACTTCTTCTTGAGCTGACCGGAGAGCGAGTCGCGGTCTCCCCCTGTGACTCGAGTGCCTTTCCTGAGCTCTGTCACCGCGTTCAGTACCTCCTCGTCGGAGGCGGTCGTCACCGCCCTGATCTGGCCCCTACCGCAGTTCTGCGAGTTCCAATCACGCTCCTGCCGTGAAGATCACAGCGTCGTACGCGGGTTCGAAACCGAGGCCGGCCAGGAAGCGTTCGACGAGACCCCCGGCCTCGGGTTGGGCCCAGACGATCTTGGCCCCGCGCTGGAGCAGCGTGGCGGCCACTGCGCTCGCCAGCGCGCGTCCGCAGCGGTGCCCGCGGGCGTGTCGCGCCACGCTCACCTCGACCAGCTGGCCGACCGCCCCGTGCAGGAAGCCGGTCGCGACCCCGACCAGCTCGTCGCCCTCCCACGCCCCGAACGCGACGTGCCGCGGGTCGTCGAGCCGGTGCCCCTGGACGACCTGCAGCCGCTTGCCGACCGTCAAGGACCAGTCGTGCGCCGCCGCGATGAGCGGGCCGATGAACCCCTCCAGGTCCTCGGGCAGCGGCCGGGTGAGGATCCCCGGCTCGCCGTCGACGAGCTGGAGCGGATCGGTGAGCAGCATGGTGGTCACCTCCTCGGCCGCCTCGTAGCCGCACTCCTCGGCGAGCAGCTCGAGCTCGGGAGCGCTCGACGGGCTGGCGAGCACGACGACCTGGTGCTTGCCGGCCTCGCCCCAGATCAGTGGCAGCGACAGCAGCGTCTTCTCGACCGCTCCGAGGTCTCCGTCGAGACCGGAGGCGAAGCTCCCCACGGCGAGCGGGTTGTCGGGGTTGAGCACCACGTGCCCGGCGCCGAAGGCGAACGCCGCCCCGTAGCGCACCTGGCACAGCAGGCGCTGCGCCTCCTCCAGGGTGCGGGCGAGACCGGTCCGGCGGTCCTCGTCGAGCTCGAGCGGCACGCCACCACCGTAAGTCGGGTGCCGCGCCCGTCGTGCACTGGCAGAGTGCCGCCGTGAGCACCGCGGCCCCTGTCGATCCGGAGCCGCTCGTCGGGCCTGGTCGGCTCTCGGTCCTGCGGCACCGGCCGTTCGCGCTCCTGTTCGCGGGACAGGCGCTGTCGGCCGTCGGCGACCGGCTCTTCATGGTCGCGACGCCCTTCGCGGTCCTCTCCATCCGGGGAGCCGGAGCGGCCGACGTGGGTCTCGTCCTCGGCGCTTCGGCGCTCTCGCTGGCGATCTGCGTCCTCATCGGCGGTGTCGTCGCCGACCGCGTCCCGCGCCGCCTCACGATGCTGGTCTCCGACGTCGTCCGAGGCGTGGTGCAGGCCGTCGGGGCAGCGCTGCTCCTCTCGGGTACGGCGACAGTGCCGCAGTTCGTCGTCCTGATGCTGTTCTACGGCGCCGCCGAGGCGTTCTTCCGGCCGGCGATGCTCGGCCTCATCCCGCAGGTCGTGACGCCCGGCGAGGAGCAGCCCGCCAACGCTCTGCTCTCCCTGACGGGCAACGCCTCCATGGTCCTGGCGCCGGCGGTCGGCGGCGTCCTGGTCGCCTGGATCGGCCCCGGCGCGTCCCTCGCCGTCGACGCCGCCACGTTCGCGGCCTCAGCGCTTTCCCTCCTGATGCTGCGTCCTCGGCCCGCGGCCCCGATCGAGAAGTCGCCGTTCCTGCAGGACCTCGCGGGCGGCTTCCACGAGGTCCGCACCCGCAGCTGGGTCTGGTCGACCCTGGTCGCGTTCGCGACTTACCACGCGCTCGTCCTCCCCGCCGTGTTCGTGCTCGGCCCCCTCGTCGCCGTGGAGATCCGCGACGGCGCCACCTCGTGGGGCTGGATCTCGGCCGGGTTCGGCACCGGCGCCGTGGTCGGCTCCCTCGTCGCCCTGCGCTGGCAGCCGTCCCGCCCTGGCCTGCTCATCGGCGTCACCCTGGCGGTGGCCTCCGCCCAGGCGTGGATCTGCGCGTCGTCCATGCCCACCTGGACCGTCGCCTCGCTGGAGGCCGTCACGGGCGTCGGTGTCTCCACCTGCTTCACGGTGTGGGAGACCCAGCTGCAGCAGCACATCCCGGCCGCCGCCCAGTCCAGGGTGTCGAGCTTCGACTACCTCGGGTCGCTGACGCTCATGCCGGTGGGCCTGGCCGCGATCGGTCCCGTCGCCCAGTCACTCGGCACGCGGCCGACCGCCGTCGGGGCGTCGTTGATCACCGTCGCGATCTGCCTCCTGGTGGCCTTCTCCGGGGGAATGCGCGCGCTGCGCAACGCGATCCCGGCCGCGTCCGGAGTGTCAGGGACGCCGGGCTGAACCGGCGCGCACCTCGGAGCGTCCGCCTCTCATGACCCGACCCGCGATCCTGCTCGCCGGTGTGCCGCTCGTGCTGGGAGCGATCAGCGCCTGCTCCTGGAAGCCGTCGTTCGCCCTGCCGGACCGGAGGAGTCCCAGTGTCAGGGCTGAAGAGGCTCGCCTCGCGGACCTGCTCGCCGCCGACCGCAGCGGCAAGCTCCTGAGCCAACCGCTCGCCGGACCCGTGCACTGCACGGTGCGGCTGCTGCGCAAGACCCCTGAGGCGGACTACGTCTACGCCGATTGCGAGGCCGGCGACGAGGGCCTCTCCTTCCCGGTCAGGGTCGTCGGCACGCGCGTGAGCGTCCCGGATGACGGAGACGAGTACGCGCCCTCCCTGCGGCGCCTCTTCCCGGCCGACATCGCCGCGGCGCTGATCGCCGACGATCAGCGCTACAAGCCCTGACGAGCCCCCGGGTCGACGGGCGGACAGCGGCAGCGACGAGACTGGGACGGTGGACGACCAGACCGCTCATCACCTCACTGCCCTGATCGGCGACTGGCCGCCCTCCTCCCCGATCCGTGTGGTGGCCGACCCCGAGCCCGACCGTCCGAGCTGGGACGGCACGCCGCGCGGCGTCCTCGGTGTCGTCGATGCTGCTGGTCGCGGGGTCGTGCGGGTGCCCCCAGCTGCGGCACGGCGCCTGGCGCAGCCCCTGGAGGACCTGCCGGCCCTGCTCGCCGCGCTCCCGGACGCCCTCGGGACTCCGGGCGTCGCCGGGGCCGGCGTCCTGCGCTGGGCGCAGAGCGTGCCCGGTCCTGAGGTCCTCCCTGATGCGGGCGTGTGGCTGCCTGCTGCGCTCGCCGACGCGGGCGACGAGCGGGTCCCGGGGTGGCTGCGGCCCTTCGGCGGTGACGTCCTCGTGGGTCACGGTCTTCACCACTTCGGGGCCGGTGACGAACATGTAGCTGCTGTCCTTCACCATGAAGATGAAATCGGTCATGGCCGGCGAATAGACGGCGCCGCCGGCGCAGGGCCCCATGATCATGCTGATCTGCGGCACCACGCCGGAGGCCATCACGTTGCGCTGGAACACCTCGGCATAGCCGCCGAGCGAGGCCACGCCTTCCTG